>MFSU01000001.1 GCA_001785115.1 Candidatus Muproteobacteria bacterium RBG_16_65_34
GCCCGCACGGCGCGCACGCAGGCGGCGAAATGGGCGCCACCCCCGTCGCGCAGATCGTCGCGGTCGACCGAGGTGATGACCGCGAATTTGAGCCCCATGGCCGCCACCGCGCGCGCGAGGCTCTCGGGCTCGTTCTCATCGAGCGGGTTCGGGCGGCCGTGGGCGACGTCGCAGAAGGGACAGCGCCGGGTGCACAGCCGCCCCATGATCATGAAGGTCGCGGTGCCGTGGCGGAAACATTCGCCGAGATTCGGGCAGGAGGCCTCCTCGCACACGGTGTTGAGGCGATGCGCGCGCAGCAAGGTCTTGAGCCGGCCGACCTCGGGGTGCGTCGGGCTCTTGGCGCGGATCCAGGCGGGCTTGCGCAGCGGCGTCTCCGTCGGCGCGACCTTGATCGGGATGCGCGCGACCTTGGCCGCGCCTTTCTGCGCCGGCGGCTCGGACTCGCGATTATTCGGGGAGGATGGCTCGAGCGGCATGGGTGGCCAATTCCGGGCGTATGGGACTATATACTTGCGTCACGTCATTATACCCGAGATGGCGGGCGAGCAGTCCGGCCAGGGCCTTTCGCGTCTCGCTCAAGCCCGCAGCGATCCCAAGGTCAACCAGCTGTGTCGCCTGAAGCTCGGGATAACCGCAGGGATCGATCCGGGAGAAGGGTGTCAGGTCCATGTCCACGTTGAGCGCAAGCCCGTGGTAGGTGCGGCCCTGACGCACGCGCAGCCCGAGGGCCGCGATTTTCTTGCCGGCGACGTAGACACCGGGGGCGCCGGCGCGGCGCTCGCCGTGGATACCGTGGCTCGCCAGCAGCTCGATCGCCGCCGATTCGAGTGCCTGCACCAGCGTCTTGATGCCCCAGCCCCGGCGCCGCAGGTCCATGAGCACATAGGCGACTATTTGCCCGAGGCCGTGATAGGTGATGTCGCCGCCGCGGTCGGTGTAGACGATCGGAATCCCCCGAAGCGCGCGCGCCGTGCCGTCGCGCCCCTTGAGCCCCATGGTGTAGACCGGCGGGTGTTCGAGCAGCCAGATCTCGTCCGGTGTGGATGCGGTGCGCGCGTCCGTGAATTCCCGCATCGCGCGCCAGGATTCGTGATAGTCGACGTGCCCGAGCGCGCGCAGCACGACCGGGGTGTGCTTGGCTGACGCGGGGCGAGGCATCAGTCGACGGCGCCCTCGCGAAACGACTGCTTGTAAGCGAGATAAAGCGCGAGCATGCGCGCGTGCATCGGTCCGGGCCGGCCCGAGCCGACGGGTTTGTTGTTGAGCCGCGTGACCGGCAGCACCTCGCGCGTGGAGCTCGTGAGCCAGACCTCGTCGGCGCCGAATAATGCTTCTTCGTGCACGGTCTCCTCGGCGCAGGCGACGCCGTGGGCGCGCGCGAGCTCGAGCACGAGATCGCGCGTCACCCCGGGCAGGATGTACGGCCCCTTCGGAGGCGTGACAAGCCGGCCGTGCTTGACGACGAAGATGTTGCTCGCCGCACCCTCGGTGACACAGCCGTCGCGCAACAGGATCGCCTCGGCCGCGCCCTGGTCGATCGCCTCCTGCCGCAGCAGCGCGTTCGCCAGCAGCGCGATCGCCTTGATGTCGCAGCGCAGCCAGCGGATATCGGAGCAGGTCACGGCCGCGACCCCTTGCGCGAGCTGCTCGGCCGAGGGGTACTTGAGCGGCTGGGCGTAGGCGAACACGGTGGGCGCGACGTTGGGCGGAAACGCGTGGTCGCGCGGCGCCACCCCGCGGGTGATCTGAAGATAAATCGAGAGATCGCCGCCACCCTGCTCGCGGACCAAACGCGCGAAGACCTCGCCCCACTGCGCGGGGTTCAGGGGATTGGCGAGGCGGATCTCGCGCAGGCTCGCGTCGAGGCGTGCGAGATGCTGCGGCAGCCGGAACAGGCGCCCGCCGAACACCGGGATCACCTCGTAGACGCCGTCGCCGAAGACGAAGCCGCGGTCGAACACCGAGACCCGCGCCGTCTCCGGCGGGAGGAATTGACCGTTGAGGTAGACCAGCCGTATACCGTTCATAGCAAAAAACATTTAACCGCAGATGAACGCGGATGAACGCGGATATTCACGCACTGCCTTCAGGTTCATGCCGGCCGCATTCCCGCCTGGGCGTTTGCCGGGATCGCTATTCTAACCGGTTTTCGGGCGCGCCTTCGGAGCCGGTTTACAGGCTCAGATTTAGTCCGATATTGTTGAGCTGTAGCGTTTAATTCTAATCCTGTAAATCCTGTAAATCCTGTTAATCCTGTCCATTCCGGCTTTTGCTTTTTTGTTCTATTCCACTACGAACACCGCGTTCGCGACGCCCTGCTGCGCGAGCCGCTCGGTCAGCCGGTCCCCTTCCTCGACGCTGGCGACGGGCCCGATGCGCACGCGGTAGACGCGCGTCTCGGTCTCGACCAGCGTGGACTGGACGAAGATCGGACGAAACGCCTCGCGTTCGAGGCGGTCGCGCAGGGCGATGGCGTTGTCCCACCGCGTGAACGCCCCCACCTGAAGATACAGGCGCGGTCCGCCGTTTGCCTCCGCGGCCGCGGCCGGCGCGATGATCTCGACCGTATCCGTTTTCGCCGTCAGCGGCTCGCCGGGGGCCACCGTCTCCACCTCGACGAGCCCCGTGCCCTCGTCGGCGATGCCGAGCTTCGCGGCCGCGGCGTAGGAAAGATCGATCAGCCGGCTATGCAGGAACGGACCGCGGTCGTTCACCCGCACCACGACGCTGCGGCCGTTCTTGAGGTTCCGCACGCGCACGTACGACGGCAGCGGCAGCGTCGTGTGCGCTGCGGTCATGGCGTACATATCGTAGGTTTCGCCGTTCGAGGTGCGCCGGCCGTGGAACTTCTTGCCGTACCAGGAGGCGACGCCGCGCTCGCGATAGCCGCGCGCATCCGCAACCGGATGGTACCGCGCGCCGTTCACGGTGTAGGGGTTGTTGCCGTAGCGACTGCGGGACTCGTGCTTGGGTACGGCATCCGGAATGCGCGCGGCGTCCGCGATCGGCGCGGACGGACCGTCGTCCTCGAAATAGCCGCCGCTGCGCGGCAGGAAACTGCACGCGGCAAGCAGTAGCAAGAGCGGCGCAAGCGCGAGACCGCAATAGGGGCAGCGACACTTGCGCCTCATGAGGGCTCCGCGCGCCGTTTGCGGATCAGCTCGCCCAACTCGTACACCGCCATCGCGTAGAGCGCGCTGCGGTTGTAGCGCGTGATGACGTAAAAATTGTTGTAGCCGAGACGATGGATCGGACCGTCCTCGCCTTCGAGCACAATGAGCGCTGCCCGCCGTTCGAGCTCGGCCGGCCGGCGTGGGACCACGCCGTACTGGATGAGCCGGCTCACCGGCAGCGCCGGGCGCGTCCCGAGCTTTTCGATCCAGAAGTAGAGCGTGCCTTCGAGCCGCACCTCGTCGGTGACGGGCGCGCGCGCCTCCCAGCCGTGCGCCTTGAGGAAATGCGCGACACTCCCGATCACGTCCGCGGGGCTGTCGAGGAGATCGCGGCGGCCATCCGCGTCGAAATCGACGGCGTAGCGCCGGTAGCTCGAGGGCAGAAACTGCGGCGCGCCGATCGCGCCGGCGTACGAGCCCTTGAGCGTGGCCGGATCGAAGCCATTCTCGCGGCACAGCAGCAGGAACTCCTCGAGCTCGCGGCGGAAGAATTCGGAGCGCTGCGGGTAGTGGAGCATCAGTGTCGCCAGGGCGTCGACCACCGGATACTTGCCGCGGTTGCGGCCGTACTGGGTTTCGACCCCGATGATGGCGACGACGATCTCCGGGTCCACGCCGTAGGACTCGCGGGCGCGCTCGAGCGCCTGCGCGTGTCGCTCCCAGTAACGCCGGCCGTCGCGCACATGCTCCTCGTCCAGAAACCGGCCCTTGTACTCGTACCACGGCCGCGCCTCCCCGGGGCGCTCCATCGCCTCGACGATTTCCGGGCGGATGCGCGCCGCGAGAAACAGCCGGCGCAGCTGCGCGGCGTCGAACCCGTGGCGCTCGGACATCTCACCGATGAATGCGCCCACCTCCGGATATTGGGTGAGGTCGAGCGCGTGGGCGGCGGACGGCGCCGCCCACGGCGGGAACGCCCACCCCAGCGCCAGAAGCCGCAGCGCCAAGCCGCGCATCATCCCTCGACGATCCGCCGGTGCGTGTGGATGCTCATGAGCACGCCGAAGCCGGCCATGAGCGCCAGCGTCGAGCTGCCGCCGTAGCTTACGATGGGCAGCGGCACGCCGACGATGGGCAGGATCCCGGTCACCATGCCCAGGTTGACGAAAAACGCGAGGAAAAATCCGAGACTCACGGCGCCCGCGAGCAGGCGCGTGTAGGAGTCCTGCGCGAGATAGGCGATCCAGAAGCTGCGCGCGACGACGAAGCCGTAGAGCGCGACGAGCAGGAGGCCGCCGATGAGCCCGAACTCCTCCGAAAAGACGGCAAACGCAAAATCGGTATGCGATTCGGGGAGATATTCGAGGTGCGCCTGGCTCGAGTTGAGCCAGCCCTTGCCGTAGAAGCCGCCGGAGCCGACCGCGATCATGGACTGGATGGTGTGATAGCCGCGCCCGAGCGGATCGGAGTCGGGATCGAAGAGCGTGAGGATGCGCTGCTTCTGGTAATCGTGCAGGAAGTGCCAGGCGAAGGGCGCGGCCGCGCCGATCGCTCCGAGGAGCGGCACGATGAGGCGCCAAGGGGTGCCGGCGAGAAACAGCACGATGAGACCGCTCGCGAGCACGAGCACCGCGGTTCCGAGATCGGGTTGCTTGGCGATGAGCGCCGCGGGGATCGCGACGATCGCAAGCCCCGCGCCGAGGCGCCAGAGCCGGGGCGGCAGCCCCTCGCGCCCGAGGAACCAGGCGAGCATCATCGGGAGGGCGAGCTTCATGACCTCCGAGGGTTGGAACCGCGCGAGCCCGAGGCCCAGCCAGCGCTGCGCGCCCTTGCCGATCACGCCGATCGTGAGCACCCCCAGGAGCAGCGCGAGCGCGGCGCCGAAGATGTAGGGCGACCAGCGCTCGAGGATTTCCGGGCGGACCTGGGCGATGGCGATGAGGATCCCGAAGCCGAGCAGCAGGCGCGCGACGTGCGCCAGGGCGAGGGCCTCGTCTTTGGCGCCGGCGCTGTAGACGACCGCAAGACTCACCGCCGCCAGCATGAGCAGCGCGTAGAAGAGCGGCTTGTCGAGGTGCAGGCGTTGAAGATTCATATTAAATCGGAACCGCAGATGAACGCGGATAAACGCCGATAAAGAAAGAACGACCGTCTCTTTGCGCCTTAAAATCTGCGTTCATCTGCGGTTACGACATTCTTACTCATTGTTTTCCGAAGCGGCCGGCTGCGGCGGCGCCGTGGTTTTGCCGAGGATCACGTAATCCATCAGCTTGCGCGCCACGGGCGCGGCGGCCGAGCTTCCGTGGCCGCCGTTCTCGATAACGACGGCGACCGCGATCTGCGGGGCCTCGACCGGCGCAAACGAGATGAAGAGCGCGTGATCGCGCAGCCGCTCGGGCACGAGCTTCTCGACATAGCTCTCACCCTGGGCCACGCCCTTGACCTGTGCGGTGCCGGTCTTGCCCGCGATCTTGTAGGGCGCATTGTAGCCGATGCCATAGGCCGTGCCCTTGTTGGTGTGCACCACACCCGTCAGATGCTCGATCAGCTCGTCCAAGTGGTGCTTGTCGCGCAGCGGGAGCTCGGGGTAGGTCTCGGGCTCGGGTTCCCGCGCCACCTTGCTCTTGGCGTCCACGATGGAGCGCAGCAGGCGCGGCTTCATGCGCACGCCGCCGTTGGCGATCGCCGAGATGGCGGAGGCGAGTTGCAGCGGGGTCGCCAGGATCGGACCCTGCCCGATACCGGTCATCACGGTCTCGCCGGGGTACCAGGGTTGTCCGCGCGCCTTTTTCCATTCCGGCGAGGGCAGGATGCCTTCGGACTCGCCGGGGAGGTCAACGCCGGTCTTGGCGCCGAAGCCGAAAGGCGCGAGGAAGTTCTTCATCGCCTCGATACCGACCGCCGCGGCGAAGCGGTAAAAATAGACATCGCAGGACTGCACGATGGCCTCGTGCAGCGTGACGACGCCGTGCCCGGTCTTCTTCCAGTCGCGGAACAGATGCCGGTCGCCGGGCAGGGTGAACCAGCCGGGACAGGTCACCGGTTTGTCGGCGTCGAAGCCCCCGAGCTCCAGGGCCGCGAGCCCGAGGAAGGCCTTGATGGTCGAGCCCGGCGAATACTGGCCGTTCAGGATACGGTTGACGAGCGGCTTGTCCGGATCGTCCAGCAGCTTGCGATAGGCCTCGGGGTCGATGCCGTTGACGAAGGGGTTGGGGTCGTAGGTCGGGGTGGCGGCGAATGCGAGCACCGCGCCGCTGCGCGGCTCGATTGCCACGACCGCCCCGCGGCGCTTGCCGAGCGCCTGCTCGGCAAGCGCCTGGAGCTTGGCGTCGATATTGAGGGTGAGGTTCTTGCCCGCGACCGGCGCCACGCGCTCGATATTGCGCAGCGTTCGCCCGTGGGCGTTGATCTCGACCTTCTCGAACCCCACGTCTCCGAGCAGCAGTTTCTCGTAGGTCGCCTCCACCCCGAGCTTGCCGATGTGGCGCATGCCGCGGTAGGCGGATTTGTCGATGCGCTCCATCTCGGATTCGTTGATGCGCCCGACGTAGCCGAGGGCGTGCACGGCGAGGCCGCCGAGCGGATAGTGCCGCTGCAGCCGCGCCTGAAGCTCCACCCCGTTCAGATACGGACGCCGGACGGCCACGCGCGCGGCCTCGACCTCGCTCAGGTTCGTGCGCAGCGTCAACTGCTCGAAGCGCGGGCGCTCGCGCAGCAGTCTGCGAAAGGCCTTGAGGTCCGCCTCGCCGAGCGTCACGAGCCCGCCGAGCTCCTCGATCAGGGTATCCATGTCGTCCACCTGCTCGGGGACGATTTCCAGGGTATACACCGGGAAGTTCTGCGCCAGCACCACGCCGTTGCGGTCAAGGATCAGCCCGCGCACCGGCGGGATCGGGATCGGGCGGATGCGGTTCGCCTGGGAGAGGGTGGCGTAGTGTTTGTGCGCCACCACTTGCAGGTACGCGAGCCGCACGGCGAGCAGCAGGATCAACGCACCCGCCACCGCGGCGGCGACGGTCAGACGCGCGTTAAAGAGCTTGGTCTCGCGGAAATAATCCTTGATCGGGATATTGAGCATGGCTCACGCGATATTGCCCCGCCGGCGCACGTCCCGCAGGATCGCGAACAGCCACGGCCAGACGACCATACCGACGATGCTCGGGGTCCAGTAGCTCGCCGTTTGCGGCGCCTGGCCGATGGCGCCGCGGATCCACAGCACCAGCAACTGGTTGACGGCGAGCAGGATGAGCACCGCCACCGCCTGCTGCAGCCGCGGAAACATGCGCAGCTTCAGGTGCAGGCGCACGGCGAGGAAGGCGACGAACGCCTTGCCGAGCGCGTGCAGTCCGAGGATCGAGCCGTAGAGCACGTCCTGGACGAGTCCGAGCATCCAGCCGGTGCCCACGCCCACGCGGCCCGGCACGGCGATGCACCAGTAGATGAGGACGAGCCCCACCCAGTCGGGCCGGAACGGCTCGGCCCAGTTGGGCACTGGCATCGCGGCGAGGACGAGCGCCGCGAGATAGGTCGCGTACAGATACAGCCGGCCGCGGGCGGCGGGGCTCAAGTTCATGGCATGCGCTCCTGCGCCTCGCGGCGGGCCGGGGACGGCGGCGCGGGTTTGCGGCCCGCGGGCTCGGCGCCCTTCTGCGCGCCGCCCGGCCAGATGAGCAGCACCTGCTTGCCGTGGCTGAGCTGCGCCATCGGGCGTGCGCGGATGTCGAGGAAGGATTCGTTCGGGTCGTAGGCGATCTTCACGATCTGCGCCACCGGGTAGCCCGCGGGGAAGGTCCCGCCCATGCCGGAGCTTACGAGCAGATCGCCCTCCTTGATGTCGGCGCCGGCGGTGAGATAGGGCACCTGCACGGTGTCCTGATCGCCGGTGCCGTAGGCGAGCGCGCGCAGGCCGCTGCGATTCACGAGCACCGGGATCGAATGTCCCGGGTCGGTGATGAGGATGACGCGCGCCTGATCGCCGGCGACCTGCGTCACCTGCCCCACGACGCCGTGGGCATCAATCACGGGCTGCCCGGCGTATACGCTTTCCCGGGAGCCCTTGGCGACGATGACCTTGCGGGTGAAGGGCTCGGGGCTCACCTGCAGCAGATCCGCCGCAAGCGCCTTGTCCGCCACGCGTGCCGCCGAGCCCAGCAATTGGCGCAGCCGGTTGTTTTCCTCCTCGAGCGCCTCGAACTGCTGGAGCCGCGCGAGCAGCAGTTGGCGCTCGGCGCGCAGCGTCTCGTTGCTCGCCTTGAGCGCGCGCTCGCCGGTGAAGAAGTTCGAGACCGCCGAGCCGACGGCGGCGGGCAGGCCCGCCGCGACCTGGATCGGATACATGACCACGATCAGGGCGGCGCGTATGCGCTCGAGATGATGCCCGCGGTGGTCCAGGATCATGAGCGAGATCGAGAGCAGCACCGTCAACACCAGCCGGGTGAGCTGCGAAGGAGCGCGGGCGGACCAGCCGAGGACGTTCATCGAAAATGGCGAAGGGGGCGATACAACCGAGACGGGGACATTCTATTTTTGACGCAAAGGCGCAAAGAAAAGCATTTCAAAAATTTAAGACGAACAACCTTGTTGTCTCTGATTCGCGTTCATCTGCGGTTATGAATTTTAATTATGGTCCAGGGAACCTCTGAATAATAGGAAGTCTTCGCCGCAAGGGCCGGGAACGCGACGTGAAACGGGCTCGGATTCCTGCCTCGCGTCTTTGCGGCAAACGATCATACTTAATCAGAAATTCCCCAAGATACACGGTCGGCCCGCGGAAGCGCCGCGATCCTCCCGGGGCGGCTATTCGTACACGAAGACATCGCCGAGCTTTTCCGCCTCCGTGAGCGCACGGCCGCAGCCGCGCACCACGCAGGTGAGCGGATCGTCGGTGATGATGATCGGCAATCCCGTCTGCTCGGTGAGCATGCGGTCGATGTCGCGCAGCAGCGCGCCCCCGCCCGAGACCACCAGGCCCTTATCGGCGATGTCGGCGCCGAGCTCGGGCGGGGTCTGCTCGAGCGCGATCTTGATCGCGCCGACGATGCCGTTCAGGCACTCCGAGAGCGCGGCGTGCGCCTCCTGGCTCGTGATCGTCTGCGCGCGCGGCACGCCGTCGGCGATGTGCCGGCCCTTGATCTCCATCTCGCGCACCTCGCTGCCTTCCCAGGCGGTGCCGACCTCCTTTTTCACCTGCTCCGCGGTGGCCTCGCCGATCAGGATGCCGTACTTGCGCCGGATGTAGTTGACGATCGCCTCATCCATCTTGTCGCCGGCGATGCGCAGGCTGTGCGAGTAGACGATGCCGCCGAGCGAGATCACGCCGACCTCGCTCGTGCCGCCGCCGATGTCGAGCACCATCGAGCCGGTCGGGTCCATGATGGGCAGGTCCGCGCCGATCGCTGCGGCCATCGGTTCCTCGATGAGGAACACGTCGCGCGCGCCGGCGCTCATCGCGGCCTCGCGAATCGCGCGCCGTTCGACCTGGGTCGAGCCGCAGGGCACGCAGATCACGATCCGCGGCGAGGGCTGGAACAGGCGGTTCTCGTGCACCTTGCGGATGAAGTACTTGAGCATCTCGCCGGTCACGGTGAAATCCGCGATCACACCGTCCTTCATTGGACGGATGGCCTGGATCGAGCCGGGCGTGCGTCCGAGCATTTTCTTCGCCTCGTGGCCGACGGCCAGGATGGCGCGGCTGTTGCGCGCGCCGTGCTCGTGGCGGATGGCGACCACGGAGGGCTCGTTCAGCACGATGCCCTTGTCGCGCAGGAAGATCAGGGTGTTGGCGGTGCCGAGGTCGATGGCGATGTCGCTGGAGAAGAGACCGAAAAGCTGCTTGAACATGCTGGGGATCTGCCTGGACGTTGTAATAATAATAATGGGTAACTGTAGCAACCGCGGAGGGCCGGTTCAACCGCCCGGCCGGATGTGGTAATTTGCGCCTCAGCGGGCGGTGCGAACGCCGCGCCGCCGCTGCGCTACCGACCCCGGCCCCGAACCCGAGACACGTCCCATGTCGCTCGACCGAAGCCAAGTGCGGAAAATCGCCCATCTGGCGCGCCTTGAGATTACCGATGCGGAGGCCGAGCGCTATGCCGAGACGCTTTCGCGCATCCTCGATCTGGTGGAACAGATGAACGCGGTGGACACCACGGGCGTGGCCCCCATGGCGCACCCGACGGACGCGGGCCTGAGGCTGCGGGAGGACGTCGTGACCGAGACCGACCGGCGCGAAAAGTTCCTGGGCCTCGCCCCGGCGGCCGAGGCCGGGTTGTACCTCGTACCCAAGGTGATTGAGTAAGAGTTTTTGACGCAAAGGCGCAAAGACGCAAAGGAAAAATGAAAATTTTCTGCCTCTTTGCGCCTCTGCGCCTTTGCGTCAAACAATATTAAAACATGTTCAAACTCACCGTTGCCGAGCTGTCGGCCGCCTTACTGGCCAAAAAGGTCTCCAGCGTCGAGCTGACGCGGGCGTTTCACGACCGTATTAGTAAGTATAAGGACCTCAACGCCTATATTACGGTAGACCCGGAGCGGTCGCTCGCCCAGGCAAAGACCGCGGATACCCGCATCGCAAAGGGCGCAGGCGGACCGCTCACCGGCATCCCCATCGCCCAGAAGGATATCTTTTGCGCCGACGGCTGGCGCACCACCTGCGGCTCGAAGATCCTCTCCAACTTCATCGCCCCGTACGACGCCACGGTCATAGAAAAATTCAATGCTTCGGGCGCGGTCCTGCTCGGCAAGACCAACATGGACGAGTTCGCCATGGGCTCGTCGAACGAGACCTCGTTCTACGGCCCGGTGAAAAACCCCTGGGACCCGACCACGGTCCCCGGAGGAAGCTCGGGCGGCTCGGCCGCGGCCTGCGCGGCGCGTCTGGCGCCGGCCGCGACCGGCACCGACACCGGCGGTTCGATCCGTCAGCCCGCGGCCCTCACGAACCTCACCGGCCTCAAGCCTTCTTACGGGCGGGTGTCGCGCTACGGGATGATCGCCTTTGCCTCCTCGCTCGACCAGGGCGGCCCGATGGCGCGCACCGCCGAGGACGCCGCGTTGCTGCTCAATGTCATGGCCGGTTTCGATCCGCGCGACTCGACCTCGGTCGAAGCGCCGGTTCCCGATTACACCAAGGCGCTCGACCACGACATCGAGGGTCTGCGCATCGGGCTGCCCAGGGAATATTTCGGCGCGGGCCTGAGCCCGGAGGTCGCCGGCGTGGTGGAGGCGGCGATCGCCGCGTACCGCAAGCTCGGCGCGCAGGTGGTCGAGGTGAGCTTGCCCAACTCGAGCCTGGCGATCCCGTGCTACTACGTGCTCGCCCCGGCCGAGGCGTCCTCGAACCTCTCGCGCTTCGACGGCGTGCGCTACGGCTACCGCGCGCCGGAATACGGCGACCTCCTCGATATGTACTGCAAGACCCGCGCGCAAGGCTTCGGCGCGGAAGTAAAACGCCGCATCATGATCGGCACCTACGCGCTCTCGGCCGGCTACTACGACGCCTATTACCTGAAGGCCCAGAAGCTGCGCCGCCTCATCAGCGAGGACTTCAAGCAGGCCTTCGAGTCCTGCGATGTCATCATGGGCCCGACCAGCCCCACCACCGCCTTCAAGCTCGGCGAGAAGAGCGACGACCCGGTGGCGATGTATCTCAGCGACATCTACACGATCTCGGTCAACCTCGCGGGCCTACCCGGCATGTCTATTCCGGCCGGGTTTGCGGCGGACGGCCTGCCCGTGGGATTACAGCTCATCGGCCAGTATTTCGACGAAGCACGGTTGCTGAATGTCGCCCACAAGTACCAGCAGGCGACGGACTGGCACAAGCGCATGCCGAAAGGTTTTGAATGAAACAACTCAACGCAAAGGCGCGAAGGACGCAAAAGGTGCGGGCCTTTCACCTCAATAGAGGATTCGTGCTATGCTGATGCTATCGTTTTGATAGCATGGCATGGAGGGATTTATGGCACAGGTTCTCGTTCGCGATCTCGACAGGACCGTCATCGAGCGCCTCAAGGCGCGCGCCCAGCAGCATGGGCGATCCTTGCAGGTCGAGCTGAAGACCATCTTGGAGCAGGCGACCCGAACCAATGCGGTCGTGGCCGGCAGGATCGCCGCCCGCCTTCGCAAAAAGCTGGCCGGGCGTGCACATACCGACAGCGCCAAGCTCCTTGCCGAGGACAGAAACCGTTGAGCCGCCTGGTCGTTGACGCAAGTGTCGCGATCAAGTGGTACGTACCCGAGGTGCATTCCGCAGCCGCAGCGAGACTGCTCGAGGGCGGTAACGAATTGCTCGCGCCGGACCTAATATTCCCGGAATTCGGAAATATCCTCTGGAAGAAAAGACGGATGCGGGAAATCCGGGAGACGGAGGCCCGTGATATCCTCAAGGCGCTGCGTACCGTGCCGTTGGAGGTTTACCCGTCGGAGCCGTTGCTGGATGCGGCTTTTGAGATTGCGATCAGCCTGGACCGCAGCGTGTACGACAGCTTGTATGTGGCCCTGGCGGAATCGCAGGACTGCCGGTTTGTTACGGCGGACGGCAAACTTCACAACGCCTTGCAGAACACGCCGCTGGCCAAGAGCATCGCGTGGGTAGCCGAGTGGTGAAGCATGACGAGAGGCAACAGTTGTTCAACCCGCCGCATCCGGGCGAGGTGTTGCGCGAGCTTTATCTCAAGCCGCTCGGCCTGAGCGTTACCGAGGCGGCCAGGCTACTTAATGTGACGCGCAAGACGCTCTCGGAGTTGCTCAATGGACACATCGGAGTGAGCCCGACCATGGCGGTACGCTTGGGGCTCGCTACGCGTACCACCCCCGAGAGCTGGCTCAACAAGCAGGTGGCATACGACCTCTGGCAGGCGAAGCAGAAGATGAAAGAACTGCGCCGCAAGATCAAGCCGCTCAAGGCCAAGGCGGCGTAGTTTACGGACTGGCACAAGCGCATGCCGAAAGGTTTTGAGTAACAACATCTGCCGCAAAGACGCAGAGGACGCAAAGAAAAGCGAATGAAGTTTAACCTGCGAAGCCTTTGCGTCCTCTGCGTCTCTGCGGCGAGAACTCATATATGACATGGGAAACCGTCATCGGCCTTGAAATCCACGCCCAGCTCCTGACAAAGAGCAAGGCGTTCTCGGGCGCGTCCACAAAATACGGCGCCGAGCCGAACACCCAGGCGTGCGCGGTGGATATTGCGTTGCCGGGCGCACTACCGGTGTACAACAAAGAAGCCGCGCGCATGGCGGTGAAGTTCGGGCTCGCCATCGGCGCGCAGATCAACCGCCGCTCGGTGTTCGCGCGCAAGAACTACTTCTATCCCGATCTCCCCAAGGGTTATCAGATCTCGCAGTACGAGCTTCCGATCGTCGCCAAGGGGCAGCTTACCGTCGAGGTGGACGGGCAGGAAAAGATCATCGGCATCACGCGCGCGCACCTGGAAGAAGACGCCGGCAAGTCGCTGCACGAGGACTTCCACGGCATGACCGGCATCGACTTGAACCGCGCCGGCACACCGCTCTTGGAGATCGTCTCCGAGCCGGATCTGCGCTCGGCGAAAGAGGCCGTGGCGTACATGAAGAAGCTGCACCAGCTCGTGGTGTACCTCGGCATCTGCGACGGCAACATGCAGGAAGGTTCCTTCCGTTGCGACGCCAACGTCTCGGTGCGGCGCAAGGGCGATCCGAAGCTCGGCACCCGCGCCGAGATCAAGAACGTCAACTCCTTCCGCTTCGTGGAGAAGGCGATCGAGCACGAGATCGAGCGCCAGATCGACCTGATTGAATCCGGAAAGCAGATCGTGCAGGAGACGCGCCTGTACGACTCCGACCAGGACGTCACGCGCTCGATGCGCAGCAAGGAAGAGGCGATGGACTATCGCTACTTCCCCGACCCCGACCTGCCGCCGCTCGTGGTTACGGAAGATTTTATCCGCGATGTCGAGGCGACCATCCCGGAGCTGCCGGATGCCAAGCGTGCGCGCTTCATGCAGGACTACGGGTTGAACGGCTACGACGCCGGGGTGCTGACTTCCGCGCGCGCGATGGCGGACTACTACGAGCAGACGGTCCGGGAATCGAAGGCCGATCCCAAGATCGTCGCCAACTGGATCGCGGTGGAGCTCTCGGGCTACTTGAATCGCGACAACAAGGAGATTGCCCAGTCACCCGTGACCGCGCCGATGATGGCCGGGCTCTTGAAGCGCCTGACCGACAACACCATCTCCGGCAAGATCGCCAAAGAGCTGCTCGAGGCCATGTGGGCCGGCGAGGGCGATGCCGACGCCGTGATCGAGAAGCGGGGGTTGAAGCAGATCACCGACAGCGGCGCGATCGAGAAGGCGATCGACGAGGTGATCGCCAGGAACCCGAAGCAGCTCGAGCAGTACCGCGCCGGCAAGGAGGCGCTCTTCGGATTCTTCGTCGGCCAGGTGATGAAAGCCACCCAGGGCAAGGCCAACCCCCAGCAGGTGAACGAGTTTTTGAAGAAAAAGCTCAGCCCCTAGGCGGCACGCTTCCGACGTGTGTCTGTAACCATGGTCTGTCCGTTTTCGACGCAAATCCCGTTTGCTTGCCCCGGGTGCTAAGCATCGCATAGACTCTTCGCATGTTTGAGGCCCGCCTATTCCGATTCTCACGCCGCCGCCCGCTGGTGTGGTGTCTCGCGCTGTCGCTCCTGGTGGTGCAGGGGCTCAGGGTTCACTTCCATACGTTCGCCGATCATGAGCCGCTTCACGGCCATGGCCATGCGGTCGAGCTGCACGTCGGCGGCATGCCCGCCGACTTCGGCCACAACGACGATGTAGTCGGCGAGGCAGGATTTGCCAAGTACGCTGTCCTGAAGCTCAAGAACGCACAGGCGGACAGCCTCGCCCTGGCCGTTGTCTTTACCGCATTCATGCTGTTCGGGCTCGCACTCGCGGGCCGCCCCCCCTGGCGGCCGGGACGCCTCTCCCGTCCCACGCCGGGCGGCGACGTTCGAATACCGCCGTTGCGCGCACCGCCTCTCTAACTCCTCCCAGCAGTTCGCTCTACGCGGCCCGGGCGACGCCAACGCGTCGTCCGTGCCCGCAAGGTTTCCGTTCCCCTGTTTGTGATCCCGCCACCGTGTACGGCGGCGGGACGAAGGAGTGCCCGGTGTCTCGTCATACGATCACGCCCGCGTCAGTCGGGCTGGTGTTACTGAGTCTGTTGTTCATCGAAGCGCGCGTCGCGCACGCGGCCGAGACGTCCGTCTGGACGCTCGACGCCGCCGCGCGCCAGGCGCTGACGGTGGCGCCGGAGATCCGTGAGGCCTCGGCCGAAGTGGCGGCACGCGAAGGCGCGCTGACGCAGGCCGGCGCCTGGCCCAACCCCTCGATCGACCTGCGTGCCGACCAGAAACTCGGAGTCGAAGACGGCAACGGCGGGACCGACCTCACGCAGGTCGTAATCACGCAGCCGCTGCCGCTCACGCGCCTCGCGTCCCAGCGCCACCAGGCCGAGGCGCAGCTTGCCGCCGCGCGCGAGCGTTTGCGTTATGTGCGCATTGCACGCGAGACGGAGGCGGCGCGCGTGTTTCATGGGTTGCAGCTCGCGCAGGCGCGTTTGACGCTCGCCAAGCAGCGTGTCGCATTCGTTGCGGGTCTCGAACCCGCGAGCACGCGCCGCAGCGACCGCGTGGTCCGTTACCTCACGCCGCTGGAACGCGCGCGGCTTGCCATCCTGCACGAGGCGGCGGAACAGGAGGTCACCTCCGCCGAAGGCAAGTACAGTGAGGCCGCGGCACAGTTTCGCGCGCTGTTGGCAATCGGGCCGGAAGCCACACCGCAGACCGCGCTCCTTGCCCCGCCCTCTCCGCCGCCACCACTGGATGAACTGCTCAAGGGCCTCGACGCTCATCCGGCGCTCGTGGCCGACGATCAGGACATCGAAGCTGCGCGCGCGGGAATCGACGTGGCGCGCGCCAGCCGCTTTGCCGATCCGACACTCGGTGTCTTCCGCGAGCGCGATTTTCTCAACGGGGCGCGACGTGATTACAACGGCGTGATGCTGAGCGTGCAGGTGCCGCTGTGGAACCTCAATAGCGGCGGCGTGGCGCGCGCCCAGGCCGAGACCGATCAGGCGCGCGAACGCCGCACGGCCCAGCGACGCGAGCTCGAAACGCGCCTGCGCCAGGCATGGTTGCACTTGGGTCACCTGATCGAACAGGCGGAGCGTTACCGCGAGCGCCTGCTCGGGCCGGCACGCCGGATGCTGGAGCTCGCGCGCCGCGGTTTCGAGACCGGCGAATCGAACGTGCTGGCGCTGGTGGACGCGTACAACACCTATTTCGACGCCGAGGTTCGCTACCTCGAACTGCTGCAAGAGAGCTGGCAGGAGGCGGCCGAGCTGCGGCTGGCCGCCGGCGTCGCGCTCAACCAAGCGGAGGCCATACCATGATCGCCACTTTGATTCGTTTCGCGCTGATCCAGCGCCTGATGATGCTGCTGGTCGCCGCGGCCGTGGTCGCCGGCGGGCTGTGGGCGTTTCGCACGCTCCCCATTGATGCCTTTCCCGACATCTACACGCCCCAGGTACAGGTGATCGTAAAGGCGCCGGGCATGACTCCGTCCGAGGTTGAGAGCCGCATCACCTTCCCGATCGAGATCGAGATGCAGGGTCTGCCGCGCCAGACGGCGCTGCGATCGCTCAACAAGTATGCGCTTGGGCTCGTGACCGTCTGGTTCGAAGACGGCACCGACATCTATTTGGCACGCCAGCAGGTAGCCGAGCGGCTGAACCAGGTGCGTGGGAGCTTGCCACCCGACGTCGAGCCGGTGCTGGCGCCAATCACCACGCCCCTGGGCGAGGTCTACATGTACCGCATCGAGGGCGGGAACCTGAGCAGCGCCGAGCGGCGCACGCTTCAGGACTGGACGATCCGCCCGCGGCTGCGCACCGTGGACGGGGTCGCCGACGTCAACTCGCTCGGTGGCGAGGTGCGTGCCTTCGAGGTCGCGGTGCAACCCGAGCGGCTGGTGCGCTACGGCCTCGGGCTCGACGACGTCGAGCAAGCGATCGAGGCGAGCAACCGCAACGCCGGCGGCGACCGCATCAACCGGCAAGACCAGACGCTGTTGGTGCGTACCGTGGGTGTATTGCGCGGACTGGACGATATCGGCAAGGTGGTTGTGGCGACGCGCGCCGGCATGCCGGTGCTCGTCCGGGACGTGGCCGAGGTGCGCCTGGGCTCGCTCATCCGTTACGGTGGCGTGACCGCCGACGCCAAGGGCGAAGTCGTTACGGGCCTGGTGTTGTTGCGCAAGGGCGCGAACGGACGCACTACCGTCGAGGGTGTGAAGCGTGAACTCGCGGCGCTGGCACCGGCCCTGCCCGAGGGCGTGAAAATCGTGCCGTTCTACGACCGCACGGAGCTGATCGAGGCCGCCGTGTGGACGGTGGAGAAGGCGCTCGGCGAGGCGGTGGTGCTGGTGCTGATCGTGCTCATCGTGCTGCTCGGGAATCTGCGCGCGGCGCTCACGGTGGCGCTGATCCTGCCGCTCTCGGTGCTGTTCACGTTCCTGGCGATGCGCCTGTTCGATGTCTCCGCCAACCTCATGTCGCTCGGCGGGTTGGCCATTTCCATCGGCATCCTGGTGGACGCGGCCGTGGTGGTCGTGGAGAACATCCACACGCAGCTCGCGCACGCACCCAAGGGCGTGAGCCGGCTGCACCTCGTCTACCGCGCCGCCGTCGAGGTCGGGATGCCGGTACTCTCGGGGGTTCTCATCATCGTCATTGTGTTCCTGCCGCTGTTCACGCTTTCCGGCCTCGAAGGCAAGATGTTCACGCCGCTCGCGCTGACCATCTGCTTCGCACTCGCGGGATCGCTCATGCTCTCGCTCACCGTCATCCCGGTGCTCGCGAGTTTTCTCATGCGCACAGGCGGGCAACATAAGGAAGACCGCGTTCTCGCCGCCATCAAGCGCGTCTATCTGCCGGCGATGCGCTGGGCGTTCGTCCATCGCCGGACCGCCGTCAGCGGCGCGCTCGTCGCGCTTGGTCTCGCCGCGGCGCTGTTCCCGTTCATCGGGCGCGAGTTCATGCCAATGATGGACGAAGGCTCGACCGTGGTAATTATCGAGAAGAAACCGGACATCACGCTCGAAGCCTCGCTCGCCGCGGACACGCAGTACCACCGCGCGATGATGGAGCTGCCCGAGGTCACCGGTGTGGTGTCGCGCACCGGCGCCGACGAGCTGCGGCTCGACCCGATGGGGCTCTACCAGACCGACAACTTCGTGCTCACCAAACCGCGCGGCGAATGGACGCGCAGCCTCGCCGAGTTCCAGGAGGAACTGCGCCAGAAACTCGAAGCCTTCGAGGACATCGAGCTGGCCTTCACTCAGCCGATCGACATGCGCGTGTCGGAGATGCTCTCCGGCGTGCGCGCCGCGCTCGCGATCAAGCTCTACGGCGACGACCTCGCGGTGCTGGAGGAGAAGTCGAAACAGATCGAGGAACTGGCCGCCAAGGTACCGGGCGCAGTGGACATCGTGCGTCCGCCGATCCTCGGCCAGCAATACCTGCAAGTCGAGATCCGCCCGCCACAGACGGCGCGCTATGGAATCAAGGTCGAGGACGTCAACCGTCTCATCGAGAGCGCGGTCGGCGGCAAGATCACGACCGAAGTGATCGAGGCGAGCCGGCGCACCGCCGTGTTCGTGCGCTTTCCGGAGGGCGCGCGCACCACCCCGCAGGCGCTGGCGCGGCTGCTGGTCGAGACGCCGGGCGGCGCCAAGGTGCCGCTTTCGATGCTGGCCGATATCCGCGAGGTGGACGGCCCGGTGCAGATCACGCGCGAGGCCGGCAAACGCCTGGCGGTGGTGCAGGTAAACGTCGAGGGACGCGACGTGGTCAGCCTCGTCGAGGACGTGCGCGCCGCCATCGAGCGCGAGGTCAAGCTCCCGCACGGTTACTACATCGACTATGGTGGCCAGTTCGAGAACCAGCAGCGCGCCGCCGCGCGTCTGGGCCTGGTTGTGCCGATATCCATCATGCTCATCTTCTTCATGCTGTTTTCCACATTCCGCTCGGTACGTCAGGCGGGACTGATCATCCTGAATATCCCGTTCGCCATGATCGGCGGCGTGGTGAGTCTGTTTGCTTCCGGGCTGTATCTCTCGGTCCCGGCGGCGGTCGGTTTTATCACGCTGTTCGGCGTGGCGGTATTGAATGGTGTGGTGATGGTGGCGTATTTCAACCAGTTGCGTGAGGCCGGGCGCACGGTGTTGCAGGCGGTACAGGAAGGCGCGGAGCGGCGGCTGCGGCCGGTGTTGATGACCGCGCTGATCGCCTCGCTCGGCCTCGTGCCGATGCTGCTCGCCACCGGTCCGGGTTCGGAGTTGCAACGGCCGCTGGCGGTGGTGGTGATTGGCGGGCTCGTGACCTCGACGCTGCTCACGCTGGTGCTTCTGCCGACACTTTACGTCTGGCTCGAGCAACGCGTAGAGCAGCACAAGAACCGTAACGGAGACAAGTCATGAAAAATCTGACGCTGATCGTGCACGCCGACATTCAGCAGGCGCTTGCCGATGTGTTGCGTGCGCTGCCCGGGGTGACGGGCTTCACCTTCACGCCGGTCGAGGGCCATGGCCCGCAGGACGAACGCGATCCCTCGCTCTCGGCGCGCGACCGGGTGGTCGGCTACACCCCGCACGTGCGCGTGGATCTCCTGCTCGAAGACCGCGACGTCGAAACGGTGGTGGAGGCGCTGCAGGTGTCGAACTGCGGCGTGGCCGGGCGCGGCGTGTACTGGGTCACGCGCCTGGAGCGCCAGGGGCGGCTATGATGCGGCAGCGTGCCAGGCGCGTGTTCCGGGTTCTCGTTGCGTTGGCGGTCGCATCGGCGGCGGGCGCGGGCGAAGCGCCGGAGCGGCTGGGTCACAAAGACGGGTAGAGTAGAGGGCAGTAATCGGGCAGTAATCGGGGACGTACCACGGTTTCGCGCCATTCACGGATGTCTGCTCCTGGCCGGAAGCGGGCAGACTTCGGCTGCGCGCAAACGGCGTCGGATCGTCACTTGCCTGCCAAGCTCGATCACGCGGTTGGTCGGCAGGTTGGAATACCCAACCGCGCTGTCGATGTGCCCTCGGGCGGAGGGTTGTGCGTGACGATATTGTGGCCGCAACCGGTGGCCAAGCCATGACGGCCGCCCGTGGCAAGGCCAATCCGCAGCAGGTGAACGAGCTGCTCAAGAAGAAGCTCGCGCCCTGATAAAGAAGCCAGGCGGCGCGCCGCGCCGCGCCGCCTGGCTCCGCGCATCAATCGAACGCGATGCTCGCCTTCAGCCAGACGTTGCGTCCGGGCTCGTTGACGCGCGTGGTCTGTGTAAAGCCCGCGACCGCCGCGCCGGCGCGGCTCAAGTGCTCGGCGTAAGACTTGTCGAAGATGTTGTCGATGCCGGCGGTGAGGAGCGCGCCCTTCTTCGGGCGGTAGCCGGCGTTGAGCGACAGCACCGAGAAGCCCGCCGTCGGCCCGATGTCCTGGCCGACGATGCTGCCGTAGCCGACGTGCACCCGGTCTTGCCGGTCTACCATGCGCGCCAGCGCGCCGAAGACCCAGGTCTTGTCGTCGTAGTTCAGGCCCAGCCGCCCTTCGAGCGGCGGCATCTGCGCGAGCGGCGTGCCGTCGGTGTCGTTGTCGCCGCGCACCCAGGCGAGGGTCGCCAGCGCCTTCCACGTGCCGGTCAGCGCGTAGCTCATGTCCGCCTCGGCGCCGTGGGTCGTGGCATCCACGTTGCGCGCGGTGCTGTCGTTGCGCGTCAGGATGAAGTCGTCGAGACGCGCATAGAAGGCGGAGAGCCCGGCGCGCCACGGCCCGCCGGTATAGATCACGCCGGCGTCGAGCTGGTTGTTCTTTTCGGGATTGAGATAGAAGCCCTGATAGGTGCTGCGCTCCCACCAGTCGGCAGGCCGTTCGGCGTGCCCGAGGCCGACGAAGCTCGTGAGCCCGCTCGCGGCGCCGTGCTCGTAGCGCAGGAACGCGCCGCGCGTGCGATCGGTGTCGCTGCTGAGCGCCCCCGGGCCGGTGGTCTTTTCGTTGTCCACCCCGAGCCGGTCGAGGCGCAACCCGCCGATCAGCCGGTCGCTGTCGTCGAGCGGATGCGCCACCTCGGCGAATACGCCGGCGTTATCGAAGGTCATGTCCGGTGTGCGCGCGAGGGCCTCGACGTCCGGCGCCGTCATCATGCTGCTGGCGCTGCGCAGCGTATGCTTGTTCTTCTGGGTGTCCACGCCGAGCTTGAGCGCGGTGCTCCCCGCGAGCGCGAGCTGCGTCGAGAGGCGCGCGCCCTCGGTCTCGCGGTCGGGGTTGCTTACCATGTACATGGACGTCATGGGTTTGGCGCGCAGCGTGAAGTTGTCCATCACGTGGTCGACGTAGTTGCGGTAGACCTGCGCCTCGAGCTTCTCTACGAGCGGCGAGAGGTGCGCCTGTTCGAGCTTGAGCCCGTAGCTCGTGCGGTCGAACTTGACGCCGTCCATGCTGCGATCGGCGTAGGCCGCCTCGCCGTCGCTGCGGTCGAGCGAAAGCTCAAGGCGCGTGTCCTGGTCCGGCGTCCAGCCGCCGAGGAGACTGCCGCTCCAGCGCGTGTAGGCGGAGTGCACCGGCTCGCCCGCGCCGTCTTTGTAGTCGTCGGCGGTGGAGCGCGTGCCGATCGCGCGCACGAAGCCCTGCGGCGCGCCGCCGGTCACATCCGCGATGACGTCTCTGCGGTTGAAGCTGCCCCCGAGCGCACCCAGAAAGCCGCGGGCGCCAGATTCCTCGAATGTCTTGGTGCGACGCTCGAAGAGCGCTGTGCCGGCCAGGTTGCCGCCGCCGTGCACCACCGTCTGCGGCCCCTTGAGCACCGTGATGCGGTCGTAGGACTCGGGGAAGACGTAGGCCGTCGGCGGGTCCATGCGCCCGCCGCAGCCGCCCTGGATGGCCTCGCCGTCCATGAGCACGTTCAGGCGCGAACCGGCGAGCCCGCGCAGCACCGGGTCGCCGTCGGTGCCGCCCTTGCGGACCGCGCTGAACCCGGGGATGTTCTTGAGGTAATCCGAGCCGTCGTGCGCCGGCACCGGTTGGCGCGGCGCCTTCGGGTCGGTCTCGACGGTGAGCGGCTCGGAGATCTGCGGCGCGGTGACGATCACTTCGTCGAGTACGGCACTGGGTTTCTCGTCGGCCTGGGCCAGCGAAAATACGGCGCAGGCCGCGGCGAATGCGAGCGTGCGTTCGATGGGTGTGGGATGCATCGTTTCCTCTCGTTCAAATTTCGGTCGAAAAAAAACCGGGACGGTGTTGCGCACCGTCCCGGTGCTAAGGCGTCGAATCTGCTAGGAGGCAGTGAAACGGCAGTGAAGGAGGAGCCGCAGTCGCACGACGCTAATGCCAAAAACATCTTAGCGGCGTCGCGGGCGCGCGGGAATGTGGCATGACGCCGCGCGGCGATTCGCCGCAGCAGCGACTCCGGCGTTTTTGATTATCCGCAGATTACGCAGATTTGCGCAGATTAATGCGACCGAATAGAACCAAAAAAATTAACCGCAGATGAACAGTTTGTTGAAATTCGCCTGTCGAAAGGTCCCCTCTCCCCTTGCGGGAGAGACCGCCCGAACCCACATGGTCGCGATTTGCGACCCGGAACCGGGCGATCTCTTCCCTCACCCCCATCCCCTCTCCCAAGGGGAGAGGGGGGCGAGCCGTCGCGGCCTTCGGCCGCAGGTTCCGGGGTAGGGACAGGGAGAGGGGTCGAAACGAAGCGGTTCTGAATCATCACGTGACGCGGCACCAGTGAGTCATCACCCTCTCCCCAGCCCCTGATGTTTCCCCTACTTTTCATCGTCGAACTCCCAACCGTAGATAAAGGGAATGGATAGCG
>MFSU01000002.1 GCA_001785115.1 Candidatus Muproteobacteria bacterium RBG_16_65_34
GTTGGGAGTTCGACGATGAAAAGTAGGGGAAACATCAGCCCCAGCCCTCTCCCGCAGGGAGAGGGGGCGACACTACTGTCCGGTGTCTTCAACGCGCGGTGTGATCGCGGGGTTTCGACGCAGGAATTAAGTACCTGGAATTGCGAAGCACTACACTAGCGGGAAGTCTTTAGCAGCGCATCCCGGTCAACGCCTTTGTGCTGCGAGACGGCGCGGAGGATACTGCTTAATGTGCCGATGCGAAGAACGGTGTGGTCCGGTACAGCGAGGCGTTGATGGAGGAAGGAAGATTCTTCGGTTGATCGAAATAGTATGCGCGTACGGCTTCGCGCGCGTTATCGCGCAACTGCTCCCACGTATCGCCCTGCGTGAAGATCGATTCCGTGAGGCAATCCGCGCAGAAACCGCCGTCGGCTTCTTGGGTAACCTCGAAAATCAGCTCGCTCATGGCTTGAATTTTAGCCCGGGATTTCCGGTGTTACAAAACTTAAGCCTTAAAATCTGCGGAAATCTGCGTAATCTGCGGATGCAATCGCCGTTTTTAGGTTGAACGGCGCGCTCCGCCTGTTCCCGCGCCGCCCGATCGAAAATGTTCGCGGAGCCTTGGGCGTCACGGGAGCGAAAAAAAACCGCCCGGCGCCTTTCGGCGGCGGGCGGTGTAGAAACGGCGAACGAGGAGAGCAATCGCCGCTGTGAGATAAGAGCCGGGTCAGTCCACCCCGTACGCCTTGATCGCCTGTGTAAAGCGCTCGGAAAGCGGAACCTCCTTGTGCACCAGGTTGTAGTGGCAGGCGATGCAGTTGGTCTTGCCTTTCTCGATCGCATCGGCATGCGTGCGCTGGCCGCGTTTGCGCTGCGGCTGGATCGCCTCCATGACGTGACAGTGCAGGCACGTCTCGCTGCCTTCCTCGAGCAGGTGCATCCGCGCCCGCTCGGCCATTTTCGGGCGCTTCTCCTCGAACTTGGCGGGGTCGGACCAATCGCCGGTGAGCTGTGCAAAGAGATCCCCCGCGCCCAGCCCGTGCTCCCAGGTCGCGTGCAGCAGCCGCCCGGCGACGTGGCAGTCGCCGCAGCTCGGGCGCACGCCCGCGGCGTTGGTGTAATGCTTGGACTGTTGCAATTCCTTGTACACCGTGTCGCGCATGGTGCTGTGGCACGAGGTGCAGAACTCGGTGGTCAAGGTGTGTATGTCGAATTCTTCCAGCACCAGCAGGCTGATCGCGCCGGCGAGGAAGCCGAGCGCGATCAGCCCCGCCGTTCCCTTGAAGAACGCCGACCAGCGGCGGCGCCCCGAAGGGCGCGCGCCGGCCGGCTCGATCGAGGAGTTACTTGATTTCGACGGCATTGATCTGTCCGTCCTTCTTGCCGAGCGAGAGCTTCAACGGCAGGCTGACATAGTGGAAGCGGGTGGTGACGTTGTCGTCGTGCACCGCCATGCCCATCGGGTAGGTCTGGCCCGCTGCGAGCGCGACGTCGTCCTTCTGCTGGGTGTCGAGCTTGCGCCAGACGTACATCGTCCACACGCCGTTGGCCCAGGTGCCGCTGGCGTTCAGGTCGTTGGCGGAACCGTCGGTCTTGGTGTTGAGGATGAAGCCGGGGAGGATGTCGCCGTCCTTCACCTTGGCCTGGTCGTAGGGCACGCTGTTGGTGTTGTCCAGCTTCGGCGCCTTCGGGTCGCGGAACTGCGCTGCGGTGAGCGCCGTCGCGCCGTTGTTCTTGTCCGGGTCGAACATGAACTTGGGCTGCTTCTTCTCACCGTCCCAGTTGCTGTCGAAGGGTTTCTTGCCCTTGTCGAAATTGCGGTACTGGAAGACGTATGAGTCGTCCGCCTTGCCGACCGGGATGGAACGGTAGGCACGCGCCTGCCAGAGGTCGAGGAACGCGCCCTTGCCCATCAGCGCGTCGAGTGCAGCCTTGTCCTTCAGCTTGTCCCAGCCGCCGGCATCATCGATGGCGGTGCGGGTCTCGGGCAGGTACTTGCGGATGTCGCTCTTCTTCATGCCGTCCTTGCCGAGCACCGGGTGGGCCTCGACGGCTTCCTTCTTCGGCTCGTTGGGCGTGTCGCGCAGGGAGTTGTGGCAGGTGACCCAGCAGCCCTGGCTCTCGAAGTTGGCGACGCTGCCCTTGTTGTCGCCGAGCATGAAGTTGAAGCGGTCCTCATAGGAGGCCTTGGCCTTGCCGGCCTTCACGTCCTTGTTGGTGCGGTTGTCGCCATAGGTGACCCACTTGCCGTCCTTGAAGCCCTTGTAATTGTGGAAGACGCCGGCCTCCTTCAGGTTGGTCGGCCAGCTCGCCTTGAGGTAGAAATTCTCCTTGTCGTAGGCCGCCTGCACCGTGACCTTGATGGAGCCGGGCTTGCCGGCGATGGGGTTGGGTTCCAGCTTCTTGCCGCTGACGATAGTCTTGCCGATGTCGGCCTCCTCGTCGGCATGGCACTTGAGGCAGTTCTTGCCCTCGCGCACGCCGGTGGCGCCGGCCTTGTGCGCGGCGCTCAGGATCCACTCTTGCGTGGACTGTCCGGGGTAGAACAGCGTGATCTGGCTCTTGGGCACGGCGGCCCAGTTGATCTTGTCCGGCTCGAGCGCGGACGCCTGACCCGCGATCAGGGCGCTGAGCCCGGCCGCACACGCGATGGTTTTTGCTTGCATGATGCCTCCTGAGTTTGGTTGTCCAGAGCGGCACGAATCCGCCCGTGGCAGCATGCATAGCAATCCGCGTGCCGCAGCGCAGCCAACCGGAAAACTCCAGTGGATCAAGCGATTACGGCCTGTGCGGCCGCGATGACGGTGTTCGGGTTCGTGCCAGGGGTGAGACAGTTGTCACGATCCCGTGACAATCCCCCAGCGCTTCATATGCAGGTAGAAATTCTGACGCGAGATGCCCGCGAGGCGCGCGGCCTCGGAGACATTGCCGTTGGCGACGCCGAGGAGTTGCTCGAAGTAGGCGCGCTCGAAATGCTCGCGCGCGCTTTCATAAGACAGCGGCCTCGCGGCCGGCGGCGGTGCGGCTTCGGGTGCGGGAACGGCCTCGGACGGGGGTGTCCCCGAGGCCAGGTCCTCGGGGGCGATCGGCCCGCCGGCGTTAAGCGCCACCGCGCGCTCGACGGCGTGCTGCAATTCGCGCACGTTACCCGGCCAGGGCGCGGCCTCGAGCGCCCGCATCGCCTCGGGCGTGAATGGACCCGTGTCCTTGCCGAAGCGGCGGTTGTAGTGATCGAGAAAATAGAGCGCGAGCGGGGCGATGTCCTCGCGCCGCTCGCGCAACGGCGGCGTGCGCAGGACCACCACGTTGATGCGGTAGTAGAGGTCGGAGCGGAAGCGCCCGGCCTTGACCTCGGCCTCGAGGTTCTTGTTCGTGGCGCAGATCAACCGGAAGTCGCTCTCGCGCTTCTGCGTGCCGCCGAGGCGGTAGAACGCGTGCTCTTGCAGCACGCGCAGCAGGCTCGCCTGAAGTTTCGCGCTCATGTCGGCGATCTCGTCGAGGAACAGCGTCCCGCCGCCCGCCTCCTCGAAGTAGCCCGGGGTGGCCTTGAGCGCGCCCGTGAAGGCGCCCTTCTCGTAGCCGAAAAGCGCGCTTTCGAGCAGTTGCTCGGAAAGCGCCCCGCAATTCACTTCGAGCATCCGGCCGCGCGCACGCGGACTCAGGGTGTGGATGAGCTTCGCCACCAGCTCCTTGCCGGTGCCCGACTCACCCTCGATCTGCACCGTGGTGTCGAGCGGCGCCACGGTGCGAGCCCGCTCGAGCAGCCGCTCGATCGGCATGGAGCGCCCGATGATGACGGGCGCATCGGCGCGCGCCTCGAGCGACTCGCGCAGGCGGGCGATCTCCCGGTACGCGGCGTCCATTTCGAGCGCCTTTCCGATGACGGCCTCGAGCGCCTCGAGGTTCTCGAAGGGCTTGGTGAGGTAATCGAACAACCCCTCGCGCACGGCGCGCACCGCGTCGCGCACGTCGGCGAAGCCCGTGATGAGTATCGCCACCAGGCGCGGGCGCTCGCGCCGCATCTCGGCGAAGAGCTCGAGCCCGTTGCCGTCCGGCAGGCGCTGATCGAGCAGCACGAGATTGAAGTCGGCGGCGCGGAACGCGCGCCGCGCCTCCGCGGCGCTCGCGGCGATGCGCAGCTCGGCGGGGTTTTCGCGCAGCAGATCCTCGAACAGTCGCCGGGTGAAGGGGTCGTCGTCAACGAGCAGGATTTTCGGCTTCAAAAGGTTCTCCTTCGTCCGCGGCGGGGAGCCAGAGCGTGAAGCAGGCGCCGCCGCCGGGGTTGTTCTGCGCCGTGACGCCGCCGCCGTGCAGCGCGGCGATGTGCTGCGCCACGGCGAGCCCGAGGCCCGTGCCGCCGGGGCGCGTGGTGAAGAAAGGCGTGAAGAGCTTGTCGTGGACCTCGTCGCTCAGGCCCGGCCCGCGGTCCGTAACCGCCAGCGCCACGCCGGCGACGCCGTCGCGCGGCTCGGGCCGCACGCGAACGACGATCGGCCCGTCCGGATCGGCCTGCGCGGCGTTGGCGAGCAGGTTGAACAGCGCGTGGCGCAGCAGCACCGGATCCGCGCGCAGCCGGATCTCCCCGGGCGGCGCCTCGATCCGCAGCGGCGGATGCGTCTTGTTGCTCTCGCCGAAGAGCGCGATCGTCTCCTGCGCCAGCGCGCGCAGCTCGAGCGGCTGGCGCTCGAAGCGCGGCAGCCGCGTGAAGGTGAGCATGCGCTGCACGAAACCGCGGCAGTGCTCGCCCGCGCGCCGGATGTCGGCGAGCAGTTCGCGCGTGCGCGGCGGGTTGCCGGGCTCGCGCTCGGCGAGCTGGGCGAGGTTCATCACGCCGACGAGCGGGTTGTTGATCTGGTGCGCCACCTCCCCGACCATCTGGCCGATCGCCGAGAGCTTCTCGATCTGCACCATGCGCTCGTGCTCGCGGCTCATGTGCGCCAGACGCGACTCCGCCGCGCGCTGACGGCGGTACACCGAGCGGAACAGGCCGAAGAGTGCGCCGTAGAGGATCAGGCCGCCGGCGCCGACGACCGCCCACAGCAGCAGACGCCCGCGCGCGATGGTCCGCTGGAGCGGCTCGGCGTCGCGGTAGAGCGCCAGCACGCCCATGATCTCGCCGCCGCCCGTGCCGCGGCGCTTGACGGCGAAGGGCACATAGAACTCGACGAGCGGGCCGTGCGGCATGCTTTCCTCGGCATGCGAGGCGCGCTCCTGCGGATCGAACACCGCGTCCACGCCGCCCGCCAGCGCCTGGCGCAGGCGGCTCTCCCCGGGGACGACCCGCCCGATCAGCGCCGGGTCGTCGGACCAGATGATGCGGTTCGCGGAGTCGTAGACCTTGATGCGCGCGGCCCCCGTCAGGTCGCGCAGGATGGCGAAGCTCTGCGCCAGGCGCAACTGGGCGCCGGCCGTGTCCGGCTGCGCGAGGTCGTCCCAGCCGAGGTGCTCCGTGGCGAGCCCGCGGACGGTGTCGCGGATGATCGTGGCCTCGCGTTCGAGGATGGACTCGCGCAGGAACAGCGATTGCGCCACGCCCGTCGCCAGCACCGTCAGCGCGATCAGGGCGAGGCTCAGCAGCGAGAACGTGCGCAGCGGCGCGTCGGGTAGGAAGCCCATGTTGCGGATGATTGTGCTGGGTCTGGTGTGCGCTTCGGTGGACCGGCGGTTCAGCTCTTCATATTAGATTAGCACAGCCGAATCCGGGGCATGGTTATAATACCGTGCGTTACCGATATGAAAGCCAACACGCGCGCGACCTTCCGTGGGGTTTACCGCCGGCTCTACGCCGCCAACGGCACGCAACATTGGTGGCCGGGGGATTCCAGGTTCGAGATCATGGTCGGGGCGGTGCTCACCCAGAACACCGCCTGGACCAACGTCGAGCGCGCGATCGCGAATTTAAAGAAAGCCAAGGCGCTCAGCCCCGAGCCGATCGTGAAGGCGCCGCACAAACGGCTTGCCGCATGGCTCAGGCCGTCCGGCTACTTCAACGTGAAGGCCAAGCGGCTGAAGGAAATGTGCCGCTGGCTCATCGCCCAGGGCGGCGTGCGCCGCCTCGCCAGGCTGTCCACCCACGACCTGCGCGCCGCGCTCATCGCGGTGCACGGTATCGGCCCCGAGACCGCCGACGACATCGTGCTCTACGCCTTCGAGCGGCCGGTGTTCGTGATCGACGCCTACACGCGCCGTCTCTTCGCGCGCCTTGGCCTCATCAAGGGCGACGAGGGTTACGAGACGCTACGGCACCTGTTCGAGCGCGCGCTCGGACCGGATGTGCCGCGCTTCAACGAGTACCATGCTCTTATCGTGCGCCATGGCAAAGATGTCTGCCGCAAGAAGCCGTTGTGCGGCGGCTGTTGTCTCGCCGGGATCTGCCCCTCGGCGCGGACGCTTACTTAGACGCCTGGTAAAAGAATATTCACCACAGAGGACACAGAGGACACAGAGATCACAGAGGAATACTCGAATCTGGATTTCTAATCCTGTAAATCCTGTCTGTTCCAGTTTTTCTCTGTGATCTCTGTGCCCTCTGTGGTTGAAATCTCATATGGTCAGCCGCTGTTAGGCGCCTTGCCGCGCACGAGGTAGGCGAAGGCGATGACCTTGGCGACCGCGACGTAGAGCGCGCGCGGGACTTCATCGCCGAGCTCCACGCGGGCGAGCAGCCGGGCGAGATTCGCATCCTCATATAAGGGCACGCCGTGTTTTTTGGCGGCGGCCAGGATTTCCTCGGCGACGTAGCCCTTGCCACTGGCCGTGACGCGCGGTGCGCCGCGCCCGCCGTAGTGCAGCGCGAAGGCCTCGGTCTGCGGCGGCTTACCGTCGTCCCTGCTCATAGGCCTAATACTGATCCGGTCGCTAAATAGCGCGTGTCGCTTTTCTCCCAAAGTGAACGAGTGCGCGCCCAAGCGCGCATCGGCTCGCCTCCCTCTCCCTGCGGGAGAGGGAATGAGGGTGAGGGCGAGAGGGCCGGGGTGAGGGCAAGGCAGCGCAAAAAACGGCCCTCATCCTGTCCTTCTCCCGCGGGGAGAAGGGACCCATGGCTTGACGGTGTGCGCACTATTTACCGTTCTCCTCAGTAATTCCGTTTTTGACGAAACATCGAACGCACCGCGGAGACGCGGAGGCGCGGAGTTTTTCACGGGAACCGCCGACATACGCGGATTGAAAGAGAAATGCTTCGCTCTTGCCTCTCGATTTCCTATCTGCGTTTATCTGCGGTTTCGCCTTTGTTCACTTAATAAGGCTTTTCTCTGCGTTCTCTGCGGTGAAAATCTTGCTATCAGCAATTTTCGAGGTTCGCTCATGCCTTCTCGTTCACCAGCCCGGCGACGGTCGGATCGGCCGGCGCCGCGGACGGCGCGCCCGCCTGGGCGGCGAGTTGGCCGACGGAAAGCCCGGCCGCCGTCAGCTCGCGGTGCAGGACATCCATGTGGCGATTGAACAGTGTCGCCGCGCCGTCCTGCTCCGTCCAGAACAAAGCGGACACGCTCTCCCCCTGCGCGCGCACGCATCCCAGGCCCGTGAGATCGAAATCGAGCCACACCGACCAGGGCGCGGATTCGGCCTCGCCGCGGCGCGCCGCGCGGTCCTCCTCGACGCGCAGCCGGAATACATCCACACGATCGCCCTGGCGCACGGGAAGATCGACGAGCCATGCCGGCTTGTCCGTCGTTTCCGCAACGAGCGAATTCAATTGATTTGCCTGGATGCGGGCGAGCGCACCCTCGGTCTTTTCGAGCAGCGCGGGTGCACCGGACGTCGATGCGGCCACTATGGGATTCGCCGGTCCCTGGACCGGCGTCTGGGTGCGCAGCTCCGCCGCGAGTCGCAGCAATCCGGCCTTGAGATCGGCGGGCGCCGGCGGCTGTTCCGAAGCCACGGGCGGCCGCGCGAGCCCGGCCTCCAGAAACGTCCCGGACTGGCGCAGCGCCTGTTTCAGGCCTTCCGGGGTACTTGCCTGCGGCGCGGTCGGAAGCTCCGCGAGGATGCCTCGCGCAAGCTCGACGATGAGACCGGGGACGCCCTGCGGCGGCTTCGACCCGGCCTGCGCCACCAACGCGGCGAGATCGGCGAGCAGCGGCGCAAGCGGCTGCTGGCGCGGCAGCGCCGCGCGCAGCGCCTGCGTGAGCGTTTCGGCGTCGGTGACCGCTGGTGCGGCGGGTTGCACCACTTTGAGCACCGGCTGACCGCCGTCCGTAACGACTTTGAGTTGCAACGACTGCCCCGCGGCAAGCGCGACCGTCGTCTGCGCCTGCACCAGCGTGCCTTCGATGCGCAGCGTGGCCCGGCCGTCGGGTGCGCTCGAAACCACCACGGCGTCGAGCACCTGCCCGACCCGCCAGGCGCGGATCGCCGTGGGCGAGGCGGTCAGCGTGAGGGAGGCGGGTTGCGCGGGACCTTTGAGTTCCATCGGCGGCCGTTGTGGGGTGACAGGGAATATGTCGGCCGCTGGATAAAAAACGTGAGGGATCGGGGGTCAGGGGCCGGGGGTCAGGACTGAGGACTGAGATTCACGACTCACGAGCTTTCGCTCCTCGCGCCTCGTATCTCGTCCCTCGTACCTGGCGCTATGGCGCTATTCCCATAGCGCATCCCACCACCGCCGGCGGTTCTCGGGGAGCTTGCGCTTGTCCTCCAGCAGGTTCGGCGGCATGCGGGTCATGATCCAGCCCGGCAGCGGGGGGTTGTGACTGAAGCCGCAGGAGACGCCGAGGTGGTGCGGGTCGAAGATCTTGATGAAGGAGGGGTCTTCCTTGTCGTCGGCGTAGACGATACCGCAATAATCCTCGTGATGGTCGCGGTGCAGCAGGGCGTCGACCTGCGCGATGAACTTTTCCGTCTCGGCGCGCGTGCTGGGCCGCGTCGGGAGCGGCATGCCGATCGCGTAGAGGTACCAACCGGCGTCGGCACGCTCGCGCACGACCCGCCAGAAGGCGTCGAGACTTTCCCAGGACAGCAGACTCGAGAAGCGCCCGAGGTAGGCGGTGTAGAACGGATCGTTTTGTTTCTTCTCGGCGTGTGGCATGGCGCGGGCGCGGCGTTACTTCAGGTTCGCAAGCCGCTTTTTGATCATGTCGAGCGCAAGTCCCAGCTTCAGATCCAGATTGCGGTCGCCAAGCTCGAGCAGGGGGATCATTCGCGTGACGAGATCCGTCAGGTAGGGTACGAGCTTACCGCCATCGCCGCGCTCCAGCATCTTGAGCGCGGTTTCCATGTCCGGCTGCTCCATCACCTCCTCTTCCGGGCGGGGGATCTCTTCTTCATAACCCACGCCCAGGCGGTCGCCACCCGAGGCCTTGGCGAGCGTGACATGGCTATCGGCGGAGGCCAGCAGACTGTGGATGGTGTCGCCATCGCGGCCGAGCGACGCGAGCCCCAGGCTGATCGTGACGGGGATGCTTTCGCCGCCGTGCGCAAAGGGCGCGGCGCTCACCGCGGTCCGCAGCCGCTCGCACAGCAACGCCGCGTCCGTGCGTCCGGCCGCGGGCGTGACGATGGCGTACTCGCCGCCGTGCAGTCGGGCCGCGGAGTCCTCGGTGCGCAGGGTGGTGGTGATCGCATCCGCCACCCAGACAAGGACCCGGTCGCCGATTGCCTCGCCGTGCCGGTGCAGGAGATTCTTGAAGTCATCCACATCGATGCGGATGACGGAGAGGTCGCCGCCGTGGCGCTTGGCGTAGGCCAGGACCTGCTCGCCGCGCTGCAAGAGACAGAGGCGGCTGTTGAGCTGGGTGAGCGGATCGATCGCCCCCTGCTCCTCGAGCGCCGTGACGGTCTCGCCGAGCTTGCGCGTGGCCTGATCGAGCCGGGCGTGGGCGCGCGTGCGCGCCAGCAACTGGACGCTGTCGAGCGGTTTGATGATGAAGTCGGTGGCGCCGCAGGCGAAGGCGCGCTCGCGCGTGAGGTCGTCCTGGGCGCCGGTGATGACGATGATCGGGAGATCGCGGATGCGCCGTTCCTCGGAGGCGCGCGCCCGGCAGATGAGCGCGTAGCCGTCGAGGCGCGGCATCTCGATGTCGGTGACCAACACCTCGATCTGGCCGTCCCGGGCGATCTGCTCCCAGGCGGCCTCGCCGTCCTCGGCCTCCTTGAGGTCGAATTCCGCGGAAAGGATATTGTCGACGGCCTTGCGGATGACGCGGGAGTCGTCGGCCACCAGGATGCGCGGTTTTCCCGCGGTTAGTCCATCAACCTGCGTCGGCATGGCGTTCTTCCGATTCTCCCTCAAACGGCACGTTTTTGGCGCACATTCGAAACGGGGCGGTGCGGCGATGCTGTACTTATAACATAACGCAGAGCAGTCCGGGGTTCAAAGGTTCCGGGTCCGTGGCCGGTCCCCTGGGAACCGGGGCCGCGGTCAGGCTCGCTGGCGCCGTTGGCGGATGAACTCGAAAACCGCCGGCATCAGCGATATCGCGATGATGCCGAGGATGACGAGGCCCAGGTTCTGTTTGACGATCGGGAGCATCCCGAAGTAGTAACCCGCCAGCGTGAGCGATCCCACCCACAGGAGGCTGCCGGAGACGCTGAAGAGCAGGAACCGCAGGTAGGGCATGCGTCCGATGCCGGCCACAAACGGGGCGAAGGTGCGCAGGATCGGGAGGAAGCGCGCGAGCACGACGGTCTTGCCGCCGTGGTGCTCGTAGAAACGCTCTGTGCGCACCAGATGTTTCTTGTGGAAAAACCACGAGTCTTCGCGCCGGAACACCTTAGGGCCGACGTAGCGCCCGATCCAGTAGTTGGTCGAATCGCCCAGGATCGCCGCGGCGACGAGTGTGCCGACGAGCCCGCCGAAATGCATGCCGCCGGTGGCGGCGAGCGTCCCGGCGACGAACAGCAGCGAGTCGCCGGGCAGGAACGGCGTGACCACGAGGCCGGTCTCGGCGAACACGATCGCGAACAGCAGGACGTAGATCCAGACGCCGTACTCGTGCAGGAACCAGGCGAGGTGCTGATCCAGGTGCAGCACGATGTCGATGAACTGCGCGAGAATTTCCATGGTTTATGGCCAGAAATAGACAAGCACCAGCAGCCCGAAACCGATGCGGTACCAGGCGAAGGGCGTGAAGTTGTGGCGCGCGACGTAGGCGAGGAAGGTCTTCACCACCACGAGCGCCGTGAGGAACGCCATGACGAAGCCCGCGCCGAAGGTCAGGGCGTCTTCGGCGTGCAGCAGATGCAGGTTCTTGAACAGATCGTACAACGTGGCCGCGAACATCGTGGGCATCGCGAGAAAGAACGAGAACTCGGTCGCCGTGGTGCGCGACAGGCCCGTGAGCAGGCCGCCCATGATGGTGGCGCCGGCGCGCGACACGCCGGGGAAGAGCGAGCAGGCCTGGGCCAGACCGATCTTGAGCGCATCGGCGCGCGAGAGGTCTTCGAACCGGTGCACGCGCGCGCCGCGGTGCGAATGCCAGCGCTCGATGAACAGGATCGCGAAACCGCCGGCGATGAGCGCGCCAGCGACGGTGAGCGGGCTGAAGAGGAAGGCCTTGATGTACTTGTGCGTCGCCAGCCCGATTACCGCGGCCGGAAGAAAGGCGATGAACAGATTCAGCACGAAGCGGCGCTCGGGCGCGCGGTTGAGCCCGGCGGCGAGGTCGAGCAGCCTGGCGCGGTAGAACCACACGACCCCGAGTATCGAGCCAAGCTGGATGAAGATCTCGAAGGTCTTGCCGCGCTCATCGTTGAAGCCGATGGCGTCGCCCACGACGATGAGGTGCCCGGTGGAGGAGACGGGCAGAAACTCGGTCAGACCCTCGACGATGCCGAGGATCAACGCCTGAATAAGCAGCATGAGGTCCATGATGTCAGTGAACCGTGAACCGTGAACGGTAAACGGTAAACGGTGAACGGTGAACCGTGAACGGTAAACGGTGAAGGCATGTCGTTACGCATCACCGCTTACCGATCACCGATCACGAAGCGCAGCGCCTTGCCGCGCACGTCCTCGCGGATGCGTCCGCGATCGTACGCCACCCGGCCGCCGACGATGGTATAGATCGGCCAGCCGGTAAGCTCGCGCCCCGCGAACGGCGACCATTTCACCTTCGTGAACAGCTCCTCGTTGCGCACCGCCCGGCGCGTCTGCATGTCAACGAGCGTGAGGTCGGCGTCCCAGCCTTCCAGTATCTTGCCCTTGTTCGGGATGCCGTAGGCGGCGGCCGGCCCCCAGCACATCCATTTCTGGATCTCTTCGAGCGTACAGCGACCCTCGGCCATCGCGGTGAGCATGAGCGGGAGCGAGGTTTCCACGCCCGGCATGCCCGCGGGGCTTTGCGGGTAGGGGCGGCGCTTTTCCTCGAGCGTGTGCGGCGCGTGATCCGTGGCGATGAAGTCGATCGTGCCGTCGCGCAACCCGGCCCAGAGCGCGGCGTTGTCCTCCTTGGTGCGGATCGGCGGGTTCATCTGCACCAGCGTTCCCTGACCGGCGTAATCGTCCACGTTGAGAAACAGGTGATTCGGGATCGCCTCGGCCGTGACCCAGGCGGGTTTGTCGCGGCGCAGCAGCTCGACTTCCTCTTTCGTTGACAGGTGCAGGATGTGGAGCCTCCGGTGGTATTTCTTCGAGAGCCTGAGCGCCAGCTCCGTCGCCTTGAGCGCGCAGAGGTTGTCGCGGATTTCGGAGTGCGCCGCCGGATCGGTGCGGTCCTGGAAACGCGCGCGCCGCTCACGGATGCGCGCTTCGTCCTCGGCGTGCACGGCGATCAGGCGCGTGCCGTCGGCGAAAATCCGCTCCAGGTCCTCGGGCCGGTCCACGAGCAGGCTGCCCGTGCTCGCGCCCATGAAGATCTTGATGCCGCAGACGGGCTGTGCGCGGTTCAATTCTTCGAGATTATCGGTGGTCGCACCGATGAAGAAGCCGTAGTTCGCGACGCACTTGCCCGCGGCGCGCACGAGCTTGTCGTCGAGCGCGGCCTGGCTCACGGTCGGTGGATCGGTGTTGGGCATCTCGAGAAAGCTCGTGACGCCGCCCTTCACCGCGGCGCGCGAGCCGGTGCCCAAGTCCTCCTTGTACTCCTTGCCGGGCTCGCGGAAGTGCACCTGGGGATCGATTACGCCCGGTAGTAGCAGTTGCCCCCGGGCGTCTATAGTCTCATCGGCGTGCGCATCGATGCCTGCGCCGATGCGCTCGATGCGGCCATCGCGGGCGAGCAGATCGCCGTCAAAGTTTGATCCGTCCGGGCGCGCGATGCGCGCGTTGCGGATCAGGAGGACGGTCAACCGGCGGTCTCGGGCGGGGGAGGGAGGCGGGGCGCGGCGGGGTCCGCCTCAGCCCATCTTCTTCTCGCGAATCTCATCCAGGGTCTTGCAGTCGATACAGAGCTCCGCCGTGGGCCGCGCCTCCAGGCGCTCCACGCCGATCTCGACGCCGCAGACCTGGCAATAGCCGTAGTCGCTGGTGTTGACGCGCTCCAGCGCCTCGTCGATCTTCTTGATGAGCTTGCGCTCGCGGTCGCGGGAGCGAAGCTCGAGCGACATGTCGGTTTCCTGGCTCGCGCGGTCGTTCGGGTCGGACGGGTTCTCCGGTTCGTCGCGCAACTGGTGCACGGTACGTGTGATTTCCTCTTCGAGCTCGTTTTTCCAGGCATTCAGGACCATGTGGAAATGCTCGAGCTGCTTCTTGTTCATGTACTTCTCGCCCTTCTTGACGACATAGGGCTTGATCCCCGCGACCGGGGAGATCTGCTGTTCTTTGGGTGATTCCTTGCGTTTCCGTGTGGCCGGCATGCCTTGACTCCTGCGATAATGAGGCCCGAATGAGGCCCGAGGTGTGACCCGGGCCGCTAAAAAATAGCGCGAATCTATACCAGAAAGGCCCCCCGGTCGCAACTATGGAGGATTTGCGCCGTTACCGGCGCGAAAGGGGGGTGAGAGGCAATTTTTAGAGGCGCCCTTGATTCATCCCTCGATAATCAGCGTTCATCTGCGTTCATCTGCGTTTATCTGCGGTTCCAAAAATAATATGAAACCCTTCGCTTCCCGCCTCGCCGGCATCGAGCCCTTCCACGTGATGGACATCCTCGCGCAGGCGCGTGTGCTCGAAGCGCAGGGGCGTTCCGTCATTCACATGGAGATCGGCGAGCCGGATTTCCCGTCGGCCGAGGGAATCGTGGCGGCCGGGATCGAAGCGCTCCGGCGCGGATGCACACACTATACGCCGGCGCTCGGGCTGCCCGAGTTGCGCGCGGCGATCGCGAACTCTTATCCCGCGGCGTTCCGTCCCGACCCGGCGCGGATCGCGGTGACGCCCGGCGCCTCGGGGGCGCTGGCGCTCGTCTTCGCCGCGCTCGTCGATCCCGGCGATCGGGTGCTGCTCGCCGATCCCGGTTATCCCTGCAACCGCCATTTCGTGCGGCTGTTCGAAGGCGAGGCGGTCTCGGTTCCGGTGGATGCCGCAACGGGCTACCAGCTCACCGCCGAGCTGATCCGGCGCCACTGGACCGCGCGCACGCGCGCGGTGCTGCTCGCCTCGCCCTCGAATCCGACGGGGACGATCGTGCCGGATGCGGAGATGGGGCGCATCGTGCACACGGTCGCCGAGCTCGGCGGTGCGCTGATCGTGGACGAGATCTACCACGGCCTCACCTACGGCGTCGAAGCGGCGAGCGCGCTCGCGCATTCGCCGGAGCTGTTCGTGGTGAACAGCTTCTCCAAGTATTACGGCATGACCGGCTGGCGGCTCGGCTGGCTGGTCGCGCCGCGCGCACGCATCGGTGCGATCGACAAGCTCGCGCAGAATATGTTTCTCGCCGCGAGCACCCCGGCGCAGTACGCGGCGCTCGCGGCCTTCGAGCCCGACGTGCAGCGGGAACTTCGGCGGCGGCGGGATATTTTTCAGGAACGGCGGGACTTTTTGCTGCCGGAATTGCGGCGCCTGGGTTTCGAGATTCCGGTGACGCCGCAGGGCGCGTTCTATCTGTATGCGGACTGCTCGCGCTTCACGCGCGACAGCGAGGCCTTTGCGCGCGAGCTGCTGGAGCGCGCCGGTGTGGCGATCACGCCGGGCCTCGATTTCGGCGCGAACCGCCCGGAGCGGCACGTGCGGTTTTCGTACGCGAACACCGTCGACAACCTGCGGGAAGGCGTACGACGGCTGGAGAAGTATCTCGGTAGTTAGCTACAAGCTACAAGTCACGAGTCACCAGTTACGAGTTATAGGCTATAGGCTATAGGCTAAACACTCCCGAGATGCTTCGGCATCGCGTGCGCGTCGACCTTGCCCAGATCCTTGTCGAGGCTGGCGCTCACCAGTGCCGCGGTCTCGCGCGTGAGCGCCGCGCGCAGGCTGCCCAGAAAGTGCGGCTCTGCCACCAGCACCAGCTTGCTATAGCGCTGTTTCAGGCGGCCATCGTCCAGCAGGCCGGCCAGGTGCTTGGCGAACTGTTCCGCGACGTGCGCCGCGGGTTCCTGATGCTGCGTGAAGGCGTGCCGGGCGCCGTGGCTGTCGAAGCCGCGCCCGGGTTCGTCCGTGCCGAGATCCTTGCTCTTGAGTTTCCCTTCGGGGTGCGGGATGTCCTGCACCGGCGCAAGCCCCGTTCCCGGTCCCTTGTTTTCGAACAGCCGCGCGCCCGCGCGGTGCGCGACGAGAATCCAGGTAGTGCCCATAAATGCTTATCCTCGAGATTGCCGCTGAGGGTCGAATAGTACCGCGAACGGCCCCACGCCGTTGCATTGCAAATCCTTGATCTTAAAAACGGCGTTTAACCGCAGATGAACGCGGATTAACGCAAATGAACCTGGAAGAAACAGTTATCCGCAGATTTCGCAGATTAACGCAGATGAATCATTTGGTTTGAATGACTGCCTGGCGCGCCCATTCTTAAAAATCTGCCGAAATATGCGTAATCTGCGGATGCAATCGCCGTTTTTAGGCTGATGCACCGAAGCCATTCACCCTTTTGCGGTGGGCTGGCGAATACCGGCAGCGCATTGAATATCCGTGTTTATCTGCGTTCATCTGCGTTCATCTGCGGTTAACTGCTTTTTCTAGGTTGATTGTTCGGCCGTGCCGTTGCGGGCGACAGGTTTCCGGTGGAACGCGCGGCCGCGCTACTGCCGGCAATTGTCCGCCGCCGGATTTCCGCCGCCGCGGCGGCGGTGTCCGAAACCGCGCCGGTTCAAGGTATTCGCGCCTCGCCCGCCGTGCGCCCGCCGCGGCACGCTCCTTGCTCCAATATTCCTCAAAGGAACCGATTCGCAGCCGATACAGGTTGCAGAGGTGATGATCATGAATCTGGCAATATTGTTCGATCACTTGGAAACGCCCCGGACGGGCGTGGCGCCGGTGGAAGTCTCGGCGCTCGATGACGATGAGACCTCCGCCATGGTGTACGTCGGCGATGTCTATGCGCTGGTGGCGCGCGAGGGGGCGCACGCGCCGACGCCGACGGCGCCGGTCCACGACTCCGGCCATGTCGCGCCGCAGGACGATAGCGATCTCTGGCCGTTCATTCGATAGGTGTATCGGGGTTGTTGCCCCACTCCGACCAGGAGCCGGGATAGCCTTTGACGCGCGCGAAGCCGAGGTGTCTGAGCACGAAGTAAGTATGCGCGGACCGGTGATGCGTGTGGCAGTAGACGATCACTTCCTTGTCCGGCGTGACGCCCAGGCCGGCCAGTGCCCGCAGCAGCTCCTCGGAAGACCTGAGGCGCAGTTCCCGGCCCGGGTCCATCGCATTCACCCATTCGAAGTTGACCGCTCCGGGAATATGTCCGGCGCGCGCCGCGCGCCTGACCTCCCCGCGATACTCCCCCGGGCTGCGCGCATCCAGTAACGCCACTCCGGGATCGCCGAGGCGGCTCAGGATATAGGTCTTGTCGGCCGTGACGGCGCCGTTGGGCGTGACCGGGTAGTGTCCGGCAGCGGCCGGCACCGGCGCGCGGTCGAGCGGCCGGTGCTCCTTGAGCCAGGCCATGCGCCCGCCGTTCAGCAGGGAATAGCGCGGGTGGCCGGCGAGATCGAGCGTCCATAAAAACCGCGCTGCCTTGCCATTGCCCTCGTCGTCGTACGCCACGACGTGGGTGGCGGGCGTGAGCCCGAGGCCGCCCAGCACTTCGCTCAGTTGCGCCGCCGCGGGTGCCAGCCCCATCGCCGGCGGATGCGGGGCGAGCAGGCGCGCGTATTCGAGGTGGACCGCCGCGGGCACATGCCCTTGCTGGTAGTGCTCGGCGCGGCTCAAATCGACGACGCGCAGATTTTTATCGCCCAGGCGCATTTCGAGTTCCTCGGGTTCGACCAGGAGCGGGAGAAGCGGTTGTGTCATAACGTGCGCGAGATTGGAAAGGCGGCTATTTTAGTCCGTCGCCGCGCCCGGCGGAATGCATCCGTGGCGGCGATGTCTCGAAGTGGTTAAACTAAAAAGCCCCGCAAGCAGCAGGTCTGGTCGTGGAAATTTTCAAGATATTCACACTCGAAGCCGCGCACCGGTTACCGCATGCCCCGGAGGGGCACAAGTGCCGGCGCCTGCACGGCCATTCCTTCCGCATCGAGGTTCGTGTCTCGGGTCCGGTGCAGGCGCCGCAGGGCTGGGTGCAGGACTTCGCCGACATCAACCGCGCCTTCCAGCCGCTCTTCGAGCAACTCGACCACAGCTATTTGAACGAGATCGAGGGGCTGGAGAATCCGACGAGCGAGGTGCTCGCGCGCTGGATCTGGGGCAGGCTCGAGCCGCGCCTGCCGGGCTTGAGCGAGGTGGCCGTGCGCGAAACCTGCACCGCCGGGTGCATCTACCGGGGAGAAGATGAAAGGCAAGAATAGACAGGATTAACAGGATTTCGCAGGATTTACAGGATTAGAAAATAAAATATTTAAAAAAGTTTTAATCTTGTTAATCCTGAAAAATCCTGTTAATCCTGTCCATTTCCTTTTTCTTTGCATCGCGTGGACGCTGAAAAAATCAAGGACGAGCCGCCGGTCGAGATCGAGACTGCGCCCCGGGTCGCGGCGAGCATCATCTGGCTGCACGGCCTCGGCGCGGACGGCCACGATTTCGAGCCGATCGTTCCCGAGTTGCATTTGCCGGCGCGGCTCGCCGTGCGCTTCGTGTTTCCGCATGCGCCGCCCCGCCCGGTGACGCTCAACGCCGGCAATGTTATGCGTGCCTGGTACGACGTGGCGCTGACCGATCTCGGTTTCGTCCAGAGCGAGGCGCATATCCGCGAAGCCGAATCCATCGTCCGAAGATATATCGAGCGGGAGGAAAGACGCGGCGTCGCTTGCGGGCGGATCGTGCTGGCGGGTTTCTCGCAAGGCGCGCTGGTCGCCCTGCGCACGGCGTTGCAGCACCCAAGGACGCTCGCCGGCGTGCTCGCGCTGTCGGCGCTGGTGCCGGACCCCGAGGGGCTGCTGCGCGGGGCGCACCTTGCCAACGCCCGCACCCCCGTGTTCCTCGCCCATGGCACCCAGGACTCGATGGTTCCGTTCGCCCTGGCGGAGGCCGCGCGCCGCCGGCTCCAGGCTGGGGGGTTGGACGTCGAGTGGCACGCCTATCCCGCGGCGCATACCGTGACGCCCGAGGAAATCCGGGACATCGCTCGCTGGCTCATGCGGGTTCTCAAAGCCGCGGAAGAGGCCTAAACCCCCCCTGTATCGCCGGTATCGGCCGCCTGCCGGGATCGCAACCCCTTGCCGCCCCCGGTATGGGCACGACTTTTGCTCCATTTTCCCCTTGAATCAACTCGTCCGTTCGATGGCGGGAAACAAGAGACTATGTTCATACGAGGGGGTAGCCGGTGTTTATCTTAAGAGAATCGCGTTTTGACTGGTTTCTGGTGGCGCTCGTGGGTCTGTTGAGCGTCGGGGCCAACATGCCGCATGTCTGGAACGAGTACCTGAGCATCGATCACCGCTACCTGGTCGCGGGGCTCACCGCGGTCGTGGCCGTCTCGCTCGTGCGCTATCTCAAGTTCACGCTGATTCTGGTCGTGGCGATACTGGCGGTGGGCGCCAACCTCACGGACGACCTCGCCCGGGAGCTCGGGGTGGACCCGCAGATCATGATGCTCGGTCTGGTCTCCATGGTGGTGATGTCGCTCAGTAACCGCATGCTGAAGCTGCCGACCGGCACCGGACAGACCGGCCATACGAGAAGCCTCCACGGCGCCGCGGCGCTGTTTCATGCCATTCGCAAGGGACGCATCGCCGTGGTGCTGTCGCTGCTCGCCCAGGGCGTGAACGTCAATGTTCGGACCGTGACCGGCAAAACGCCGTTGATGATCGCCTGCTACAAAGGTTATGGCGATATCGTCCAGATGTTGCTCGAGCACGGCGCGCACATCGACACGCAGGACCAAATGGGCGACACGCCGCTCAAGATCGCCACCCGCGCGGGCAACACGCGCGTGGCAGAGCTGCTCCGCAAGGCCGGGGCGCAGGGCGCCGCGCCGGCGGCCACCGCGCATGTCTTGCCGGTTGCTTCGGCGCCGGTCTGCGCGGCGACACTGTATTCGAGCGCCGCATAGACCGCGGCACGGGCGGTCTATGCGGGCCGGTTGATTTTGCTGCGCCGCTGAAACGCAACGCAGGCGGGATAAGCGTCAGGGAAAGAATGCCGCAAACGAACAGCATCGCCGGGATCCGGCGACGGATCATCGGATACGGCGCCCTCGTCGTGTGCGCGACGGGGGTGATCGTTTCGGCTGCCGCCATCGCGCCGATGCTCGAGCATTACACGCGCGAACGGCAGGAATTCATCTTGCACGAGGCGCGGGGCAAGGCCGCGGCCCTCGAGCAGTATCTGTCTCATGCCAAAGGCGTCGCGCGCCAGATCACCAGCCGCGTGCTGGCGCGCCGTCTGTTCCTGGACCATATGCGGGGCGCGATTGCGCCGGCGGAATACCGCCGCCAGATGGCCGACATCTTCTCCGGGGCGATCGCCTCCTCGACCGAGGGCCTGGCGGGCATCGCGCGGCTGGATGCGCGGGGGCGGGTCACAGCCCGGTTTGGAGTCGAGATTCCCGCGGCGCTTCGTCCCGTTGCCTCCGCCGGCAGCGAGATCCGGGTGCGCGGCCCCGTCGCGCTCGCGACGAACCGCGACGCCGGACCCTACCTCGTGTTGGAAGCGCCGTTGCTGGATGAGCAGTCGCGGCGCATCGGCGCCGACCTCATTGCCTTCGACGTAAAGTCCCTGTGGCGACACATCGGACACAACTATTCGCAGGAAGAGGCCAACCAGGTGGTGCTCGGACTGCTCCGGGACGGGCGCACGGAGACGTTTTTCGTTTCCCCGGCGGCGGACGGCGAAGAGGAAGTTTCGCCGCTGCATGTCGCGGCGCTCAAGCAGGGTCTGGAAGGCCGCTTCGGCGTCCTCGCCTCGGGTGGGCCGTGGGACGATGCGGTGGTTATCGCCTACACACCGGTGGCGGGCGTCCCTTGGGCCCTCGTCGTGAAGACCGATCACAGTCGCCTGTACGCCGTGTTGCGCCGCAACGGCTACGTCCTCGGCGGCCTGCTGCTGGTCGTGATCCTCGCGGGCTCGGCGGTGCTTGCGCTGATCCTGCGCCCGCTCACGGGCCGGATCGCGCCGCGCGCCGGCGAGCTCGAAGATCAAATGCGAAGAACGACGCGCGATCTGGAGCAGGAGCTGAACGAGCGGCACAAGGCCGAGCAGGCGCTCAAGGAGAGCGAACAGCGCCACGCCGAGATCCTCGATCAGGCCCCGGACCCGATTCTCACGCTCGACACGCTCGGGCGCATCACCAGCGCGAACGCCGCGGCGTTGCGCGTCTCCGGATACGAGCGTTCGGAGCTCGTCGGGCGGCATTTCGCGGCGCTGAACCTCCTGACCGGCGTGTCGCTGGCCGTGGCCATGCGCGAGTTCGCGCGCATCATTGTCGGGATCGAGATCGAGCCGGTCGTGCTCTGGATCAACCGTAAGGACGGGCGTCTCGTGGCGCTGGAAGCGAACCCGCGCCTCGTTCGGCGCTGGGAGGCAACCGAGGTGCTCGTGGTGATGCGCGACGTGACCGAGCGCAGGTCCATGGAGCAGGCGCTGCGCGAGAGCGAGGAGCGCCTGCGCAACCTGCTGGAGGTCACGAGCGACTGGGTGTGGGAAGTGGACGAGCGCGGCGCCTACACCTACGTCAGCCCCAAGGTGCGCGAGTTGCTCGGCTACGAGCCGGCGGAGGTGCTTGGGAAGACGCCGTTCGACCTGATGACACCCGAAGAGACCGCGCGCGCCGCCGACGGCGTGCGGGAGCGCGTCGCCCGGCGCGAGTCCTTCGCGTTCCAGGAATACACCACGCGTCACAAGGACGGCCGCAGCGTGGTCCTCGAGACCAGCGGTACGCCGGTGTTCGACGCCGAAGGCCGGTTCCGCGGCTACCACGGTATCAGTCGCGACATCACCGAAAGGAAGGCCGCTCAGGCGCGCATCCAGTATCTGGCGCATTACGACGCGCTCACGGAACTGCCGAACCGGGGCCTGTTTCGCGACCGCCTGGCGCAGGCGCTGCTGCACGCGCAACGCAGCGAACGGCTCGTGGCGCTGCTGTTCGTGGATCTCGACCGCTTCAAGATCATCAACGATACCTACGGACATGCCTTCGGCGATTCTCTGCTCAGGGAGACGGCGGCGCGGATCGGCGCCTGCGTGCGTCGAAGCGACACCGTGGCGCGCCTGGGCGGCGATGAGTTCAGCGTGGTGCTCACCGGCCTGCACGACGCCGACAACGCGGCCAAGGTGGTGCAGAACCTCGTGGAGCGGCTCGCGGAGCCGTATCTGCTCGACGGCAAGGAGATCTTCGCGCCGGCCAGTATCGGCGTGACCTTGTATCCCGTCGACGAGGAGAACCCGGAGCGCATGCTCCACAACGCCGATACCGCCATGTATCGCGCCAAGGAGCTCGGTGGAAACAACTACCAGTTTTACACCGCCGAGATGAACGTCCGCACCCGCGAGAGCCTGGCGCTCGAGACCGATCTGCGCCGGGCCCTGGAGCGTGGAGAGTTCGGCCTGCATTACCAGCCGCAGGTGGACCTCGCCACCGGGCGCATCGTCGGGCATGAGGCGCTGTTGCGCTGGCGGCATCCGGGCCGCGGCGCGGTTTCGCCCGCCGAGTTCATCCCGATCCTGGAAGACAACGGCCTCATCGTGCCCGTGGGGGCGTGGGTGCTTCAGGCGGCTTGTGCCCAGAATAGGGCCTGGGTGGATGCGGGGCACCCGCCGCTACGGCTCTCGGTCAACCTCTCGGCGCGCCAGTTCCGCCAGAAGGGGCTCGCGCAGACGGTCGAGCGGGTGCTGCGTGACACCGGCCACGATCCCGCGCTGCTCGATCTCGAGATCACCGAGAGCGTGCTGATGCACGATGTGGACGAGGCGATCGCCGAGCTGCGCCGTCTCAAGGACCTCGGCGTACAGATCTCGATCGACGATTTCGGCACCGGTTACTCCTCGCTCGGCTACCTGAACCGCTTCCCGATCGACCGGCTGAAGATCGACCGCTCCTTCGTGCACGAAGTCGATCGCAGCCAGGAGAACGCTGCCATCGTGCGCACGATTATCGCGCTGGCGCGCAACCTGGGGCTCAAGACCCTGGCCGAGGGCGTGGAGACGCAGGCGGAGCTCGATTTTCTGCGCGACCTCGTTTGCGACGAGATCCAGGGTTTTTACTTCAGCCGGCCGCTGCCGGTGGAAGAGTATGCCGCGCTGCTCGGCGGCCAGAGCGCAACAGTCGCGCCGCCGATAGGGCTGGCGGCGGGGTGACGGGGGTCAGGACTGAGGACTGAGGACTGAGGACTGAGGACTGAGGACTGAGGACTGAGGACTGAGGACTGAGGACTGAGGACTGAGGACTGAGGA
>MFSU01000003.1:0-8134 GCA_001785115.1 Candidatus Muproteobacteria bacterium RBG_16_65_34
CGTGCTGCTCTTTCTTGCCACGATCGGGCTGCTGCAATGGCTGTCGCGCGAATACCATCTGCGCTTCGACTGGACCCAAAACGCCCGCCACTCGCTCTCGCCCGCCAGCCAGGCCGCGGCCGAGCGCCTGAAGGAGCCGCTCACCGTCACCGCCTACGCGAGCGAGCGCGACGAGCTGCGCCGTCGAATCCGCGACCTCATCACCCTGTACCAGGGCTACAACCCGGGCATCCAGCTCGAGTTCGTCGACCCGGACACCGCCCCGGAACGCGTGCGCGAGGCGAACGTCCAGTACGACGGCGAGCTCGTGCTCGCGTACGGCGAAGCCCAGGAGCATCTGCCGCCCACGCGGTTGAACGAAGACAGCCTCACCAACGCGCTTACGCGCCTGGGGCATCGCGGCGAGCGCTGGATCGTGTTTCTATCCGGCCACGGCGAGCGCAGCCCCGACCGCCAGGCGAACTTCGATCTCTCGCTCTGGGCCGCGCGGTTGCGCGCCCACGGCTTCAAGACCCGCACGCTGTCGCTCGCCGAGCACCCGCAGATCCCGCAGAACGCCGCGGCGCTCGTCATCGCCGGCCCGCGCGTGCGGCTGCTGCCCGGCGAGGTCAGGACGATCGAAAACTTCGTCAAGGACGGCGGCAACCTGCTGTGGCTCGCCGATCCCGGGCCGTTGCGCGGGCTCGAGCGGGTCGCGGAGACGCTCGGGATCGAGTTTCAGCCGGGGGTCGTAGTCGATCCGGCGTCCGCGGTCGTGACAGGCAATGTCACCGCGATCGTGATCGCGAAGTACGGCGCGCACCCGGCGGTGCGCGACTTCACCGATGTGACGCTCTTTCCCCACGCCGCCGCGCTCACCGTGCACGCGCCGAAGGGCTGGAGCAGCGCGGTGCTGATCGACACGCGCCCCTCGGCCTGGTCCGAGACCGGAGCGCTCACCGCCAAGGCCGAGTTCGACAAGGGCAAGGACATCCCGGGGCCGCTTAACCTCGGCGTGGCGCTCACGCGCGAGCGGGAAAAACGCGAGCAGCGCATCGTGGCGCTGGGCGACGGGGATTTTCTCTCCAACAGCTTCCTCGGCAACGGCGGCAACCTCGACCTCGGCATGAGCCTCGTCAATTGGCTGTCCCGGGACGACGCCTACGTGAACATCCCGGTGCGCGTTGCGCGCGACCGCACGCTCAACCTCTCGCGCAGCGCTCAATACGCCATCGCCGCGGGCTTCCTCATCCTTTTCCCGCTTGGGCTCATCGGCGGCGGCGTGGGCATCTGGCTCGCGCGGCGCAAGCGCTGAGGCCCCATGCACAGCCGCTGGCTGCTCAATCTCGGACTGCTCGTGCTGGTGGCGGGGCTCGCGCTCCTCGCCGTGTTCCGCCCGGGCCCGCAGCAGGACGCCGCCGGCCCGCCGCTCACCGCGCTCGATCCCGAAAGCGTCGCGCGGGTGCGTATCGAAAAGCCGGATCGGGAACCCGGCGTTCTGGAAAAAAGCGCCGGCGCCTGGCGCCTGACATCCCCGGTACCCGCCCGCGCCAACCGCTTCAACGTCGAGGCGCTGCTGCGGCTGGCGCGGGCGCCCGTGGCGGCGCGCCTGCCCGCGGGGGAGGAAACATCCCAATACGGTTTCGATAGTCCGCAGGCACGTGTCTGGCTCGGCGACGAGGAGATCGTCATCGGCGGCCTGCATCCGTTCAAGAACCAGCATTACGTCCGGTACAAAAACGAGACGGTGCTGATCCCGAGTCACCACGTCGCAGTCGCGCTCTACCCGTACGGCAATTTCATCGACAGCCGTCTGATCGAGGAGGAATTGAAGCCGGTCGCGATCCGGCTACCGGGATTTACGCTCACGCTCAAGGACGGCGCGTGGCAGAAGACGCCGCGCGACGAGAAGCTCACGACCGACCGCATCCACGACTTCGTCGCCGAATGGCGCAACGCCCGCGCGCTTTCGGTCGAGCGTTACAGCGGCAAGCCCGCCTTGAAGCGGGTGATTTTCACGCTCACCAAGAACGGCAAAACCGAAAATCTCGTGCTCGGCATCCTTGCCTATGAGCCCGATTTCATCCTCTACCGGCCCGACGAGGGCCTGGAATACCATTTCCCGGAGGAAATCGGCAAGCGGTTACTGCGCCTGAGCGCGGGTGAGGACTGAGGACTGAGGGGGACTAAGATTCCGTTCACGAATCACGAGTCGCCGGCTTTCACCCCTCACTCCTCACCCCTAACCCCTCACGCCCTCCATGCCCGAGCTGCCCGAAGTCGAAACCACCCGCCGCGGAATCGAACGCCTTGCGGTCGGCCAGACCGTGGCGCGCGTGACGGTGCGCGACCCGCGCCTGCGCTGGCGGGTGCCGGCGAAGCTTCTCAAGGAATTGCCCGGACAGCGCATCCAATCAGTAGCACGCCGCGGGAAATATCTGCTGCTCGAGACCGCCGCCGGGACGGTCGTCGTGCATCTCGGGATGTCCGGCAGCCTGCGCGTAACACCCTGCGCGCAATCACCGGGAAAATTCGACCATGTGGACATCGCGCTCGAAAACGGCGACTGCCTGCGGCTGCGCGACCCGCGCCGCTTCGGCGCCGTGCTGTGGGCCAAGGAGCCCGGGCGCCACAAGCTCCTCGCGCACCTCGGGCCGGAGCCGCTGGGAGCGGATTTCGACGGCGGCTACCTGTTCCGGCGCACGCGGCGGCGGCGCCGGGCGATTCGCGACTTTCTGCTCGACGGGCGCATGGTGGCCGGCATCGGCAACATCTACGCCAACGAGGCGCTGTTCGCGGCCGGTATCCGCCCCACATGCGCCGCTGGGCGCATCAGTCGGGATCGGTGTGAACGCCTCGTGCGCGCCATCCGCGCCACCCTGAAGCGCGCGATCAAAGCCGGCGGCACTACCCTGCGCGACTTCCGCAACGGCCGGGGCGAACCCGGCTACTTCCAGCTCAAGCTTCGGGTCTACGGTCGCACGGGTGAGCCCTGCCCTGCCTGCAAAACCCCGATCCGGACCGTGCGGCTGGGGCAGCGGACGGCGTTTTTCTGTCCAAAGTGCCAGTTATAGGCTAGACTTGATGCAGCAAAGCATATATTGCATGTAACATATTGATTAACATAATGTTTATATACAATTTCCGGCGGAGCGTCGCTCCGAATGTCGGAAAAATTACTTCGCCTGTCCCCAATGCTTGAAACCGCGGCCCAACTTTCCGGCACAAAAACTATTATTAAAGCCATGGCCCAGGAAAACACCCAGCCTCTGGAACGGCGATTCGAAGCCTATAGCGGCTGGCGTGGTGAGCTTGCGGGCGCCGTCACCGACCTCAGGGGCTGGCTTCAGTCCCAGGATCTAAGCGATGCGCAGGTCGACCAGCGCCTGGAGCACGTGCTTGCAACGCTGCGCGACGACAAGCTCTACGTCGCCTTCGTCGCCGAGTTCTCGCGCGGCAAATCCGAGCTCATCAACGCCATCTTCTTCGCCAACTTCGGCAACCGCGTCCTGCCTTCGAGCGCCGGGCGCACGACTATGTGCCCCACCGAGTTACTGTACGAGCCCGGCAGCGCGCCCGCGCTCAGGCTGCTTCCGATCGAGACCCGCAAGAGCGGCGCCACCATCGCCGAGCTGCGTGGCGTGCCCGATGAGTGGCAGGTCCAGCCGCTCGATATGAAATCGCCCGAGGCGATGGCGCGCACGCTGCAACACATCGTCGAGGTCAAGCGCGTGTTGCGCGAGGAGGCGCAGGCCATGGGCCTGCACATCGCCGATGAAGAGACCCAGAACGGCGTGCGCGTCACCGAGGGCGGCCTCGTGGAGATTCCCAAGTGGCGGCACGCGGTCATCAATCTCCCGCACCCGCTGCTCGAGCAGGGCCTGGTGATCCTGGACACCCCGGGCCTCAACGCCCTCGGCGCGGAGCCGGAGCTCACCCTCAACATGCTGCCGTCGGCGCACGCGGTGCTCTTCGTCCTCGCGGCCGACTCCGGCGTCACCAAATCCGACATCGAGGTCTGGCACAACCATATCGCAAACGCGCGCGGCGGCCCCAGCAAGGGCCGGATCGTGGTGCTCAACAAGATCGACGGGCTGTGGGACGAGCTCAAGGACTGGGACGAGGTCGAGCGCGAGATCGAGCGCCAGATCCGCGACACGGCCAAGAACCTCAATATCCCGGAGCACAACATCTATCCGGTTTCGGCGCAGAAGGCGCTGCTCGGCAAGATCAAGGGCGACCGCGAGCTCATCGAGCGCTCGCGCATCGCCGCGCTCGAGGCGGCGCTCGCCGAGGAGATCATTCCGGCCAAGCGCGAGATCGTGCACGACAACATCGCCGGCGACATCACCGACGTCATCAAGGCGCTGCGGCTGGTCATCATGCAGCGGCTCAAGAACGTCTACGAGCACATGGAGGAGCTCTCCGGCCTCTCCGGCAAGAACCTGGACGTGGTCGGGCACATGATGGACAAGGTCAAGGGCGACAAGGAGGTCTTCGAGAAGAGCCTGCAACGCTTTCATGCCACGCGCAGCGTGTTCGCGCAGCAAACGAACGTACTCTACGCGCACCTCAACCTGAAGTCGCTCGATGCGTTGATCGCCGAGACCAAGAAGGATATGGAGATCGCCATGACCACGGCCGGCCTCAAGGCCTGCATGGAGAACTACTTCCGCCGCACCTACAGCGCCATGGAGGAGTCCGCCAAGCAGGCCCAGGAGATCAAGGCGATGATGGAGGGCGTCTACCGCAAGTTCCAGGAGGAGCACGGGCTTGCGAACGTGCGCCCGAGCGGGCTCTCGGTGTCGCGCTATCTGCGCGAGATCAAGCGCCTCGAGGCCAAGCACGAGCAGTACATGGGCGGCCTGTCGCTCGTGTTCACCGAGCAGCGGGCGCTCACGCGCAAGTTCTTCGAATCCTCGGTCGCCAAGATCCGCGCGATCTTCAAGATGGCCAACCGCGACGCCGACAACTGGTTGAAGAGCATCCTCTCGCCCATGGAGTCCCAGGTGCGCGAGCACCAGGTGCAGTTGCGCCGCCGCCTCGAATCCATTAAGCGCATCCACCAGGCGAGCGACACGCTCGAGCAGCGCATCAAGGAGCTCGAGCAGGTGCGCGACGGCATCCGCGAGCAGGAGAAAAGCCTCGAGCACCGCGCCGAGGCGATCCTCGCGCGGCTCAACTCCGAGCCCGCCGCGGCCGGGCTCGCCGCCAGCGCCTGAACGCCTAAACCGCACGAACAAAAAAGGGCGGCCGCAAGGCCGCCCTTTTTTACGCCAACCTGCCTGGCGCCTCAACCAGCCTTGCGTGTGAGCGCCAGGTACTTCTGGTAGAGCTGCTCCTTCGTCTCCGGGTGCTCGGGGTCGAGCACGATGCAATCGACCGGGCAGACCTGAACGCACTGCGGCTCGTCGAAATGGCCGACGCATTCGGTGCACTGATTGGGGTCGATCGTATAAATCGCTTCGCCCTGGGCGATGGCGCCGTTCGGGCACTCGGGCTCGCACACATCGCAGTTGATGCAGGCATCGGTGATCAGCAAGGCCATGTCAAATACCCAGTAATCCAGTCGGGAATAGAAATGCGATCCTAGCGCATTTTTCCCTTGAGCGCAGCCGCCACCCGCGCATCCACGAACTGGGCCACATCGCCGCCCAGCAGCGCGATCTCCTTCACGAGCGAGGCGGAGATGAACATCTCCTGCTCCGAGGGCGTGAGAAAGACCGTCTCGACTTCGGGGGCAAGGCGACGGTTCATGCCGGCGAGCTGGAACTCGAACTCGAAATCCGACGCTGCCCTCAAACCCCGCAGGATCACATTCGCCCCGTGCTGGCGCACGCACTCCACTAGGAGAATGTCAAAACCCACTACTTGAACGCTCGGCATATCCGCCAGCACCGCGCGCGCGAGCCGCACCCGCTCCTCGAGGTTGAACAGGGGCTTTTTCTGGGGGTTGGCCGCGACCGCGACAATCACCTTGTCGAAGAGCCTCGCTGCCCGGCGCACGAGGTCGGCGTGGCCGTTGGTGATCGGATCGAACGTTCCCGGGTAAAGGGCCGCGACTTTCATTGGATATTCCGGTTTTTCTTTCCCCGCGAGTATATCACCCCGGATGTCGTTCTCATGGCCGGGACGCCGCGCCGGTCGGCGCTCGGCAGAGGAGATGATAGCCCACCTGCCCCGCCGTTTTGCTGCGAACGAGTTCCCAGGCATTCGGGATGGGGAGCGGCTTCGGGCCGCTCGGGGCCTCGATGTAGATCAGTCCGCCGGGTTTGAGCCAGCCGCGCTCCTCGATGAGCGCGGCGCAAACCGCGATGAGATCGCTCTGGAACGGCGGGTCGATGAATATGATGTCGAAGGGTGCGGGCGGCTGTCTGAGATACTCGACCGCGTCCCGGTTCACGACCTCGGCGTTCACGGCCCCGAGGCGATCGAGGTTCTCCCGCAGCGCCTGCGCCGCGTGGGGCGCCTGCTCCACCATGATTACTTCGCCCGCGCCGCGCGACAGCGCCTCCAGGCATAATGCGCCGGTACCGGCAAACAGGTCGAGACAGCGCGCGCCCTCGATGTGGGGCGCAAGCCAGTTGAAGAGCGTCTCGCGCACGCGATCCGGCGTGGGCCGAAGCCCCGGCGCTAGCGGCACTTCGAGGCGCCGGCCGCGCCAGCGGCCGGCGATGATGCGGATCTTTCCGGGATAGCCGGTCTCGCGCACCGGGGTCCCGGCGCGCGTCTTGCGCCGCGCCCCCGCTCGGCTCTCAGCCACCGACGATCACCGTGACCATCTTGTCGGGCTTCACGCGCCGCTGGAACGCATCGCGAATCTGCTGCGCCGTCACGGCCTCCACCTTCGGGATGAACTCATCGAGATAGGTCAGCGGCAGATGGTAAAACCCGATCGCCGCGAGGATCTCGGCGATCTTGCGGTTGCTGTCGAGCCGCAGCGGAAAGCCGCCGGTGATGTGCTTCTTCGCGGCCTCGAGCTCCCGGTCCGTCGGTCCCTTGGCGACAAACTCCTCCAGCACCTGCCGCATGATCCTGAGTGCCTGCTCGCGCTGCGCGTTTTGGGTCTGAAGCCCGAGGGTAAAGGGCCCCGGCACACGCATCGGCATGAAGTAACTGTAGACGCTGTAGGAAAGCCCGCGCTTCTCGCGCACCTCCTCGGACAACCGCGACACGAGCCCGCCTCCGCCCAGGATGTAGTTGCCGACATAGAGCGGGAAGTAATCGGGATCGTTGCGCGCGATGCCGGGCTGGCCCACGAGGATGTGCGACTGGCTCGCGGGGAACGCGATGCGCTGGTTCGCCGCGCTCTTAAGCTCGTGCACCCGCGGGAGGGGCGCCGGCTCCGTTCCCGCCGGAAGCGTTCCGGCGATACGCTCGACGATGCGCTTGGCGTCGGCGAGGCTGATATCGCCCACCAGCGTCACCCAGGCGTTGGCGCCGACGTAATAGCGCTTGTGGTGCGCGATGATATCCTCGCGCGCGATGCCCTTCAGGCTCGGTTCGTCACCGATCGGATCGCGGCCGTAGGGGTGTCCGCCGTAGAGGCCGCGGAAGAACGCCTTCTGCGCCACGCTCCCGGGCGACTGCGCGTCCCGGGCGAGCGCCACGAGGAGCCGCTCGCGCTCGCGCTTGAGGCTTTCCTCGGGGAACGAAGGCCCGGTCAGAATCTTCGCAAACAGTTCGAGCGCCGGCTCGAGCAGTTGCTTGTCCGTAAGGCTCGTTAAGTCCGTGGCTGCCATGTCGCGATCCGCGCCCGCGCCGAATTGCGCGCCGAGACTCTCGAAACGCTGGGCGATGTCGTCGGCGCTGAGACCGGCCGCGCCCTCCCTGAGCATCGTGCCGGTCAGATTTGCCACGCCCGATTTGCCCTCGGGGTCGCGGCTCGCGCCGGCGTCGAATACGACGCGGACCTGAACCATGGGCAACTCGTGCGCCTCGACGAAATACACGCGCGCGCCATTGGCGAGCGTCCAGTGCTGGATCTTCGGGGCGGCGTGGGCGAGCAGCGGGGCCGCGAGCATGGTAAAGAGGAGCCATGCGGCGTAACGCCGGCGGCGTTTCCCGCACTGCCCCCCATCGAAATGAAGATTTTCACCTGCTTCCCCTCTCCCAGAGGGAGAGGGCAAAGGGTGAGGGAGATCACCCCTCACCC
>MFSU01000003.1:8184-30556 GCA_001785115.1 Candidatus Muproteobacteria bacterium RBG_16_65_34
GATGCGCGCTGCGCGCGCGTTCCGGTTTTATCGAACATGTCCGCCTCCCGCCGCGGGGCGGCGTAACGGCTTGTGGTCCTTGATCGGCTGGGGATCGAGCACCGTGACGGTGAGGTTGTCGGCGGTGAGATATTTGCGCGCCACCGCCTGCACCTGCTCGGCCGTCACGGCGTCGATGCGCCGGACGTATTCGTCGACCAACCGCCAATCGAGCCCGACCGCCGCGAGTCGTCCGATCTGCATCGCCTGATTGAATGTGGAGTCGCGCCCGTAGACGTCGGCCGCCACGACCTGCGCCTTGACGCGCTTGAGCTCCTCGTCGGAGACGCGCTCATTCTTCATTCGCTCGATCTGCGCGCGCAGGGCCTGCTCGAGCTCCTCGATCGAGCGGCCGTTGGCCGGCGTGCCGTCGAGGCCGAGGATCGTCGGCGAGCGCATGATGGAGGAGTAGTCGACATCGGTATCGGCGGCGATCTTCTGCCCGCGCACCAGCTCGCGCGCAAAACGCGCGCTCGCGCCGCCGTCCAGGATTCCGGCGAGCACGCTCAACGCATAGGGCTCCCGGGAATCATGGCCCGGCGCGAGCACCGGCGCGTGATAGCCCATGATGAGGTACGGCACCTCGGCCGGCGCCGAGACGCGCGCGCGCCGCGGTCCCTCCTGCCTCGGCTCGGCGGGCGCGGCCGCGCGCTCGACGGGGCGCGCCGGCACCGGGCCGAAATGCTTCTCCGCGAGCGTGAATACCTCCTGCGGCTTCACGTCTCCGACCACGACCAGGACGGCGTTGTTCGGCGCATACCAGCGCCGGTACCAGGCGCGCAGATCCTCGACGCGCATGCGCTCGAGGTCCGGCATCCAGCCGATCACGGGATGCTTGTAGGGATGCACCGTGTAGGCCGTGGCCATGAATTTCTCCTGCGCCAGCGCCTCGGGCTGATCCTCGGTGCGCAGCCGCCGCTCCTCCATCACCACCTTGATCTCCTTGCGGAACTCCTCCTCGGTGAGCACCAGGTTCTGCATGCGGTCGGCCTCGAGCTCGAACGCGACCGGCAGGCGCGATTTCTCGAGTTGCTGGAAGTAGGCGGTGTAGTCGTAGCTGGTGAAGGCGTTCTCGCGCCCGCCGTTCTCGGCGATGATGCGCGAGAACTCGCCGGGCTTGTGGAGCTTCGTGCCCTTGAACATCATGTGCTCGAGCACGTGCGAAATGCCGGTGAGCCCCTCGGGCTCGTCCTGGCTGCCGATCCGGTACCAGACCTGCGACACCACCACCGGCGAGCGATGATCCTCCTTGACGATCACCCGCAGCCCGTTCGAAAGCGTCGTCTCGCGCGCCGGGCCGCAGCCGGCCAGGAGCGCGGACGCCAGAATAAGTACCAGTAGTCTGTAAACCATGCCGATTCCCGTTCGATCCTTTTATAATGTTGCTCGAGACGAAGATAGAATAGACGATTCCCCGCCCAAGGTAACCCGTTGACAAACGCACCCGAAACCGACGCACGCGCCGCCGCCCCCGAATCGGCGGGGCTCTTCGGCCGCCTGCGCGCCCGGCTCGCCAGGACCCAGCGGGCGCTGGGGGGCGCCCTCGGCGAGCTCGTGCTCGGCAAGCGCCCGCTCGATGCCAGCCTGATCGAGGACCTGGAGGCGGCGCTGCTGAGCGCCGATGTCGGCGTCGAGACCACCCGGCTCCTGATCGACGACCTCACGACCCGGCTTTCGCGCAGGGAGCTTACCGATGCGCGCGCCGTGGTCGAGACGTTGAGACAGGACCTCCTCGGGATCGTTCAGCCGTGCAGCCGGCCGCTGGCGATCGCGGGGGCCAGGCCCTTCGTCGTCATGGCCGTGGGCGTCAACGGCGTGGGCAAGACCACCACCGTCGCCAAGCTCGCCCAGCGCCTGAAACGCGCCGGCCACAGCGTGCTGTTCGCCGCCGCCGACACCTTCCGCGCCGCCGCCGTCGAGCAGCTCAGGGCTTGGGGCGCGCGGCTCGACATCCCGGTCATCGCGCAGCAGAGCGGCGCCGACGCCGCCGCGGTGGCGCACGACGCGCTGAACGCCGCGATCGCGCGCGGGACCGACGTGCTCATCGTCGACACCGCCGGGCGCCAGCACACGCACGCCGGGCTCATGGACGAGCTGAAAAAGATCAAGCGCGTCCTCGGCAAGCTCGACGCGGGCGCGCCGCACGAGGTGCTGCTCGTGCTCGACGCCGGCACCGGCCAGAACGCCCTCTCGCAGCTCGAACACTTCGGCGCCGCCGTGGGCGTCACCGGGCTTGCCCTCACCAAGCTCGACGGCACCGCCAAGGGCGGGATCCTGATCGCCATCGCCCGCAAAACCGGCCTGCCGATCCGGTTCATCGGCGTGGGCGAGGACATGGACGATTTACAGGGGTTCGATGCGGAGGAATATGTGGATGCGTTGTTGCCTGAGCGACAGTGAAAAGAGAAAAGATAAAAGAGAAAAGTATTGCTGGTAGGGAACCCGGCGGGCCAATGGCCGAGCTTTGCGTTTTGCACTTTTATCTTTGCCCTTTGCTCTTTACTCTTGATACTGTATTTTCATGATCCAATTCTCCCACGTCTTCAAGCGCTACCCCGGGGGCTTCGATGCGCTCAAGGACGTGAGCCTGGAGCTGGCCCGTGGCGAGATGGCTTTCGTCACCGGCCACTCCGGGGCGGGCAAGAGCACGCTGCTCCGGCTCATCGCGCTCATCGAGCGCCCGACCCGCGGGCAGGCGCTGGTCAACAGCCGCAACCTCGCGCGCGTGCCGCGCCGGCGCATTCCCCACTTTCGGCGCGAGCTCGGCATCGTGTTCCAGGACTACCGCCTGCTCTCCGATCGCACCGTCTACGATAACGTGGCGCTGCCGCTCATCGTCACCGGGACCGACCGGCGCGAGATCCCGCGGCGGGTGCGCGCGGCGCTCGACAAGGCCGGGCTGCTCGAGAAGGAGCGCATGTACCCGGTCACGCTCTCGGGCGGCGAGCAGCAGCGCGTCGGCATCGCGCGCGCCGTCGTGCACCGCCCGCCGCTGCTGCTCGCCGACGAGCCGACCGGCAATCTGGACGCGCAGCTCTCGGATGAGATCCTCGAGCTGTTTCTCGACTTCCACCGCCACGGGACCACGGTGCTGATCGCCACCCACGATCAGCGACTGATCGAGCGGGCGCGGGCGCGCGTGCTGCACCTCAAGCACGGCGAGCTCGTGCGCGATACGGGGGCATCGGCATGAGGGAATACTTTTACCGCCACCTCCAGGCCTTCTTCTCGATCCTCGGGCGGCTGGCGCGCGCGCCGCTCGCCACGACGGCCACCGTCGCCGTCATCGGCATCACGCTCGCCCTGCCCTGCGGATTGTATCTGGTCGTCGACAACGCCCGCCGGCTGAGCAGCGGCTGGGAGGGCGCGGGGCAAATCTCGCTCTTTCTGAAACGTGAGGTCGGCGAGGCCGCCGCCGGCCGGCTCGCCGAGCGGCTGCGCGCGCTGCCCGCCGTCGCCAAGGTGGAGCACATCACGCGCGAGGCGGCGCTCGCGGAGTTCAAACGCCTGTCCGGCTTCGGCGAGGCGCTCGATGCGCTCGGGCGCAATCCGCTGCCGGCGGTGCTCGTGGTGCACCCCGCCACGACCCACAGCGGCGCCGCAACGCTCGAAGCCCTCGTGCGGGAGCTCGCGGGCCTGCGTGAGGTGGACCTCGCGCAGCTCGACCTCGAGTGGGTACGGCGGCTGCACGGCTGGCTGGCGATCGTCGAGCGCGGCATGTGGCTCCTCGCGGGCCTGCTCGGCGCGGCCGTGTTGCTCATCGTCGGCAACACCATCCGGCTCGCGGTCTTGAGCCGGCGCGAGGAGATCGAGGTCGTGAAGCTCGTGGGCGGTACCGACGCCTTCATCCGCCGCCCGTTCCTCTACCAGGGCCTCATCCAGGGCTTTATGGGCGCGGTGCTGGCCTGGCTGCTGCTGCAACTCAGTCTCTGGGCCCTGGCCGGACCGATACGCGAGTTGGCCGATCTCTACGGCAGCGGGTTCGGGCCCGCGGGTCTCGGGCTCGATGCGACGGCTTTGCTCCTCGGCGCGGGCGCCGGCCTGGGATGGCTCGGCTCACGCCTGGCGGTGGGGTGGCATCTCCGGGCCATAGAACCTAGATAACCCACAGAAAACCAAAGACATTCCCGTTGAACTTTCCGCGAGGTTTGGCACTCTCAAATCGAGAGTGCTAAGATGCTTCCTGATCCGCGGGAAGCGCGGATGACGAGGGAGGTACCGATCATGACGACCCAATCTCTGGCGCTGGCCATCAACCTTTATCCGGAAAAGGGCCTCGCCGCCTACATCAAAGCCGTGAACGCCCTGCCGGTCCTGACGGCCGAGGAGGAGCGGCGGCTCGCGCGGCGCTATCTTCGCCAGAACGATCTCGAGGCCGCCCGGCAACTGGTGCTCTCGAACCTGCGCTATGTGGTGCACGTCGCCCGCGGCTTCTCGGGCTACGGGCTGCCGCAGGCGGACCTCATCCAGGAAGGCAACATCGGCCTGATGAAGGCCGTGAAGCACTACGACCCGAGCCGCAAGGTGCGGCTGATGTCGTTCGCCATCCACTGGGTCCGCGCCGAGGTCTACGACTACATCCTGCGCAACTGGCGCATCGTCAAGGTCGCGACGACCAAAGGACAGCGCAAGCTCTTCTTCAACCTGCGCAAGTCCCGCACGCGCCTCGGCTGGATGAACCGTGGCGAGGTCGATGCGCTCGCCACGACCCTGAACGTGACGCCGGAGACGGTGCGGGAGATGGAGGGGCGGATGAGCAACGCCGACGTGCCGTTCGACGCCGAGAGCGATGCCGATGACGAGACCTTCCGCGCCGCGCCGTCGGGCTACCTCCAGGACATGCGCTATAACCCGGAGGTGCTGGCGACCCAATCCGACCAGGAGAGCGCGCGCGCCGAGAACCTCAAGACCGCGCTCGCCGCGCTCGATGCACGCGCGCGCGACATCGTCCAACGCCGCTGGCTCGACGAGGAGAAACCGACGCTGCACGAACTTGCCGCCGAGTACGGCGTTTCCGCCGAGCGCATCCGCCAGATCGAGGCCAAGGCGCTGACCGCCATGAAAGACGTGCTCGCGGCTTAAGGCGGCAAAGGCAAGGCAGGACCGAGAAGGGCTTCCGCAAGGAGGCCCTTTTTATTTGCCAATCTGATGTCTTGAGTGATCCGCAGATTTACACCGATTACTTTTCTCATATTATTCTCAACGCGGATTAACGCAGATATCGGATTTCAATAGAGGCGTCCCTGTTGTATCCGCGCTGATCTGCGTTTGAGGTGCTTCTTGGAGTAGCTTCTAGTTAAAATCTGCGTCAATCTGTGAAATCTGCGGATAATCGTTTTTATCTCTTTTAGAATGCCGCCATGCCTACCTTGGCCATGGCCGCGCTCGCGCTCTCGGTCCTGCTGCACGTCGCCTGGAATCTCACGGCGCGGCATACCGAGCCGGACCGGAGGTTTCTGTGGTGGGCGCTGCTCGCGTTTCTCGCGCTGGTCGGACCGTGGTCGATTGCGGCGCTCATCTCCGAGGCCGCGTGGTCCTGGCGCCTCGCGCTGCTGCTCGCCGTCACCTGCGTCGCCGAGGCGGCCTATTTCGTGGCGCTCGGGATTGCCTACCGTCACGCGCCGGTCCCGCTGGTCTATCCGATCGCGCGCAGCTCGCCGATCCTCATCGCCCTGTGGACGACACAGCTCTTCGGCGAGCGGCTGCCGGCGAGCGGCTGGCTCGGTATTGCCCTGAGCGTCGCCGGAGTGCTCTGGCTCGCCACGACCGCGCGTGGCGGTGCGCCGGCGCGCGCGCTTCCCTGGGCGCTCGCCGCCGCGCTCGCCACCAGCATCTACTCGACCTCGAACAAGCTCGCGGTAGCGGCGCTGCCCTCTTACGCCACACAGATCGGCTACGTGAGCGTCTCGTTTATCGCAGCCTGGCTGGCGCTTTCCTGGGAGAACCACCGTCAGCTCGGCCACTGGATCCCCAAGGCCGCGCCACACCCGGCGAAGTGGATCGTCGGCGGGCTGTTCATCGGCAACGCCTATGCCCTGGTGATCTACGCCATGCAGTTCATCCCGGCGGCCTACGCCGTCGCCTTCACCAACGCCGGCATCGTGCTCGCGAGCGTCATCGCGATGACCTGCTTCAAGGAAAGAATCCAATGGCGCGCGCGTTTGGCGGCCATGGTCACGATCTGCCTGGGGCTGTGGATGCTGACACTCGCCTGATTTTCCCGGAGGGGCCGCACCGCGCACTGTGCAAAAAAAAGGCGACCCTTTCGGGTCGCCAAGATCGTGCTGAGGAGGAGCAACTCTTCGATTTGGCCTCGCCCCGGCCTGCGCCGCCGTCCTCGCGTCCCAGCGGCCTCGGCCGGGGTGGCTGCACACCACCGTCCCAAAACAGGCGGTGCGGCTAGTGCTTGAACGAGATCTTTGTGGCTGTGAGCGTACCGCCCGACAAGGTGCCCTCCACTTCCAGTCTGGCGCCCTGTACTATTCCAGCGGAATCGCCGTGCTCGTAAATCGTTGACGACGTGGTCACCACCGGCTGGGTGCCGACAGTGAAGCCCTGCGAAGTAACAGCGGTGACAAGGCCTTCGATCTCCGCCTTGGGGGCGCTCGCCGTCACGCCGAAACCCTCATCGTCGACGAGCTCGACCTCGGTCGCCGTCAGGGTGATGGTGCTGGCGTTAAAGCTCCAGCCCTTCACCTCGACAAACTGGCCGTTCGCTAGCGTTGCCCCGTGTTCCAGGTCCAGCGAATTTTCGAGCGAATTCGCGCTGTAGGCGACCGTCAGTCCATTGATCTGGAACGTCCCGACCGCAAGGCCGGCAACCGTGCCTTTGATCTCGTAGGCGCCGGTCCAACCCGGAGCCTTCATCTCGATCCGCGTCGCGTCGATGGCGCCGCCCACGCCCACCAGCCCGCTGACTTCGATCACTCTGCCCGAGATCAGCGCCAGCGCATCTGCCACGCCGGTGTTCAGGTTCTCCGTCGCAGCCCCCGACTCGTTCGCCACGACGGTGCTGCTGGTTACATTCACGATCTGACCGAGCGCCGTCAGTTGGCTGCCAGTGACGACGGCCGGCCCGATCAGGTTGTTCCGGTATTCGATGTGGGTGGCGGTCCCTTGGCCGTCGCCGTCGTGATCGCCTTCGACTTTGACGACCATCCCGAGCTTCAGGCCGCGATGATGCTCGCTCTCGCCCGCGCCCTCGTCTTCGCCCGGCCCCTCGTTTCCGTCCTCTTTAACGCTGCTCGTCGTGGTCGTGAAGTACTCCACGCCGTTGACATACACGCTGCCGAATTGGGTGATCGGGCCGTAGCTGACCGCAGTGGCGCCACTGCCGCTGCCACTACCGCTACCGCCGCCACAGGCCACGACAACCGCCAGCGCCGACCCCATCAATGCCATGTTGCGTAAAATCCCCAACTTCATATCAGACCTCCTCAGGATGTTGCTCGAGGCGCTCCCCGCGCCAGTTAACAATTTGTTGCTGAAAAGCCCCCTGGCCGTTTCAACGCGTCCCCATATCGCGCCGCTTCCGGTGCGGTGCGTTGCGTCACGTGCCGATGCCGGTCACGGATGAACTCATGTCGCGATCGCGTTTCACCAGCCGTTGATCGCTCGCCATAACCGGCGGTAAAAAGCGGGGCGACGAAGACGCGTCGCTTTTTTGCTGTCCGCGTTGACGGCGTTGATAGCGATCGTTTGACTCACTGAATAATCCAAGAAAAAGATTGGCAAGCAAGATCGCCAAGCCGAGAAGCAACCCACCTGTACCAATATAGGTAAATAGCTCTGTAGTCGGGTGCGAGTGCGCTGCGTCAGTGCCGATAGACGGCGCAAGAAGAAACATTGACAGCCAAGCGAACGGATAAAAGCATCCGAGGCCGATAAGCACTGCGGCGATCTTCTTAAATGTTTCTTTGAGACCAGACGCTACAACGAGGAGCAATAACCCAATAGAGAAAGTTGCGATTCCTGTGGCGTGAAAATGCGCTCGTTGGGCATAGCGCCATATCTTTGCTTGGCTTTGCGCGTCATGAAGCTCTGGGTGCGCGGCGACCCCTTGAGCCACATACTCTTTAAAAAAATCCTCGTTGACCCCAAATGTTATGCCGAGGCCGATACCGAAGAGCAGCCCAAGCATTACCAACGCCAGGCCATATTTGATGTTTGTCAGATTGGTAGTCATTAGATTACTCCAAGCCACTTAACCGTCTTTTCCGACAGCATTGGCGTCGCGGTGCAATTACTTGAACGAGATCTTTGTGGCGGTCAGTGTCCCACCCGTCAGGACGCCTTCCACTTCCAGCCTGGCGCCCGTGATTATTTCGCCACCCGCGGGTTCGAAATTCGTTGACGGTGTCGTCTTCACCGGCTGAGTACCGACAGTAAAGAGAACACCGATATCCCGCGACGTCACGGCGGAGACAAAACCTTCTATCTCCACTTTGCCGGCATCCGTCACGCCGAGCGTATCGGCGTCGGGCGTGATCCGGGTGGCGACCAGCGTGTTGGTCGAGGCGTCGAAGCTCGCGCCCTTCGCCTCGACGGGCTGCCCATCCCGGAGGCCCTCCGTCGGAAGCGCGGTCGTCCCGGCAGCATAACGGACGGTCAGGTTGCCGATGTTGAAGCTCGCGGCGCCGATATTCCGGATCGTGCCTTTGGCTTCAATTTCGCCGCCATAAGCAACGTACGCGGCGAGGGTGTCGCTCGTTTTCTCGACGCGCGTCGCCCGGATCGCTCCGGTGGCCTCCGGCAGCCCGCTGACTGCGACCACGTTGCCCGTGGCGAGCGCACCGGCGGCGGCCGCAACCCCCTGCATGTCAGCCATCGTGGGCGTTGCAACCCAGGTCTGACTGTCTATCAGCACGGTCTGGCCCGCGGCCACCAGCGTCAAAACCCGGCCGGAAGCATGAGCGCTGATCTTGGTGATCGGCCCCATGAGGTTGCTGCGGTACGTGACGCGCGTGGCCGTTCCCGTCACGCCGTCACTGTCGAACGAACCTTCGACCCTAACGACCATCCCGCGCTTCAGACCGCGGTGATGGTCAGGACCGGCGTCGTGTGCATCGTCCGGCATGGCGCTGTTATCCACCGTAACGGAGCTGTTCGTGGTGGCGAACTCCACGCCATTGACCCACACGCTGCCAAAATCGGTAACCGGACCGTAGCTGACGCTCGTGCCGGCGCTCGCGCCATGGCCGCTGTCGCCACCATGGGCCGCGACGCTCAGGAGCGCACAGATCGCCACAGTCATGCTTCGAACAAGTGCCAAGCTCATATCAAACCTCCTTTTGGCTGTCTCACGAGGGTTCCCCTCGGAATAATCAGTCTCGATTCCGGCGCGCTGCATCCCGCGCCGGTCATGGATGCATTCACGTCGCGATCGCGTTTTGACATCCATTGATCCCTCGTTGCCAGCATCACTTGCGATGCGACTATTTGAACGAGACCTTCGTGGCGGTCAGTGTCGCGCCCGCTAGCGAGCCGTCCACTTCCACCTTGACACCCACAGCGATGCCACCAGGCCCCCCGTTTTCAAAAACCGTATACACCGTGGTCTGCACCAACTGATTGCCGACCTTGAATTGGCTTTGCGATGCAAAGTTGGCGACATCGGTGACAAAGCCTTCCACTTCCGCCTTGCTGGCACTTGTCGTCGCTCCAAAACCTTCGTCCTCCACAGGTTCAACCTCAGTCGCCATCAATGTGTTGCTCATGACGTCGAAGCTCGTACCCTGCACCTCCACGAACTGCCCTACGGCGGGAGTCCCTCCTGGCAAATCTTGAGTATTGGCCGAACCATAATCGACAATCAGCTCACCGATCCGGAACGTGTTCATCACAGGTCCGAGGCTCGCAATGGTCCCTTTGACTTCAATTTCATGGCCGGCGCTGGTGAAGGAGGCAAGGTCAATGCTTCTCACCTCAACACGCGTCGCATGGATGTGCCCGGTAACATCCCTGAGTCCACTAACTTCAATCACATTGCCCGGCGCTAAAGGCAACGTGGTGTAAGGAGACTGATTCAGATTCCCGTCAGCCGGCGTGGACGCCGTCGCAACCACGGTCTGACTATCGATCAGCACGGTCTGGCCCGCGGCCACGATTGTCGACTGTCCGCCCACATTAATTGGGTTCGGACTCATAGTTGTAACCGGCCCGATGAGGTTGTTGCGGTAGGTGACGGTCGTCGCCGTGCCTGTGGTATCGCTATCGAACGTACCTGCGACCTCAACCACCATGCCGAGCTTCAGGCCGCGCTTGTCGTCGGTGTCATCAGATGGTCTGACGACGCCGTCTTCTGTAACGGCGCTATTCACGACGTTAAAGTGCACGTTGTTAACGACGATGCTGCCGAACGCAGCGATCGAGCCGTAACTCACACCCGTGCCGCCGGTACCGCCGCCGGCGGTGCTGTAGCCGCCGTCTCCGCCGCCGCAGGCGACGATCGCCAGAAGTGTCCCCGCCGTCAAACCGAGCTTTCGAATAAGCGCCAAGTACATATCAGACCTCCTCCGGCTGTTTCTCGAAGTGCTCCTCGAGATCGTCAAACCCGCTCCCGGCACCCATGCCTCCCGTGCCGGCCTCGGATGAATTCACGTCGCGACCGCGTTTCGACAACTTCCGTTCCACCTTTTCCAGCAACGCCTGCGCTTGCTCCGCGCCGAGGACGACGATCGCCAGAAGCGTCCACGCCGTCATGTTCAGGTTCCGAAAAAGCGCCATGTACATATCAGACCTCCTCCGGCTGCTTCCCGAGGTTTTCCTCGAAATAGTAAATCCCGATTCCGGCGCGCATACGCCCCGTACCGGCTACGGATGAATTCACGTCGCGGTCGTGCTGCGACAACCACTGATCCATCTTTTCCAACAAAGCCTGTGCCTGCTCCGCGCTCAAGGAGCGGAACGCGTTAACGGCCTCGGCGGGCAGGTTGTCGTACATCACCTTGCGCTGGAACATCGGGTCGGCGGCGCCTTGCTGCAGGTTGTGGTCGATCGTATAAGTCAGGTCCGCGACATCGGTTCCGAGGATCTCGATCTTGTCGAGATCGCTGGTGCGCGGAATGTAGGCGCGCGCCAGCAGGCGGATGCGTCCATCCTCGAGACGCTCGGCCGTACCGACGCGCAACAGCTCATCGAGCACCGCCCGCGCCGGCACATCCCCGCTGTAGCGCTTGACCAACCGGCTGAAGCTCGCGTCCCCCTCGTCCTGGCTCAGGGCCAGCGGGTTGCCGGCGGTGTCCGTGAAGTCCCGATCCCGGACCCAGCCGGCAACTACCCGGGCCGCGCGGTTGTAACGCTCGACCTCTTTCGTATCTTTCGGCTCGCGGATGTTGAGCACACGCTGGACCTCTTTGCGCGAAAGCCCGGACAGGATGGAAACCCTGGAAACCGTCTGCTTTTTCCCGGGAATCCCGAACTCTTCCATACCGACATCCACATAAACCCGCTTCGCTAAGTCAGCAAAAGCGTTAAAAGACATGCCGTTACGCAACAAAATACGAATCAGGGGACGCAACAGCTTGATGACTGCCGCTGACAGCGTCTGGGTGTACTTTGTTGGTGCGCTCATACATTTGGGAATATAATCCCAAATATTAGCGCAGTCAATACCGTTCATCAGAGAACAGCCTGCAGATGCGCGCAGGTTGTCCGGAGACTGCCTCGGCAACGCCTACCGCAAGCTGGTACCCGGAAAGCGACGAGCTGGCGACATCGGGGAAGCTTCGAGTCGGGCAGGCATGTTCGCCCATCATGCCGTCCGGCCCTTAAGCGACCCTTAAATCAAGGAGCACTTGGCAGTAACGCGCCGATAAGCGGTCCGCCGAAACACAGACGACCGGCCACGGGGGACGCACGAGTTGAACTTGGCTGGGGACGGCGCGCTTCAAAAACTGCCGGGAGTTTCCGATCCCAAGAATCGCACCGGTTGGGATATGGATAATGAGGTTACAAAGGCAGTAACTACAAGATACTTACGCTTGGCTACTTGGGTTGTTTCCGGTTCGTCTTCTCGCGTTCCTGGATTACCTCGTATTCGGCCTCGATGATCTCGGATGATCTCGGGCGGTGGGGCCGCCGGCGCAACCACCAGAGCCGCAACCCGATCACAAGCGCCGCAACCGCGAGCAGCGCCAAAAACAGCGCGAAGAAAAGAACGCCGAGCGCGAGCGTGGCGAGGACCGCCGGGATCAGGATGAGCCAGGCGAGCCAGCCGCGCGCGAAGAAGCGCCGTGGCGACTGCAAGAGCGGATCCTCGGGAGCCATACGCATTCCTCAGGCGCCGCCGCGCTTGCCGCGGCCCACGGGGCTGCCGGGTTTGGCGCGGGCGTGCGGATGCGACTTGTTGGCGCGGGCCGACTTCGATAAGCGCGGCCGGTCGGCGTACACCGTGTGGAATACCTTGTACCCGCGCCCGCCTTCCGGGGCGTGTCCCGTGCCCGCGGGCTGGTATGCCGGCACGAGCTGATGCTTTCCAGGACCGATCAGGTCGACGCGACCCATGCGCTTCAAGGCCGCGCGCAGCACCGGCCAGTTGTTGGGATCGTGGTAGCGCAGGAACGCCTTGTGCAGCCGGCGGATCTTGAGGCCCTTGGGAATGAAGACGTCCTCGCTGGCATGCGTCACCTTGCGCAGCGGGTTCTTGCCGGTGTGGTACATCGCTGTGGCGCTGGTCATCGGTGTCGGCAGGAAGGCCTGCACCTGATCGGCGCGATAGTTATTGCACTTGAGCCAGAGTGCGAGCTCGAGCATGTCTTCATCGCTCGTGCCCGGGTGCGCGGCGATGAAGTACGGAACCAGGTACTGCTCCTTGCCCGCCTCCTTGGAATACTTCTCGAACAGCTCCTTGAATTTATAGTACGACCCCACCCCGGGCTTCATCATCTTCGCGAGCGGCCCCTCGCGCAGGTGCTCGGGCGCGATCTTGAGATAGCCGCCGACGTGGTGCGTCACCAGCTCCTTCACGTACTCCGGCGACTCGACCGCAAGGTCGTAGCGCACGCCGGAGCTGATCAGAACCTTTTTGACACCCGGCACCGCCCGCGCGCGCCGGTAGAGCCGGATGAGCGGCGCGTGGTCGGTAACGAGGTTCTGACAGATGTCCGGGTAGACGCACGAGGGCTTGCGGCAGACGGACTCGATTTCTTTGCTCTTGCAGGCGATGCGGTACATGTTGGCCGTGGGGCCGCCGAGGTCGGAGATGACGCCGGTGAACCCGGGCACCGCGTCGCGGATGGTTTCGATCTCGCGGATCACGGAGTCCTCGGAGCGCGACTGGACGATGCGGCCTTCGTGCTCGGTGATCGAGCAGAACGTGCAGCCGCCGAAGCAGCCGCGCTGGATCGCGATCGAGAAGCGGATCATCTCGTAGGCCGCGATCTTCGCCTCGCCGTAGCTCGGGTGCGGCACGCGCTGGTAGGGAAGCTCGTAGAGCGAGTCCATTTCCTTGGTCGTGAGCGGGACGGGCGGCGGGTTGAGCCACACGTCGCGGTCGCCGTGGCGCTGCACGAGCGCGCGGGCATTGCCGGGATTGGTCTCGAGATGCATCACGCGCGAGGCGTGGGCGTAGAGCACGGGGTCGGCGGCAACCTGCTCGAACGATGGCAATCGTACCGCGGTGCGGTCGCGGTCCTCCGGCGTCGGCCGGCGTTTATGGAACTGGACAACATTAACCGCCGGTGCCTGCATCGGCGCCGAAGCGGCACGCATCTCCTCCTCGGTTGCGTAGGGATTCGCCGCCGGGTTGAGCGGGCCGGGCGTGTCGACGTGCGTGGAATCTATTTCCGTCCAGCCTTCGGGGAGGGCGTTACGGACGAATGCGGTGCCGCGCACATCGGTGGTGCTTGAAATGGGCTCGCCGGCGGCCAGCCGGTGGGCGATCTCGACGATCTGACGCTCGGCATTGCCGTACACCAGGAGATCCGCCTTGGCGTCGAGCAGGATCGAGCGGCGCACCTTGTCGGACCAGTAGTCGTAGTGGGCGATGCGTCGCAGGCTCGACTCGATGCCGCCGATGACGATGGGCACGTCGCCGTAGGCCTCGCGGGCGCGCTGCGCGTACACGATCACCGCGCGGTCCGGGCGCTTGCCGGCGACGGCGCCCGACGTGTAGGCGTCGTCCGAGCGGATCTTGCGGTCGGCGGTGTAGCGGTTCACCATCGAGTCCATGTTGCCGGCGGTGATGCCGAAGAAGAGATTGGGCCGGCCGAGCGCCCTGAACGCCTCCGCGCTCTTCCAGTCGGGCTGGCTCACGATGCCGACGCGAAACCCCTGGGCCTCGAGCGCGCGCCCGACGATCGCCATGCCGAAACTCGGCAGGTCCACGTAGGCGTCGCCGGTGACTAATATGATGTCGCAGGAATCCCAGCCGAGCGCCTCCATCTCGGCGCGCGACATGGGCAGGAACGGCGCCGGCGTCAGGCGCTTCGCCCAGTACTTGCGGTAGGAAAAGAGGTCGCGTGCGGTTTGCATGGAAACAACCGATCGGGGTAATGGATAAGGGTGAAGGCGCTGAAAATCAAACGGCGGATTTTTGCTGGGCGCAAGTATAACCCAGTTAGTGTCCCCGGCGGGCGTGTTATGCTTGAAAGCATCGATTATTGAGGCGGCATGAATCGACTGAACATCTGCGACGGCTTATGTCTACCGTGACCCAGAATTGATGCCGTCCTGCCGCCTCAATAATCGAGAATTCATGATGATTTTCGTTATTGGCCCGGCACATTCATGGCGCCACCCAGGCCAGAAAATGCTCATCGCTTGCCGCCGTGGTTCAAGAGTGTTCGTGCCGGGTCAATAACCATCGGGTCGCCCAGGGATTGCCCCATGAGCCAACCGCAGCCCATCCCCGCCCGCACGCTCCCGGACAAGGCCGCCGTCGCCCGCGCCTTGCGCCAGTTCCTGCCGCCCGCGGGGGTGCTCACGGACGAGGAAGACCTGCGGCCGTATGAGTGCGACGGGCTCACGGCCTACCGCAAGCTCCCCTGGATCGTAGTGTTGCCCGATACCATCGAGCAGGCGAGCCGCGTCCTGCGGCTGTGTGACGAGCGGAACATCCCCGTCGTGGCGCGCGGCGCCGGCACCGGACTCTCGGGCGGCGCGCTGCCGCTCGAGGACGGCGTGCTGCTCTCGCTTTCCAAGTTCACCCGCATCCTCGAGATCGATCCCGAAAACCGCACCGCGACGCTCGAACCCGGCGTGCGCAACCTCGCGATCACCGAGGCCGCCGCACCCCTCGGGCTTTACTACGCGCCCGATCCCTCCTCGCAGATCGCCTGCTCCATCGGCGGCAACGTCGCCGAGAACGCGGGCGGGGTGCATTGCCTCAAATACGGTCTCACCGTGCACAACGTCCTCGGCCTCAAGTTTCTTACTATGGACGGCGAGCTCATCACGCTCGGCGGAAAGACACTCGACAGCCCCGGCTACGATCTGCTCGCACTCCTGACGGGCTCCGAGGGTATGCTCGGCGTCATCGTCGAGATCACGGTGAAGCTCCTGCCCAAGCCCGAATATGCGCAAGTCGTGCTCGCTGCCTTCGACAGTGTGGAGAAAGCGGGCGAGGCGGTCGCCACCGTCATCGCGTCGGGCTTCATTCCCAGCGGACTCGAGATGATGGACAACTTTGCGATCCGTGCGGTTAACGAGTACGCGCGCGCGGGTTACCCCAACGAGGCCGCGGCGATCCTGCTCTGCGAGCTTGACGGCACCGCCGAGGAAGTCGCCGAGGGCATCGTGCAGGTGCGCGAGCTGCTGCTCGGCCGGGGCGCGACGGAGGTCCGCGCCTCGCGCGACGAGGCCGAACGGCTCAAGTTCTGGGCCGGGCGCAAGAACGCGTTTCCGGCGGTCGGGCGCATCGCACGCGACTACTACTGCATGGACGGCACCATCCCGCGCAAGCACATCGGACAAGTGCTGACCGCGATCGGCAAGCTCTCCCAGGAGTACGGCCTGCCGGTCGCGAACGTATTCCATGCCGGCGACGGCAATCTGCATCCGCTCATTCTGTACGACGCCAATCAGCCCGGGCAGCTCGCGCGCGCCGAGGAGTTCGGCGGCCGGATTCTCGAGCTCTGCGTGGCCGTCGGCGGGACGATCACCGGCGAGCACGGCGTCGGGGTGGAGAAGATCAACCAGATGTGCGTGCAGTTCACGCAGGAGGAGCTGGCGCAGTTCCACGCGCTCAAGGCCGCGTTCGATCCCAAGGGCCTGCTCAACCCCGGCAAGGCCGTGCCCAAACCCGCGCGCTGCGCCGAGTTCGGGCGCATGCACGTGCACGGCGGCAAGCTCAAGTTTCCCGAGATGGAAAGATTTTGATAAGAGCATTCACCGCAGAGGGCACAGAGAGCACAGAGAAAAATATAGAAATATAGAACCGACCCCATGACAAACAACGCCGACATTTCCCAAAAACTCGCCGACGCCGTACGCGAAGCCGCGGCGAATCATGCGCTGCTTGCCATCCAGGGGAATGGAACAAAGGCGTTCTACACCGGTGCGCTTTCGGGCACGCCGCTCGACGTCACCGGCCACCGCGGCGTTGTTTCCTACGAGCCCACCGAGCTCGTCATCACCGCCCGCGCCGGGACGCCACTCGCCGAGATCGAGGCGGCGCTTGCGGAACGCGGTCAGATGCTGGGTTTCGAGCCGCCCTATTTCGGTGAGGCCGCAACCCTCGGCGGCACCATCGCCTGCGGCTTCTCCGGCCCGCGCCGGCCTTACGCCGGGGCGGCGCGCGACTTCGTGCTCGGCGCAAAGATCATCAACGGCAAGGGCGAGATTCTCCGATTCGGCGGACAGGTGATGAAGAATGTCGCCGGCTTCGACGTCTCGCGCCTGATGGTGGGCGCGTTCGGGACGCTCGGGGTGCTGCTCGAAGTCTCCCTCAAAGTGCTGCCAAAGCCGGCGCGGGAGCTGACCCTCGCCTTCGAGATGAACGCGGCCGAAGCCGTCAAGCAAATGAACGCCTGGGCCGCGCAGCCGCTCCCCCTGTCCGCCGCCTGCCACGCGGACGATACTTTATATTTTCGGCTGTCCGGAACCGAATCGGGCGTGCGCGCCGCGCAGGCGAAGCTCGGCGGCAACGCTGTCGAAAATAGCGAAAGATTCTGGCGTGAGATTCGCGAGCACCGGCTCAACTTTTTCCAAAACGGTTCGCCGCTCTGGCGCCTTTCAATCCCAAGCGCCACGCCGCCGATCGACCTGCCGGGCAAATGGCTCACCGACTGGGGCGGCGCGCAGCGCTGGCTCAAGTCCGACACACCAGCCGCAGACATCCGCCAAGAGACGGAAGAAGTTGGCGGTCATGCAACCCTGTTTCGCAGTCTCAACCAGAAGCGGGCGCCTCTTGCTGTTCTTTCACCCGGGCTTATTTCGCTGCACCGCCAGTTAAAGTTGGCATTTGACCCTCATGCGGTATTGAACGCTAATTCCGGTTAGCAGCCATCGAATTTGATGTAACGCCAACAATGATCCAAAATAACTCAACTACACGAAGGCTTGTGGATGCCGGGGATGAGATGCAGGGAGGTTAAGTTCAGCGGGCACGCTCTGCGACGCATGTTTGAGCGCAGAATCAGCGTGGATGACGTGCTCGCCGTAGTTGCTTCCGGGGAAGTCATAACCGAATATCCGGAAGATGCTCCTTTCCCCAGCTATCTGATACTGGGCTTCGTGAGATCGCTCCCGATACACGTTGTCGTGGCAAAGGATAAACTGAGCGAGACGTGTCTCACCATTACAGCTTACCCACCGGACCCCGCCCAGTGGAACGTCGATTTCAAGACCAGGAGAACGCCATGAAATGCGCCCTCTGCAAACAAGGTGAAACCAGGCCCGGTCAGGTAACGGTCACGCTCCAACGCGGAGAAACGACGGTCATCTTCAAGGGCGTTCCGGCGGACGTGTGCGAAAACTGCGGCGAGTATTATTTGTCCGAGAACGTCGCGAAACAGGTCATGCAGCGCGCGGAAGAATCCGTGAAAAGCGGCACTGAAGTGGAAATTCTGCGGTTCGCGGCCTGATATTGACGCGCCACAAGAAACAAATACCCGACCGCGCTGGCATATTCATGCGCCAAAGGGGCATTCATGAATAACGTTCTTGCCATGTTCTGGAAATCCATCCTCGCCGGAATCGGGTTTGCCGTTGGCGTCTTGATCGTGTTTCTTGCCGTATCGAAGTTCCTTGATGTTGGCGGAACAACAATATTGCAGGGGCATGACCTTGAAGAAAACATTCTTCCAACTGTCAGTGCCACCCGCACAACCGATGGCCATTTAGTTATCCTTGGGAGTCTTGAGAATTCCTACCAGTTCACGATAGAGAATGTTTCACTTTCTGGCTCCGTCTTCGATGGCAACCAGCTAATCGAGCAGTGCGTGGGGAATGTCCAAGGGCAAGTAAAACCAAAGGAGAAGACCCAGTTTGTTATGAATTGCATGCAAAAATGGAAAGACATCAATACGCTAAAATTAACAATACAGGTGAAGCCGCGCATGGCGTTCAAGTCCAAAGGCGCATAATCGGGTAAGGACCGGCTTCTAACCACGGTGAAGGCACGGTGAAGGGTAGAGTAGAGGGCAGGAACACCGTGTTCCTGCCCTCTACTCTACCCAACCTCACTCGAACCTCACCCATGCCATATGTTACCGCCCTTCTGACAAGGCCCGTGTTGTTATCCCCGTCCATGCAGGCCGTGATATTAAGTCAAAGACTCTGCATGGCATTATCGACGATATGCGGATCACACCTGAAAAATTCAAAGAGCTTTTATGATGCTGCCCGACCCGTCGTTCCACCGGACCTCGGTCTCGCTGGCGCGGGCTCTCGGCCGGTGAACTCTGCGTTATCCTTGACTCGCCACCAATTCCACCCAATGTCTCACCGGTACAGTTGAACCGCTTTGCAGATGCGCGAGGCAACCGATATTGGCGGTGGCGATGACATCGGGGTGTCCGGATTGCAGGGCGTCGACTTTGTTTTTGAGCAGTCGCTGCGATAACTCCGGTTGCAGAATGGAATAAGTCCCCGCCGAGCCGCAGCAGAGGTGCGCGTCCGGCACTGGCGTGAGCGTGAAACCGAGCCCGCGCAGAATCCCTTCCACCACGCCGTTGAGATTCTGCCCGTGCTGGAGCGTGCAAGGCGAGTGAAACACGACCTTCATTCCGGCCTCGGCGGGTTTGAGCGCCGAGAGATCCTGCCCCGCCAGAATCTCGCTGATGTCCTTCGTGAGCTCCGAAACCCGCCTCGCCCTCGCCGCGTAATTCGGATCCGCTTGAAGCAGGTGGCCGTATTCCTTCACGTGCGCGCCGCAACCGCTCGCGGTCATGACGATGGCCTCGCAGCCCGATTCGGTATGCGGCCACCAGGCGTCGATGTTGCGGCGGGCGAACGCGAGGCCCTCCTCGACCCCGGAGGTGTGGTGGCAGACCGCGCCGCAGCAGCCCGCGCCCTTGGCGGCAATCAGGCGGATGCCGAGCCGATCGAGCACGCGCGCGGCGGCGGCGTTGATGTTGGGGGCGATGGCGGGCTGGACGCAGCCTTCGAGCACGAGCATCTTGCGGATGCTTATGGCGCGAGAAGCTATCCCCTCACCCCTGCCCTCTCCCGGAGGGAGAGGGGGATAAGCAGCGGCGGTGCGTCGATACCGCGGGATTTTGCGTTTGAGGGATGGCGGCAACAGGGGACGGGAAAATTGACCGAGCCGCAGCAGCGGGGTGAAACGCGCGGGATAGGGGGTAATTTTCCGCAGCGCCCAGCGGGCAAACCGGTCGGACCAACGCCGTTTTACTTTCTCCTCGATAAGCTCGCGCCCGATGTCCGCGAGCCGCCCGTACTGCACGCCCGAGGGACAGGTGGTCTCGCAGTTGCGGCAGGTGAGGCAGCGGTCGAGGTGCGCGAGCGTGCGGCGGCTGACCTCCGCGCCTTCGAGCATCTGCTTGACTAAATAGATACGCCCGCGCGGGCCGTCGAGCTCATCGCCCAAGAGTTGATACGTCGGACAAGTGGCGTTGCAGAAGCCGCAGTGTACGCAGGCGCGCAGAATGGCGTCGGCCTCGCGCCCCTGCGCGGTGTCGCGGATGAAATCGGCGAGCGCGGTCTGCATAGAACCTGCCTCAGAAATACTTTAAACGCGGATTAACGCAGATTTTTATTAGGGATGACCGCAGATACATGAAGAACGTGGTGAACCAGCGTTTATATCTTCAGGGAATCTCTAAGAATTCCCGTTATTCACGGGTACATCCGGCCCAACACAGCGCCGCAGAGGCACGAAGCTACTTAAACAGAAATGGATTTTCTCTGCGTGCTCTGCGTTCTCTGCGGTGAAAAACATCTTTAGAGGTTCCCTTCAATTATCCGCGTTCATCTGCGTTTCAAGTTCTTTTGAGACAGCTTCTAGACACAAACGATACACGATTGGGCGGCCGATGTAAGCGCCGGTTCAGGCGCGCGGGGCGGCGCCTCTCCGCGCGTCGGCTGCGTGACTGAGGCGCTCGAACACGGTCGCCAAAGCCTGATCGTCGCCCACGTTGCCGGGAAAGATCACAACCATCAGGTCCGGGAAACGCGGATGGTCCGCCGGGCAGCGCACGACCGATACGCCGGGCAGGATCTGGCCGAGGAGCCGCGCGGACCGAAGTCCGAGGCCGTCGCTCAGCACATCGTTCGAGGTGATGCCGCCCTTGCTCACGAGATAGCCGAGCGTGCGCGGTAGGTTGCGCACGACGTTCATGAGAAAAGCCGAGACCTGCGCCCCGAACTTGAGTCTCTCGGCGCGATCGGCGAAATCGCGCTCCGTGCGGCTGGTGTAAATCACCGGCGTCATGCCGGCGCGATGCGTGTGCTCGATCTGTCCGACCAGGGAAAGGAGCATGCGGTCGGCTTCCGCAGGTATCCGCCCCACATCCACCTCGAAGGGAACCACGTCCGGCCGCCCGAGCAGCGCCTCGAGCTGGCGCGTGCTGCGCGGCACGTGCGAACCCACTACCACCGCGCCGGCCCGGCCCGCAAGGGCGTACCGGCCCATGCGCTCGGGCGCCACCGGCTGCGGCGGCAGCCGCGCGAGCGAGGTGAGCAGGCTTGCGGCGCTGCGAAACAGAAAGCGCTTGCCCGCGGCGACCGCGCGGCGCACGTCGTCGGTGAAGCGATCGAGGTCGCTCTGGGTCTCGGCGTCCACAACCGCGCAGACGTCGCCTGTGAACGCCATCAGCCGGTCGTAGACACCGGCGCGGATGTCCGCCAGCACGAACCGCGCCACGGTGGAGGCCTTGATGCGGCCCTTGGTCTTCTCCTCCACGTAGTCCGGCAAGAAGCTGTGGCGGTAGCCGAACACCGAGTCGCGCGCGAATTCGGTCTCGTGCACCGGAATCTCGCGGCCCTCGCTGCGCAGATAGTGCACCGAGTCGCGCGTCACGCGCCCGCCCTCGAAGAAGGCCGGCACGAGGAAATGCGCATCGAACGGCCCGAGTTCCGCGGCGATCGCGTCGGTCTCGATCGGGTAATGCCCGCGCAGGGTCGAGTCCGAGCGGCTGACGAGGATCGGGTGGATGTCGCGCCCGGCGAGCGCGGTCTTTAAGTTGCGGCAGACCTCCCGCACGATCGCGCCGGCGCGGGCGGCGTCCACCCCGCGGGTGTTGGTCAGAACGAAAAAAAGCGGCGCGGAATCGTCGATCCCCTCGCGCAGCGTGGCGACATCCCAGCGCGTGAGCAGTAGACAGCCATGCACCGTCTGCGAGCCGGTGGGGTCGTCGTCGAGAACGATGATTTTCGTTTTCACCCGATCATCGAGAGAACTAGAATAGACAGGATTAACAGGATTAACAGGATTAACAGGATTAGAACAAAGACTCTAGACTCAAGACTCACGACTGATTATCCAATCCTGTAAATCCTGTTAATCCTGTCTATTGTTTTTTGAGCAACTGCTTCGCGCGCGCCGTCATGGCCGCGCCCGTAAGGCCGTTGAGTTCCATGATCTCCTTCGGGCTCGCCGTGGTCTCGCCGCGTTTCCAGGCGAAGACATCCCGCGGGCCTTGCGCCCGGAGCAGGACGGGCTCGAGCGTCGCGGAGGCGCCGCCGGTGACTCCGATGAGCGCATCGCCGCCGAAGAGCGCATCGAACGCCCCGTCGCTCAGGAACCGTCCGTCCGGCTCCGCGCAGGACTCCCAGGCGACATCGCCCGGGCGGTAGAGACGGCGCGGGCTCACCACGGCGACGATGCGCACGCGGTAACCGTCGCGCTCGAGCAGTTCCTTCGCCTCGTACACCGGCAGCAGCGCCATGTCGCCGGCCACGGCGAACACGACCGTCGCCTTGCCCGTCTCGACGC
>MFSU01000004.1 GCA_001785115.1 Candidatus Muproteobacteria bacterium RBG_16_65_34
CACGCGCTCTTTCTGCGCTCCTTGTCTTCAATACGTTGAGTGGGAAGGTATTTCATTTGGGAAAGGCGGGGAAACATCAGCCCCGACCCTCTCCCATCGAGGGAGAGGGGGTTGTTTTTGGCACGCCCGCTGTCTTCGATTACGGTAGCGCCATTACTTCCAATTCCCGATTGAACTGCGCTGCATGCGACAGGAATGGCGCGTGCCCCGCGGTCTCGAACAGGACGAGCCTTGCCTGTCTCACGCTCGCCGCGAGCCGCCGCGCCGCATCCGGTGGCGCCAGCCGGTCGCGGCCGCCGTGCAGCACGAGCGTCGGGGCTTCGATGCCGGAAAGCGCGCCGCGCAGGTCCGTCTCCTTGAGCAGCCGCAGGCCGGCGCGCAACGCCGTCAGCTCGGGTTCACCGTGCCGAAACAGCTCGGCACGCAGGCGACGGAGCGTCACGCGCTCGGCCTCGCCGTCACCCAACTGCAAACTCAAAAACCGCGTGAGCGCCGCGCGCGTGTCCGTCTCGATCTCCTGCGCAAACCCATCCAGAATCTCCGGCACGAGCGCGCAGTCCCAATCCGGAGCCTGCACGAACTTGGGCGTGGCGCCGACCAGAACGAGCTTCGCGACCGCCTGCGGCATGTGCCGTGCGGCCGCCAGCGCCACGAGCCCTCCCAGCGACCAGCCGAGCCAGACCGCCGGCCCCGGCAGAATTTTCTCGATCTCCTTCGCCAGAGATTCCGGCGTGAATGTATCCGCCGGTGTCCCGCGACTGCGTCCGTGTCCAGGCAGATCCACCGCCGTCACGCGGTGGCGCCTGCTCAAATCTTGCGCCAGCTCCGACCAGATGCCTGCGTGCAGCCCCCAGCCGTGCACGAGCACGATGTCGGGGCCGTGGCCCGCGCGTTCGTAATAGAGCGTCACGCCGCTGTCCGAATCGCATTGAGCGCGTCCAGCAGCCGATCCACCTGCGCCTCAGTGTGATTGGCGCAGAAGGTGACGCGCAGCCGCGCCGAGCCCTCCGGCACGGTCGGCGGGCGGATCGCCGGCACCAGGATGCCGCGCGCGCGCAATGTGCGACTCGCGGCAAGCGCGCGCTCGGATTCTCCCATGATGAGCGGCTGGATCGGCGTCTCGGCGGCCGCGAGCGCAAACCCGAGTTCCTGCGCGCCTTCGCGAAACCGCGCCACCAGCGCGCGCAGCCGCTCGCGCCGCCAGGACTCCGCGGTTACGAGCTTGAGACTTGCGCGCGTGGCCTCGGCCACCGCGGGCGGGAGCGCCGTCGTATAGATATAGGTGCGCGCATGCTGGATCAGCGTTTCGACGAGCGCTGCCTCGCCCGCCACGAACGCGCCGAAGGTCCCGAAGGCCTTGCCGAGCGTGCCCATCAAAATGGCCGGCGGCGCGAGCGGCACGGAGAGCTGTTCGAAGGTTCCGCGCCCGTTCGCGCCCAGAACGCCCAGCCCGTGCGCGTCATCCGCAAGCAGCCGCGCGCCGTGCTCGGCGGCGAGGCGGACGAGATCCGCAAGCGGCGCGATATCGCCGTCCATGCTGAATACGGCATCGGTCATGATAAGCGCGACGTTCTTCGCCTCTGCCATGAGCGCGGCGAGCCGCGCGCCATCGGCGTGCGGATAGCGCCGGACCTTGGCCTGCGTCAACCGCGCGGCGTCGATAAGCGAGGCATGGTTGAGCCGGTCTTCGAAGATAACGCTGTGGCGCTCCGCGAGCGCCGCCGCCACGCCCAGATTCGCCATGTAGCCGGTGGAGAAAAGCAGCGCGCGCTCCGCGCCCACGAACTCGGCGAGCTCCTCCTCGAGCGCATGGTGCGCGCGCGAGTGGCCGCTCACGAGGTGCGAGGCCCCCGCGCCCACGCCGTAGCGCTCCGCGCCGCGCTTAAAGGCGGCGATGACCTCCGGGTGATTGGCGAGCCCGAGATAATCGTTGCTGCAAAAGGCGAGCAGCGTCTCTTCGTCCACGCGCAGCTCGACGCCCTGGGGCGAATCCAGGATCAGGCGCTCGCGATAGAGCTGCGCGCGGCGGCGGCGCGCCAGTTGCTCTTCCAGGTTTTTCACGGGGGTTTTACACTGCCGGCGAACGGGGAATGCGCGTAGGGTTCGGGCAGTTTAGACGGTCGTCGTCGCCAGTCAACAGGGAAGCCTACGGATGGTTAACGAGCGATTAAAACAGATACAGAGCTGGCTGTGGCCGGGGAGCTGCCTGCTCTGCCGCGCACGCCTGCCCGCGGGCGAAGATTTCTGCGCCGGCTGCGCGCAGTCGCTCCCGCGCCTGGAAGCGGCCTGCCCGCGCTGCGCCGCGGCGCTCGGCGCCCCCAGCACAGAGGCTTGTGGCGAGTGCCAGAAGCGACCGCCGGCCTTCGACCGGGCGCGGGCGCTATTCACCTACGCCGCACCCGTCGACCGGCTGATCCTCAGGCTCAAATACCACCGCCAGCTATATCTTGCGCGCGTGCTGGGCGAGGCGCTCGGCGCGTTCATCGTCGGCCTCGACGATGCCCTTCCGGATGCGATCGTCCCGGTGCCCCTGCATGTCACGCGCCTGCGCGAACGCGGCTACAACCAGTCGCTCGAGCTGGCCCGCTCCATCGCCAAACGCCTGAACCTGCCCGTGCGCGCGGAGCTGGCGCGCCGCATCCGCGCCACCGCGCCCCAGACGCGGCTGCCGGTGGATCTCAGAAAACGAAACGTCCGCAACGCCTTCGCGTCCGAGGACGCCGTCGAAGGACTAAAGATCGCAATTGTGGATGACGTGATGACCAGCGGCCACACCGTAAACGCGCTCGCCCGAACCCTGCGCAAGGCGGGCGCGAAGGAGGTCAGCGTTTGGGTGGTTGCGCGGGCGTAGATCTGTCGGGAGTCGTCGGTCGTCAGTCGTCGGTCGGAAGATGGTGAACAGTGAACGGTAAACGGTGAGCGGTACGGATCACGGATCACCGTTTACCGTTCACGATTCACGAATCACGACTCCAGACTCACGACTATTTCTTGAGGATCGCGAGCCGCTGTTGCGCATACTGCTGCAACCTGTTATCCAAACCGCCGCTCGCAAGTGCCCGCTGATAGGCCTCGGCGGCGGCGGTTGCTTCCTTCTGTGCTTCGAGCGAGATCCCGAGCCCGAGCCAGGTGCGTCCGTCCTGGGGACGAAGCTTTACTGCCGCGGTGTAGGTCTGCACCGCCTCGGCCGGTTTCCCGGCGCGCTGATAGAGCGTCGCGAGGAAGGACAAGAAATCGGCGTCTTGCTCGCCCGCGGCGCGCGCGGCCTCCATCGTCGCGAGCGCCTGGGCGTCGGCGCCCTGCTCGACATGGATGCGCGCGAGCATCTGCGCGAACGGATAATGCTTCGGCGACGCGCTCAGTCCCTGCGTGAGCAACTGCTGCGCCTCGCGCCAGCGCCCACCCCGAAGCGCAAGCCCCGCGGCCAGCTCGCGCGCCTTGACGTGGCCCGGATCGGCCCTGAGCGCCTTGGCGAGCAGCGGCTCGGCGTCCGCGGCGCGCCCCTGATGCAGCTTGGCGCCGGCCTGGCGGTAGTCATTCTCGGCCTCCTCCTGCGGCGCCAGGGGTTTCATCGTTTTTTCGAGCACGGTCGGTCCACCGGCTTCGTTCCCGGTTTCAGCCGCCGCGCGCGCACGCGGCTTCGGCGCCGGGGCGAGGACCGCCGCCTGCTCGCCTGCTGGGGGCTTCGCGGAGCCGGCCGGCGCGCCGCTTTTTTGTACCGGCACGGGCGTAACGGCGACAAGGCCGGTTGCAGGCGGCGCCGGCTGCGTCTCGGGCTTGGTTACCGCGACTGCCGCCTTTTTCGATTCGGGGTTGGCGGCTTCGGGTGCGACCGGCTGCTGGGCCGCACTGGAGGGCGGCGCCGGCGATGGCGCGCCGGCGGCAGCGACCGTGCGCGCGGGTTGCGGAGGTTCGGCGATTGGAGCCGGTTGCAGCAGCGACGCCAACCTATCGGCAAGACCCTCCGGGCCGCCTTCGAACCAGAAGTAAGCGCCGCCGCCCGCGGCAGCGGCGAGCAGAATAATCATCAGCGCCGGGCGTGGGCGGGCCTTCGACGCGCGGCGCAGACCTACCGGACGGAGATCTTCGTAGACGGGCTTCGGTGCGGGCTTGGGTCCCGGGGCATTCTCACGCGCCTCCAGATCCTTGAGCATCTTGTTGATAAGACTCACACCCATCCGCCCCAGACAACCACGCCGGCGGACAGGAGCAGCGAGGCGACGAGTGTCGCGACATAGCGCCACAGGCGCGCCCCAAGCTCGGCATGCCGGTGCAGCGGCTCGGTATCGGCGATCGCCAGGCGCACGTGGCGCACGACCGCCGCCGGCTCGCCCTCGCCGAAGGCGGCGAGCATCGCCTTGTGCGCCAGGATATTGATCAGGCGCGGGACGCCGCGCGCGGCCCTGTGCAGGCGCCCGACCGCCGCGCGCGAAAACAGCCGCGGGCCGCGATAGCCCGCCACCCCCAGGCGGTGGGCGAGGTAAAACTCCGTCTCCTCGCGCACGAACGGCCGGAGCACGCATGCGAACGTGATGCGCTGCTTGAGCTGGCGCACCGACGGCTCGCTCAAGCGCGCGTCGAGCTCGGGCTGACCAAAGAGCACGACTTGCAGCAGCTTGCGCCGCCCGGTCTCGAGGTTCGTGAGCAACCGCAGGCTCTCGAGCGTCTCGAGCGGCATCGCCTGGGCCTCGTCGAGACACACCACCACGCGCTTGCGATCGGCGTAGTTGTCCACCAGGTGGCGCGTGAGCAGCTTGAGCATCTGATGCTGCGTGCTGTCGGCATCGTAGGGGAGCTGAAGCTCGTCGGCGATCGCCAGCAGCAGCGTCATGGGCTGGAGATACGGGTTCGGGATGTAGGCGGTGACGAAATCGTGACGATCCAGCTCGTCGAGGAACTTGCGGCACAGCAGCGTCTTGCCGGTACCGACCTCGCCGACGACCTTGATGAAGCCTTCGCCGCTGCGCACCGCGACGAGCAGCGTGTTGAGCGCCTCCTGATGCGTGGAGTGATCGAAGAAGAAGTTCGTATCCGGGGTGATGCCGAACGGCAGATCCTGCAACCCGAAATGCTCGCGGTACATGGCGTTACCCCCTTATGTCGTGTTACGACCCGAGACCGATCTTCTTCATCCGCTCGTGCGACCCGCCCACGGCGTCGTTCCAATCCTGCCCGGTCAAGATGACCGTCGGCTTAAGAAGAATCACCAGCTCCTTCTTGATCCGCGTCACCTTCTTGTGCTTGAAGAGGTTCCCGAGCAGCGGTATGTCTCCCAACAGCGGCACCGAGGCGTCCTCGTCGGTGCTGCCCTCCTTCATGAGACCGCCGATCACGATGACCTGGCCGCTCTGCGCGCGCACGATGTTGTCGGACTCCTGCACCGAGCTCAACGCCGTGGACAGGGTCTGGGTGCTCGTCACCGAGACCTTCTTCTCGGCGACCTCGCTCACGGACGGATGGATGTGCAGATTGATATTGCCGCTGTCGTCGATCTGCGGCGTGACATCGAGCGCAATGCCGGAGAAGAACGGCGTCAGCTCGGTCGAGAC
>MFSU01000005.1 GCA_001785115.1 Candidatus Muproteobacteria bacterium RBG_16_65_34
GCGTATCTGAGACATCCGCGCGTATGTTACTCCGTGTGCTGCCTCCGCGCTTGTGCGGCCCGGGTTCGTCGTTGTAGTGTAGGCGCGGCCGGTTATACGCGGGGGTGTTGAGCCGGATGTCGAAGATGCGCGCGGGTTTTCGGGCCGCCGCCGTGGCTGGCGGTATCTGGCTCAGTATCGGCGGTGCGACACACGGCATCGCGCAGGAGGGTCGTTCCATGACGCTTGTCCTGACTTCGTCCGCATTCCACCACCATGGCGAGATTCCACGGCTATGCACCTGCGATGGCGAGGATCGATCGCCGCCCCTTGTCTGGTCAGGCGTGCCGGCGAATGCGAAAAGTCTCGCGCTGATCGTGGACGATCCCGATGCGCCCGATCCCGCGGCCCCGCGCATGGTCTGGGTGCACTGGGTGCTGTACAACCTTCCGCCGGGCGCGGCCGGGCTGCCCGAGGGCGTGGCGCCCAGGGATCTGCCCGAAGGGGCGCGGCAAGGGGTCAATGACTGGAAGCGCGTGGGTTACGGCGGACCTTGCCCGCCGATCGGGCGGCACCGCTACTTCCATAAACTCTATGCGCTGGATACGGTGCTGCCGGACCTCGGCGCGCCCACCAAGGCCAAGCTCGCGAAGGCCATGCAGGGACATATCCTCGCCGAGGTCGAGCTGATCGGCACCTATCAGCGTGGTCGGTAAGCCATAACAGTCCTCAGTCCTCAGTCCTCGGCTATTAGCTATCGGCTATCGGCCCAGGGCTTTACAGGCGTAGCGGCTATCCTTTAGCCTTGGCGCGCGATGCGATCCCGGTTCACGCGCGCCTACCGTCACAACCACAAGAACGACCCGCCCAGTTCATGACCCCGAACCCCGAACGCCCGCGGCTGCTTCTCTTCGCCGTCGGCTTTTTGCTTTGCGGCTGCGTGACGACCGGAAAACCCGTATTGCCCGATGAGGCGAGCGCCGAGCCGGCGGCGGCCGCGCCCCAGAGCCCGGCGGTTGCAGATAACCCCGACGATCCGCTCGAGGGATTCAACCGGGCGATGTACACCTTCAACGAAAAGCTCGATCGGTATGTGCTCAAGCCCGTGGCCAAGGGGTATCGCGCGGTCGTGCCCGAGGTCGGGCGCAAGGGCGTGTCCAATTTTTTCAGCAACCTGCACGACCCGGTCGTCATGCTCAATAACCTGTTGCAGGGCAAGCCCACGCGGGCGGCCGCGGATCTCGGGCGGTTCGCCGTCAACACCACGTTCGGCATCTTCGGCCTGTTCGACGTAGCGACCCCCATCGGGCTTGAGAAGCACGAGGAGGATTTCGGACAGACCTTCGGGGTCTGGGGCGTAGGCGATGGCGCCTATCTCGTGCTGCCGTTTTTCGGTCCGAGCAACCTGCGCGACGGCGTGGGCCTGATCCCCGACTGGTACGTCTATCCGCCCAACAATCTCGAGGACGTGAGCACGCGCAACGAGCTGTTCGTGGTCGAGACGGTGAGTAAGCGCGACCGGCTGCTGGACGCGAGCGACATCCTCGAGCAGGCGGCGGGCAAGGATCCGTATGTGTTCGTGCGCGAGGCCTACCGCCAGCGGCGCCGCAACCAGATTTACGACGGCAACCCGCCAACTGAGGCACCGGATAGTTTATTGTTCGAGGAGGATAGCCCCGCGCCCAAGCCTTCGAAGCCCGCGGGCGCCGGGCAGGGTGTGCCGGCCGGGCCTCAGTCGAGGTAGTCGTAACAGAAGAGGGTCAGGAACTCGGGCAGGGTCTCGGCGCGCACCAGCCGCTCGAACAGGTCGGCCGCCAGCGCATACCGCCCGGAGGCGAACTGCGCCTCGCCGAGCGCCGCCTGGACGCGCGCCAGCTCCTCGGGGATCATGCTCCGTACAAGCTCGAGCGTCACCTTGCGGCCGTCGTCGAGCGCGCCGCGCGGGCTTCGGACCCAGTGCCAGACCTGCGCGCGCGAGATCTCGGCGGTGGCGGCATCCTCCATCAGATGGTGGATCGGCACGCAGCCGCTGCCCGCGAGCCACACACCCATGTAAGCGATGCCGACCTCGATGTTGAGCCGCAGGCCCGCCTCCGTGATCGGCGTTTGCGGTCCGAACGCCAGCAGATCTTGCGCCGTCACGCGCACGTCCTCGCGCTTGCGCGCGATCTGGTTGGGCGCGGGCATGAGCCGGTCGAAGACCTCCTTGGCGAGTCCGACGAGGCCCGGATGGGCCACCCAGGTGCCGTCGTGTCCGTCGCCCGCCTCGCGCTCCTTGTCCGCGCGCACCTTGGCGAGCGCGGCCGCGTTCGCGGCCGCATCGCTCTTCACCGGGATTTGCGCCGCCATGCCGCCCATCGCATGCGCGCCGCGCCGGTGGCAGGTCTGGATGGTGCGTTGCGTGTAGGCGCGCAGGAAGGGCGCGGTCATCGTCACCTGGGCGCGGTCGGCGAGCACGAACTCGGCATCATGGCGCAATTTCTTGATGCAGCTGAAAAGATAATCCCAGCGCCCGCAATTCAACCCCGCGGAGTGTTCGCGCAACTCGTAAAGGATCTCGTCCATCTCGAATGCGGCCGGGAGGGTCTCGATGAGCACGGTGGCCTTGATCGTGCCGCGCGGGATGCCGAGCCGTTCCTGCGCCCAGACGAAGACGTCGTTCCACAGCCGCGCCTCGAGATGGCTCTCCAGCTTGGGCAGGTAGAAGTACGGCCCGGTCCCGCGCTCGAGCAGCGCGCGGGCGTTATGGAAGAAATACAGCCCGAAATCGAAGAGACTCCCCGAGACCGGCTGCCCGTCCACCCGCGCGTGTTTCTCGTAGAGGTGCCAGCCGCGCGGGCGCACAAACAGCACCGCGGTTTTCTCGTTGAGCCGGTAGGTCTTGCCCTCGGGGCTGGTGAAACTTATCGTGCGGCGCACCGCATCGCGCAGGTTGATCTGGCCCTGGAGCAGGTTGTCCCAGGTGGGCGTGAGCGAGTCCTCGAAGTCGGCCATGAAGACGTTGGCGCCGCAGTTGAGCGCATTGATAATCATCTTGCGCTCCGCCGGCCCGGTGATCTCGACACGCCGGTCGGCCAGCTCCGCCGGCAGCGGGGCGACGTTCCATTCGGCCTCGCGGGTGGAGCGGGTCTCGTTCAAGAAATCCGGTCGCACCCCGCGGTCGAACTCGGCCTGACGCTCGAAACGGCGCTTCAAGAGGGCCTCGCGCGTGGGACCGAACTTGCGGGAAAGCGCAGCGATGAATTCGAGCGCCCCGGGGGTCAGGATATCGGTATACGGCGTGGGGATCGGGGCCTCGATCTCGATCCCGGTCGGTGTGGCTGTGGGCTGGTACATAGGGCGCCTCCGGTGCGGGAAAAGAGCCGCGGTACCGTATAGGGTTATTGCGGCGGCACGAATCTATCTGAACATGCCCGAGAGACTGTCTCCGCGCCGGCGCGGGGTCGAAGCCTCCATGCCGCCGCAATAATCGAAAACTCATAGGATTTTCGTTATTGACCCGGCGCGTCCGTGCCGTAACCAATGCCACGAGAGGCGCATCCGCCCGCCATGGTTCAGGTACCATCGTGCCGGGTCAATAACTATCTTCCCGGACTGTCCGGATTTCAAGCGAGGAGTGTTTTGGGTGGCGAAAACCTCGGGATTCGTCCGTGGCGGGATTCGCGCGGCAGACGTGAGGCAGGGCACGGGCGACGGCTCGGACGGAGATTTGTGCCCGGGAGAGGCCGCCCGACCCGCCCGGTCGCGATTTGCGACCCGGAACCGGGCGGTCTCTTCCCTTACCCCCATCCCCATCCCCTCTCCCAAAAGGAGAGGGGGGCGAGCCGTTGCAGCCTTCGGCCGCAGGTTCCGGATAGGGACTTTCGGCGGTGGGGTGGCAAGACCCTGTTTTTCAAGACGAACCCTTCCTTCCCCCAAGTCATTCGGGTAAAATCGCGCGCTTTCTCGCCCCCGCCCCGGCGGTGGAGCTTAACCGACAGACTGTTCATAAAGGCACGAGATACCCAAATGGTAACCATACGTCTGGCGCGCGGCGGCGCCCACAAGCGGCCCTATTACCGCATCATCGTCGCCGACCGGCGGCGCCCACTCAACGGCAAGTGCATAGAGCGCATCGGGTTTTTCAATCCCAAGGCCCCGGCGAACGAGGAAAAGATGCGCGTCGACATGGCGCGCGTGCAGTACTGGCTGAGCAAAGGGGCGAAGCCGACCGAGCGCGTGGCGCGGCTGCTCAAGCAAGTCGCCGCCTGAGTTTCGGAGGATGCGCCATCCATCGGATGCCTGATGGTTTGGTGGCCATGGGCCGGATTGTCGGCCTGTTCGGGATCAAGGGTTGGGTCAAGGTGCACTCCTACGCCCGGCCGCGCGCGGAGATACTGAACAGCAGTCCCTGGCAGGTGAAACTTCCCGAAGGTTGGCGGGAACTCAAGGTCGCGGAGGGACGCGCGCACGGGCAGGGTGTCGTGGTGCGGCTCGAGGGGTTCGAGGACCGCGAGCGGGCGGCCCAACTGGTGGGCGCGGAGATCGCGCTGCGGCGCGAGCAACTGCCGGCGCTTAAGTCGGGCGAGTATTACTGGGCGCAGCTCGAAGGCCTCAAGGTGGTGAACCGCGAGGGGGTCGAGCTCGGAGTGGTGAGTCACCTGCTCGAGACCGGCGCCAACGACGTGCTGGTCGTCAGCGGGGACCGCGAGCGGCTCATCCCGTTCATCGCCGCGGCGATTCGCCGTGTGGACCTCGAGGCCGGGGTGATCGAGGTGGATTGGGAGGCGGACTTCTGAGCGGCATGAGGATCGATGTCGTCAGCATCTTCCCTCAGATGTTCGAGGCCGTCACCGACTACGGTGTCACCGGCCGGGCGATCAAGAACGGATTGCTGACGTTGCGGGTGTGGAACCCGCGCGATTTCACCGAGGACCGCCACCGCAGCGTGGACGACCGGCCATACGGCGGCGGACCCGGGATGGTGATGCTGGCCGAGCCGTTGGCACGGGCGCTGCGCGCGGCGCGCGGCGAGCAGCCCGAGGGCGCCAGGGTGATCTACCTCTCGCCGCAGGGGCGCAGGCTCGATCAGGCGGGGGTGCTGGAGTTGGCGCGCCGCGAAGGCCTGGTCCTGCTCGCCGGACGCTACGAGGGCGTGGATGAGCGGCTGCTCGAGACCGAGGTCGACGAGCAGTGGTCGGTCGGCGATTACGTGCTCTCCGGGGGCGAGCTGGCGGCCATGGTGGTGATCGATGCGCTCGCGCGCCAGTTGCCCGGGGCGCTCGGCGATGCGGAGTCGGCGGGCGAGGATTCGTTCGCGGCGGGGCTGCTGGAGTACCCGCACTTCACGCGCCCGGAGACGTATGCGGGGCGCGCGGTGCCGGAGATATTGTTGAGCGGCGACCATGAGCGCATCCGCCGCTGGCGGCTCAAGCAGTCCCTGGGAAGGACCTGGCTGCGCCGGCCGGATTTGCTGGCGGCGCTGAACTTGACCGAGGAGCAGCGCAAGCTGCTGGAAGAATTTAAGAAAGAATCTGAAACCGCAGATGAACGCAGATAAACGCTGATTTTAAAAGAAGCGCGTACCGTATTCGTTTATCCGCGTTCATCTGCGTTAATCTGCGGTTACGTTTGTTTTCACGGAGCTACGACTATGAGCAAGATCATGCACGAACTCGAGGCGCGCCTGCAAGGCGACAAAGACATCCCGCCGTTTGCGCCGGGCGACACGGTGGTGGTCCACGTGAAGGTGAAGGAGGGCGAGCGCGAGCGCCTCCAGGCCTTCGAGGGTATGGTGATCGGGCGGCGCAACCGCGGCTACAATTCATCGTTCACCGTGCGCAAGGTGTCCTATGGCGAGGGCGTGGAGCGCACGTTCCAGCTCTATTGCCCCGCCGTGGCCAAGATCGAGGTCAAGCGCAAGGGCGATGTGCGCCGTGCCAAGCTCTATTACCTGCGCCAGCTCACCGGCAAGGCCGCGCGCATCCGCGAGAAAATCTGAAGCGTTTCGTTTGCGTTTTAAAAAGCGGCCGGCGGGTCACCTCGCCGGCCGCTTTTCTTTTGCAGCGTAGTTTCTGTGTCGTCTATCGGCTAAGCTTTCCGGAAATGGACGCGCCGAAATATCGTTGATGGGAAACCCACTCCGTCGCATACAACGCCGACTGCGCAGAGTCCTCGTCTCCCTCTGTGCTCTCTGTGCCCTCTGTGGTGAACAATCCTTCGCCGGCGATCCCGAGCGCATCGAGGCGCTGGTGCGGGGGGGCGCGCCGAAGCTGGCGCTGATGCTCCTCGACCAGGAGCAGACGGCAAGCCTGCCGCCCGGGCAGTGGATGGCCTGGGAGCGGCAGCGGCTCGCCGTGTACGCCGCGCTGCGCGACTGGGACGCCCTCGCGGGCCGCGCGGAGCATCTGCCGCCGGATCTGCCGCCCGAATTCCGGCGCTACGCGCTCGTCCAGGCCGTCGAGGCGCGCCTCGCGGCGCAGGACGCCGAGGGCGCGCGCCGGTATCTGCGCCGGCTCGTCTTTGGGGAGCGCGCCGGCGGCGCGGAGCTGGCGCAGGTGCGCAGGCTCGTTATCCGAAGCTATCTCACGGAGAACAACCTCGCCGATGCGCAGACGGCGCTCGCGCGCTATCAGCAGGATTACAACGCCCGCGGCGAGGCATGGCAGACGCTGCACGCGGAGATCCTCATGCGCGCGGGCAAGGACCGCGCCGCCTTCGATGTGGCGGCCGGCGCGCAGTCGCACGAGGCCCGTTTGATGCGCCTGGCATCCGCGCTTCGTGCCGAGATCATAAAGCCCGCCGTGGCGCTCGGGCAGGCCGAGAAGCTCGCGGATGAGCTGCGCGCCAAGCCGGCGCTGGCGCGCAAGGCGTGGGCGGCCGCGGCGGAGGCCGCGCTGCGCGGGCGCGCGCCCGCGCAGCGCGTGCTGGCGCTCGAGCGCGCCTTGTCGCTGCCGGGGCCGGGGGACGATCCGTTGTTCGGGGTGGAGCCCGAGGATCTGTGGCAGGCGTATGAGCGGCTTGCGGAGTCCATCGGCAACGCCGCGCGGCTGCTCGTCGGCAACGACCGCGCCTGGCTCGCGAAGGCGGAATCGTACAAGGCCGCGGACGGCCACCACGCCCGCGCCCTGTATGCGTTTCTCGCCGCGCACGCGGCGGAGGATTCCACGCGCGCGGCCGCGCACCAGCGCCTCGCGGACGGATTGCTCAAGGAGGGTTACGGCGAGACGTTGCGCGAGCTCTACACGCGCTCCGCGCGCTACGGCTCGGTGGCCGCGATTCCGGAGGTCGTGCGCTACCGCCTGGCGGACAAGGCGCTGGCCGATTTCGATATCCGGCTGGCGGCGCAACTCGTCAAGGATCTGGTTCGTCCGCCCGAGGACGAGGACGCCGAGTTCTGGAGGCTGCGCCGCGCGCGCGTGCTGATCTACGCCGGCGATTACCACCCGGCGCTCGTTGAGCTTTCCGGCATGCTCGACGACAAACGCAGCCTCGAACCGGATCTCGCCGGGCGCTACCTCCAGGTGCTCTTCGACCTGCAAACGGCGGGGAAGCACGAGGAGGCGGCCGTGCTTCTGGAGTCGGTGTACGCGCGCGTGGATAATGAGCGCATGCGGCGCGAGATTCTGTTCTGGATTGCGGATTCCAAAAGCGCGCAGGGTCGATATCAGGAGGCGGCCGAGTGGTACCTGCGCTCCGCGACCTTCAACGGTGCGAACGGGGGGGATCCGTGGGGCGAGACCGCGCGGTTTCACGCCGCCGAGGCGCTCGGGCGCGCCGGCTTCATCGAGGATGCGCGTGGGGTGTATCTGAAGCTCCTCGGGGGCACGGAAGACCCGCGCCGGCGCGCGCAGATCGAGCGCAACATCCAGCAGCTATGGCTCGCCCAGAACGCCCCGACGCGGTGATCGCCGCGCCCTTCGGTCGCCTTGGCATCCGGCTTCGGGGCGGGGCGATCGCCGACATCGATTTCCTGCCCGCGGCCACGCGCCTTGTCCCGCCGCGGACCGAAGCGGTACGCGCCGTCTGCGCGCGGCTGCGGGCCTATTTCGCCGACCCCAAGGCCGCGTTCGACATTGCGCTGGCGCCGGAGGGGACGCGCTTTCAGCGGCGCGTATGGCGGGCGCTGCGACGCATTCCGCCCGGGAAGGTGCTGAGCTACGGCGAGCTGGCGCGGACGCTCAAGACCGGTGCGCGCGCCGTGGGCAACGCCTGCCGCGCCAATCCCATCCTCATCGTGGTGCCGTGCCATCGGGTGGTGGCAAAGAACGGGGCCGGCGGCTTCATGGGCCGGCGTGCGGGCAAGGCGTTGCGCCTGAAGCGCTGGTTGCTTGAGCATGAGCGGGGCGGATAAGGCGCTCATCGAGCGCTTCAGCGATGTCCTGTGGCTCGAGGCGGGCCTGAGCGCCAACACGCTCGAAGCCTATCGCCGAGATCTGGAGGGCCTGGCTCGCTGGCTCACCGGACGCGGGGGGTCGTTGCTTACCGCCTCGCACGAGCTCTTGCAGGGGTACATCTCGTTTCGCGTCGCCCGGGACATGCGCCCGCGCAGCCAGGCGCGGCTGCTTTCGAGTCTCAGGCGCTTTTACCGCTACGCGCTGCGCGAGGGGTTGACGCCGAGCGATCCCACGGCGCTCCTCGATCCGCCCAAGATCGGGCGGGCGCTGCCGAAGTCGCTCACCGAGGAGCAGGTGGAGCGGCTACTCGGGGTGCCGGATGGGGAAACGCCTTTGGGCCTGCGCGACCGGGCGATGCTCGAGACCCTCTACGCCACCGGACTGCGCGTCTCGGAGCTGGTGGGCCTGACGCTCCCGCAACTGAGCCTCAGCCAGGGCGTGGTGCGCGTGCTCGGCAAGGGCGGCAAGGAGCGGCTGGTGCCCCTGGGCGAGGAGGCCGTCGCCGGGATCGATCGGTTCTTCCGGGACGGCCGGCCCGGGTTGGTGCGCCGGCACGAGACCCACGCGGCGTTCCCCACCGCGCGCGGCGCGGCGATGACGCGCCAGGCCTTCTGGCACAACATCAAGCGTTACGCGCGCAACGCCGGCATCGAAACGGCACTTTCACCGCACACGCTGCGTCATGCCTTTGCGACGCATCTCCTGAACCACGGCGCGGATCTGCGCGTGGTGCAAATGCTCCTCGGGCACGCCGATCTTTCCACCACCCAGATCTACACCCATGTCGCGCGCGCGCGGCTGAAGGGCCTGCATGCGCAGCATCATCCTAGAGGATAGAGAGTGATGGGGGATGGGTAATGGGGATGAACGGTTTGCTCTTTGCCACCCATCACCCATTACTCATCCCCCATCACGTCTTTAAAGAAGCGGCCGCCGGTAGTAATAACCCTCCGCCCAGTTGACGCTCATGCGTCTTCGGGCGCCCGCTTCCTTTTCGTCCAGCACGGCGCGCGAGAAGTAATAACCCTGCGCCCAGTCCACGCCGATCTCGCGCAGGATATTGGCCTGGCGCTCGTGCTCGACGAATTCGGCGAGGGTGGTGAGGCCGAGTTCCTTGGCGGTGTTGTGGATGCCGCGCACGATGGCGCGGATGCGGGATTCCTGCAAGCGCAGGATGAGGCGACCGTCGATCTTGAGGAACGAGACCGGCAGATCCGCGAGGTACTGGAACGAGGAATAGCCGCTGCCGAAGTCATCCAGCGCGAGCTTCAGCCCCAGATCCACGAACGGCATGAGCAGCCGCTTGGCGTCGGGGAGATCGCCGAGCAACTCGCGCTCCGTGATCTCGATGACGATGGTGTCTGCGCGCCGCTCGCCGGCGGCCTCGCGCTGGGCCAAGGCCCGGCCCAAGAACTCGCGGATGAGCTCGGGGTGGTGCAGCAGGCTTCCCGAGACGTTGACGAAAATCGGCAACTGCGTGCCGCGCGCGCTGTTGGCGGCGCAGCGCTCGAGCGCCGAGGCGATGATTACGCGGTCGATGCGGTGCGTGAGCTGAAGCTCCGCGGCCGCATCGATGAATTCATGCGCCTCGAGCACGCGCTCGTCCGTGGTGATGATGCGCGCGAGCGCTTCTTCCGCCACGAGCCGGCCACTGTCGAGATCGAAGATCGGCTGGTAGGCCGGCATGACGCGCTCCTCCCGCAGCGCCGTCTCCACCAGGCCCGCGACGCGGTGCACCGGCGATTGCACGCCGCCGGCCGCGACGACGCGGTTGCGTCCGCGCCGCTTGGCCTCATGGAGCGCCGCGCCGGCCGCGGAGAGCAGGGCGCCGATGTCACGGCCGCTTGCGGGATAGCAGGCCACACCGAAGCTCGCGGTAACGGTCGCGACGCCGTCGCCGAGCGGGATGACGAGATTGGCGATGCGCAGGCGCAGTTGCTCCGCCGTGCGGTAGCTCATTTCATCGTCCGCATCCGCCAGCAGGCACAGAAATTCGTCCCCGCCCCAGCGGCCGACCGCGGCCTTGCGCGGCAGCGCCTGGCGTGCCGCCGTCCCCACGCGGCGCAGCACCTCGTCGGCCTGCGCCGGGCCGAAGCGGCTGTTGATGAGCCGAAACCGGTCGATACTGAAGAGGACGATCCCGAAGCCGCGCGTGAGCGTCGCACTTTGCCGGTGAACGGATTCGAGCGCATCCAGCAGCCCGCCATGATCGAGTACGCGGCCGGGCAGATTCATCGATTCACTACCCGCGTGAGCAGTTCCTTGCGCATCGCAGCTCCCTCGCCGCCGCGCGATCCTGCTAGGCGGCATTTCCTCTCATTCGGGAAGAATATCCAATGGGAGGGGTCATTTCCAGTAAGAGACCATAACGAAAAGACTCAACGCGGAGACGCAAAGACGCAG
>MFSU01000006.1 GCA_001785115.1 Candidatus Muproteobacteria bacterium RBG_16_65_34
CCTTCGGTAACGCGGGCGTGCCCCGCCAGATCCTCATGACAGACGATATCACGATAGCCGGATTCCCGCAGGGCGTGCCGTACCGCTTCAGACTGATCGCAGCCATGCTCGAACAGCAAAACACCTCCCGCTCGCAGGCGATTCCCGGTTTGAACTGCGATCGTGCGGATCGCGTCCAGGCCGTCGCGGCCGGCGGTAAGCGCCGCGCGCGGCTCGAAGCGGACATCGCCTTGCGCCAGATGCGGATCGTTCTCGGCCACGTACGGCGGATTGCTGACGATCACGTCAAACCTGAGCCCTGCGAGCGGCGCGAACCAGTCGCCGCAGCGAAACTCGACATTGGTCAGGCCGAGCTGCTCGGCGTTTTCGCGTGCTATGGCGAGCGCGGTTTCGGAGACGTCGGTGGCGATGATGCGACAGCGTGGGCGCTCTTTGGCGATCGCAAGCGCGATCGCCCCCGATCCGGTGCCGAGATCGGCGATGGTCCATTCGGCGTCCGGCGGAATCCGCACCAGCGCCTTTTCGACCAGCAACTCGGTTTCCGGACGCGGGATCAGGACATCTGGCGTGACACGTAGACTCAGGGACCAGAATTCGCGCCAGCCTGTTAGATAAGCAACGGGCTCACCCTGTCTGCGCCGTGCAAGCAGCTTCTTCCAATGCTGCGCTTCGTTTTCAGTCAAAACACGTTCGCCCTGAACGATAAGCCCCGCGCGGTCGAGCCGGGAGACGTGCATCAACAACGCCTCGGCGTCTGTGCGCGGACTGGGGCCGGCGGCCGCAAGCTCTGTCGTAGCCTGCACCAGCGCTTCCCGCAAAGTTCCTGCTTTGCCACTCGCCACTCGCCACTCGCCACTCGCCACTGATTTCATGTCGTAAGCGCCGCGAGCCGCTCGGCCTGGTCGGCGGCGATGAGGGGGTCGATCAAGTCATCGAGCTTGCCTTCCATGACGTGGTCGAGTTTATACAACGTCACGTTCACGCGGTGGTCGGTCACACGTCCCTGCGGGAAGTTATAGGTGCGGATACGCTCGGAGCGATCGCCGGTGCCGACCTGGGATTTGCGCAGGGCGGCCTCGGCCGCGCGCTGCTTGCGCTGCTCCCTGTCCAGGATCCGCGCCGAGAGAATCGAAAGGGCGCGCGCGCGGTTCTTGTGCTGCGAGCGCTCGTCCTGGCACTCGACCACGATGCCCGTGGGCAGGTGCGTTATTCGGATCGCGGAGTCGGTCTTGTTCACGTGCTGGCCGCCGGCGCCGCTGGCGCGGAAGGTGTCCACCTTGAGATCGGCCGGATTGAGCGCGATGGCGTCGATCTCCTCGGCCTCGGGCAGCACCGCCGCGGTGCAGGTCGAGGTGTGGATGCGCCCCTGGGCCTCGGTCGCGGGCACGCGCTGTACGCGGTGCACCCCGGACTCGAACTTAAGGCGCGAATACACGCCGCGGCCGGCGATGCGCGCGATGATTTCCTTGTAGCCGCCGTGCTCGCCGGGGCTCGATGACAGCGCCTCGACGCTCCAGCCCTGCGCCTGGGCGTAGTAGTGGTACATGCGGAACAGCTCGCCCGCGAAGATCGCGGCCTCGTCTCCGCCGGCCCCGGCGCGGATCTCGAGAAACACGTTACGTTGATCGTTCGGGTCCTTGGGCAGCAGCGTCGCCTGGATATCGCGCTCGAGCCCTTCGAGGCGTTGCGTGGTCTGGTCGATTTCCTCCCGGGCCATCTCGCGCGCCGCGGGATCGGGTTCCTTGCTCATCGCTTGCGCCGCATCGAGGTCTTCGCGCGCACCGCGGTAGTCGCGATAGAGCGCAACGACCGGGGCGATCTCGGCGTATTCCTGCGAGAGCTTGCGGAACTGCTCCTGGTTGCCGATGACCTTGGGGTCGGCGAGCAGCCGCTCGATTTCCATAAAGCGCTCGGCAAGGCCCTCGAGCCTCGCCTCGATGGAGGGGTTCATGGGTTACTCTTCGTTCAGGTCGAACAGGCGGCGCGCGGCTTCGAGGAGTTTGGCGTTGCCGTCGTGATCCGCCTGCTTGAGCGCGTCGGTGGGCGCGTGCGTGAACTTGTTGGTGAGGGCGCGCGCGAGCCACTCGATCACCTTCTGCGGGTCTTCGCCGCTCGCGAGCCGGCGGCGGGCGCGCTTCAATTCGGCCTCGCGCAGCGCATCGGCCGACTCGCGCAGCGCCCGGATGGTCGGCACCGCGTCGAGCGACTTCACCCAGCGCATGAAGTCCACGACCTGCGTATCGATGATGCGCTCGGCCTCGCGCGCGGCCTCCTGGCGCGACCCGAGGTTCTCCTGGATGACCTCCTTGAGGTCGTCGATGGTGTAGAGGTACACGTCGTCGAGCTCGTCCACCTCGGCCTCGATGTCGCGCGGCACGGCGATGTCGACCATGAACATGGGGCGGTGCTTGCGCTGTTTGAGCGCGCGCTCGACCGCGCCCTTGCCGAGGATCGGGAGCTGCGAGGCGGTGGAGGAGATGACGATGTCGGCGTCGGCGAGGCGTTCGGGCAGCTCGGCGAGCGCGATCGCCTCGGCGCCGAACTGATCGGCCAGGAGCTGGGCGCGATCGAGCGTGCGGTTCGCGACGATCATGTGGCCCACGCCGTGTTCCTTCAAGTGGCGCGCGCACAGCTCGATCATGTCGCCCGCGCCGATGAGGAGCACGGTCTGCTCCGCGAGCGTGCTGAAGATCTGCTCGGCGAGCCGCACCGCGGCCGAGGCGACCGACACGGCGCTCGCGCCGATCGCGGTCTCGGTGCGCACCTGCTTGGCCACGGCGAAGGTCTGCTGGAACAGGCGGTTCAGGAGCTTGCCGGTCGTGCCGGCCTTGTGCGCCTTGGCGAAGGCCTCCTTCATCTGCCCGAGGATCTGGGTTTCGCCGAGCATCATGGAATCGAGCCCGGCGGCCACCCGGAACGCGTGCCGCACCGCGTCCTGGTCGGGATGGCGGTAGAGGTAGGGCCGAACGTCCTGGGGTTTGAGGCGGTGGTAGTCGCAGAACCAGGCGATGACGCGCTCATCGCGCACCGAGTCGAGCCCGCAGTAGATTTCCGTGCGGTTGCAGGTCGAGAGGATGGTCGCCTCGCCCGCGGTCCCGTTGTGGGTGACCTCACGCAGGGCCTCGGAGAGGTGCTCCGGCGCGAACGCCGCCTTCTCGCGGATCTCCACCGGCGCGGTGTGGTGATTGATGCCGAAGGCGAGCAGATGCATGAGCGGGATTTAAAGCGTTACGGCCGCGGGGATTTTGACCCATCGCGGCGAGGTGTCAAGTTTTGGACCGATACGACGACCACCGCGTTCTGCGGGCTCGAACGCACGCCCGCGCTTACCTCCTAATAATAGCCTTGAGCGGGCACTCCGAACCGGCCCCCATCTTATCACTTGGGGCGCGTGGAAATGCCGCAAATCCGGCCCCATATACCAAACCAAGCCGCTCGCCCGCGGCGCCCGCGCGGTTTTCCGCTCGATCACGGCGGGGCGGGGATCTGTGTAGTATACTTTTTTCTAACTGAAAACGCCGAGGCAGCACCGGCTGACCGACCCCGTGGCTGAAAGCCCCGGATCCCTCTGCCTGGCCCCCGAATCGCCCACCCGAATCTGAGGCGCTTGAGACCATGACGAAGCCCCGTTTGTTCGCTTTCACTCTGGCGGTTTTCGCGCTCGCGGTTATTGCCTGCGCCCCGGCGCGGGTCATCGCCGAAGAGGCGGCCCAGGCGCAGGAGGACCTGCCCGCGGCCGCGCTCGATCCAGAGACCCTCTACGACATTCTGCTGGGCGAGATCGCGGGCCAGCGCGGGCAGATTGCGGTCGCCGCCGCCACTTTGAGCAAGGCGGCGCAGCGGACGCGCGACCCGAGGCTCGCCGAGCGCGCCACCCTGGCCGCGCTCTACGCCAAGCGCTATCCCGAGGCGCTGCGCGGGGCGCAGCTCTGGGTGGAGCTGCGCCCCAAAGACGTCGAGGCGCACGAGGCGATGGCGACCGCGCTGCTTGAGTTGGATCGCCGGGAGGAGGCGCTGCGCTATTTCGAGCGCATCATCGCGCTCGAAGCGGAGCGCAATAATCTCGATCAGGGCTATCTGCGCGTCTCGGCGGCGCTCGCGCGCCAGAGCAACCGCGCCACCACGATCGAGATCATGCGCACCCTGGTGCGCGCGCACCCGAGCTCGGCGGCGGCGCATCTTTATATGGCGCATCTCGCCGTGCGCGCCGGCGAGCTTGAGGTGGCCGCAACGAGCGCCGACGAGGCGCTCAAGCTGCAGCCGGACTGGGAGGAGGCGGCGCTCTTTCGGGCGCGCATCCTGATCTCCCAGAAGGATCCGCTCAAGGCGCAGGAGTCTTTCGAGACGTTTCTGGCGCGCAATCCGGCCGCGGCGAACATCCGGCTCAATTACGCGCGTTTCCTGGTCGACCAAAAGCAGTGGGAGGGGGCGCGCGAGCAGTTCAAGCGCGTGCTCGCGGATGTCCCCGACGACGCCGACGCCGCCTTTGCCGTGGGCATGCTCTCGCTTCAGATCAACCGTCTGGACGAGGCGGAAAAGTATCTCAAGCGCGCGCTCGATCTGCGCCCGCAAAACGACCAGGCGCGCCTCTACATCGGGCAGGTGCTGGAACAGCAGAAGCGCTATCGCGAGGCCGGTCAGTGGTACGCCCAGGTGAGTCCCGGCGAATACTATTTCGAGACGCAGACCCGGATCGGTCTCATTCTCGCGAAACAGGGCGATCTTGCCGCCGCGCGCAAGCACCTTCAGTCCATCCAGCCCGAGAGCGATCAGCAGCGGGTGCAGCTTGCGCTCGCCGAGGAGCAACTGCTGCGCGAGGCGAAGCTCCATCGCGAGGCGTTCGAGATCCTGAACGCGGCGGAGCGTGCGGTGCCCGGGGACAAGGATTTACTGTACGCCCGGGCGCTCATCGCGGAGAAGCTCAACCTGCTCGATGTCGCCGAGCGCGACCTGCGGGAGATCCTTAAGAAGGATCCCAAGAACGTCAACGCCCTGAACGCGCTCGGCTTTACGCTCGCCGACCGCACCACGCGCTATCAGGAGGCGTATGAGCTGCTGCAACAGGCACTGGCGCTCAAGCCCGAGGATCCCTTCATTCTCGACAGTTTCGGCTGGGTGCAGTACCGCCTCGGTAACCAGGCCGAGGCCCTCAAGCACCTGAAGCGCGCGCTCGAGCTGCGCAATGACGCCGAGATCTCGGCGCACCTGGGCGAGGTGCTGTGGGTGACCGGCAATCGCAACGAAGCGGAGTCGGTGTGGAACCGCGCGCTGAACCTCACCCCGGACAGCGAGACGCTGCTCGGCGTTATCAATAAATTCAGAGAAAAGAGCAAAGAGTAAAGAGAAAAGAAACGAGTTTCACCGCAGAGAACGCGGAGTACGCAGAGAAAAAAATTAGAATAGACAGGATTAACAGGATTTACAGGATTAACGACTCCAGACTCCAGACTGACTCTTTACGTTCGTCGGTGGTGAGTCCGGATATTCCCCAAATGAAGCTCAACGGCCGCTCTTTTCTCTTTTCTCTTTTCTCTTTTCTCTCGCTGCCGGGTTGTGTCAGCCTGCCGGAGCGCCCGCCGGTGGAGAATCCGGCGGCGGTGTGGCAGGCGCGTGCGGCGAGCTTGAGGCCGCTCGCCGATTGGGAGATTCAGGGGCGGTTGTCGCTGCGCACGGCGGACGAGGGCTGGCAGGCTGCGCTCACTTGGTCGCGCCGCCAGGACCGCCACCGCATCGACCTCACCGGTCCGCTCGGGCACGGACATCTGCGGCTTACGCAGGAACCGGGGGCCGCGGAGCTGCGCGACGCCGATCAGAATGTCACCCGCGACTCCTCCGTGCAGCAATTGCTCCTGCGCGCCACCGGCTGGCAGATTCCGCTGGAGGGTCTGAACTACTGGGTGCTCGGGTTGCCCGCGCCCGATGTGTCGAACCGCCTGGCGCTCGATGCCTGGGGCCGGCTTGAGACCCTGGAGCAGCTCGGTTGGGATGTCCGGTTTCTGGAATACGCCCGCTACGGGGAGTATGAGCTCCCGAGCAAGGTGTTTATTAAGAGAGCGGCGCAGGGCGTGGCCCTTCCCAACGGCGCGGATCGTCTCACGCTCGAGGTGCGGCTGGTGATCGAGCGGTGGGTGATTGCGAAATGAGGGATCAGGGGTCAGGGGCCAGGGATCAGGGTAAAGAGACAAAAGGCGCTTCTGACGTTTTATACTCCCGACCCCTGATCCCCGACCCCTGGCCCCTTTATGCAAATCTGGCCCGCCCCGGCGAAGCTCAATCTCTTTCTGCATGTCGTCGGCTGCCGGCCCGACGGCTACCATCTGCTGCAAACCGTCTTCCAGTTTCTCGACTACGGCGACGAGCTTTCCTTCGAGATTACGGATGACGGTCGCATCGCGCGCGCGACGGAGCTTGCCGGCGTGCCGGAGGAGACCGATCTCAGCGTGCGCGCGGCGCGGCTGCTTCAGGCGCATGCCCGGGCGAAACGGGGGGCGGTGATTCACCTTAAGAAGCGCATCCCGGCGGGCGGCGGGCTGGGCGGCGGCAGCTCCGATGCGGCGACGACCCTGATTGCGCTCAACGAGCTTTGGGGGCTAGGCCTTCAGCGCGAGGAGCTTGCGGCGCTGGGGCTTAAACTCGGCGCGGATGTGCCGGTGTTTATCCACGGGCGGGCGGCCTGGGCCGAGGGGGTGGGCGAGGTTCTCACCCCCGTGGAGCCCACCGAGCGCTGGTACCTCGTGCTGGTCCCGCCGGCGCAGGTTTCCACCGCCGCGGTGTTCGCAGACCCAGAATTGACACGCCATACCCCGCCCATCACAATACGCGCCTTTCTTGAGGGCCGGGGGGGTAATGACCTCGAGCCCGTCGTGCGCCGCCGCTACCCGGAGGTGGATCGCGCGCTGCGCTGGCTGTCGCAGTACGGAACCGCGCGCATGACCGGATCAGGCGCCTGCGTGTTTCTGCCAGTGGCGGATCGCGCCGAGGGCGAACAGATTCTGGCGCAGCGGCCGCAGGCCTTCGGAGGCTTTACCGCGCGCGGGGTGAATCGGCATCCGTTATCGGAGGTACGAGGTACGAGGGGCGAGATTCGAGGGTAAGATTTTCTCGTCCCTCGTATCTCGTCCCTCGTACCTCTTGGAAGATGGGGCGTAGCCAAGCGGTAAGGCACCGGATTTTGATTCCGGCATTCCCAGGTTCGAATCCTGGCGCC
>MFSU01000007.1 GCA_001785115.1 Candidatus Muproteobacteria bacterium RBG_16_65_34
GCTCGCGCAGCAGATCGAGATCGCGGGTGAACGTGGCGCGCGAGACTTCAAGCTCCCGCAGAAACGCCGCGATCGGCACCGCGGACTTGGCGCGCAACAGTTCCGCGATTCGGTAAAGCCGCTCGGTTTGGCCCACTCCCCGACCTCCCTGGCCGTTGGCTTTTTGTTAAGGTATGCCGACGTGGACCATATTATGCCCATCCCGGGGGGCCGGGAAGGGGCGGGGGCGGACGCGCTGCCAGCAGGTTCGGGACGGTGAATCTCAGCCCCTCACCCCAGCCCTCGCCCACAGGGGTAGCGCATTACTTGAGCCGCTTGAGCTGCCGGTTTACGGCATCGAGATCGAATGCCTCGGGATCGAAGTCCTCCCCGATCCACTCGGCCATCTCTTCGTGCTCTTCGTGTTTCGGGTCGCGCAGCACCGCGAGCAGGCGCACGTAGCCCCACGGCCCGCCGCAGTCCTCGGGCGGGCAGGCGCGTTTGCCGGCGAGACAGGTCGGGTGGCGCTTGCCTTCCTCGGCCGCAAGAACCTTCTCGATCTTCATCTCGTGCTCCCAGCCGTCGCCGAAGTCGTATTCGTAGATCAGCTTGTCGCCTTTGCCGATGAGCTGATCGAGACGGGCCGTGCGCTCGTTCTTGAACATGTCGGGAAATTCTCGGCTGGGGACGCCGTACTGCTCCATACCCAGCCTGAAGGCGTGCATGTGGCTGTCGGTCCAGCCCATGGCAATTTGAAGAACCTCGTGCAGCTTGCCGAGCTTGATGTCGGCCGGGATCTGGAGGCGCCGCCACGCGGGAGGATGGACGTGTCTCAGCGTGACCTTGATTTGATAGATGTTCATGGGCGATGCCTCGCGGTGAAACGTCGAATGCGTTGCGCCGATAATCGCACGCGCCGGTTCAGCCGCTGGTCGGCAGCCCGAGACGCGCGCGCAGGCGCTGAAACAGCGTCTCCAGGGGCATGGGGAAATTCCGCCGCGCGTCGCGCTCCTGCTGGGTAAGCAGCGCCTCGACCATCTCGCGGCCCTCCGGGTCCTTGACGGCCTGGAGCGGCGTCTTGCCGCCGAGGGCCGGGATCTTCTCCGTGACCCAGTTTTCGTAGTGGGCGTTGAGCTCCTGCGCGAGCAGCGCCTGAACCTCGGGCTGGGCCGCGAGCTCCTCCTGCTCGCGGTCGCGTATGCGCGCGGTCTCGCTGTCCTCCGTCGCGCGCTCGAGCATCGTCTCCGTCGACTCGATCGTCGTCGTCCGGTAGCGCGCCTGCCCCTTGAGAAGCTTTTTCGCCAGGGACTGGAATTTCTGCGCGCGCTTCTCCGAATTGACCTCGACCGTAAGCCTCGCACCCTCGATCGCAATTCGCCCGAGGATGGTGTTGTTCCAATGCTTGTGTATCCTGTTTCCGCGCCTGTGCCACGAAAACTCCGCCTTGTGCAGCGCCCCGGCCGCGTCGCGCTCGGCGTCGGCGAGCAACTCCTCATCGTCGGCGCCGAGCGTAAGCCCCTTCAGGGCGTCGAACGCCGCCTGCGGGGAGTCGATGTCATAAACGATCTTGTGGAAACACAACGGGTCGCCGTCGGTGTTGCGCAGCTCGGGCGGGGCGGGGTTTAAGATCGCCTCGGCGAGATCGTAGTAGATGTCCAGCAGGTCGTACTCGTGCGCTTTCAGCAGCTCCGCGGCGAACAACTCGCCCCGCGATCGCATGCGGCGGCGCAGATCGAGGATCGGGCCCTTGCCGTCGGGCGGGATGAGGACCGGTGAGCAGCCGTCCAATACCGCCAGACCGTCGAGCGCCACGATCTTGGCGAAGAGGATGTCCGCGCGCTGGGCGTTCGCCGAGCCCATGTGCTCGGTGACATCGTGTTCGGCGCCCGTGAGGATGTCGCGCAAAACAAAACCGCGACCCGGTTGGCAGGTGACGACCTCGTGGAAGCTGAACGGCGCGTCGATGACCGCCTCGAGGTAACGGCGTTCGCGCGGGTCGAGCTGTCCGCCTTTCTTTTGAAGGTAAGCGCCGGCGACGGTGGGGCCGCCTGCGACCACGGGTTCGACGTGCGCGTCCGTGGGCTCGGCCCGCCAGTTGAAATAGAACCACGGCATGAACACGCCGATGTGCGGCGTCTCCGGGTCGAACGGCCCTTCGATCGAGCCGGTGAAGTCCTCCCAGGCCTCCGCGAGCGCGGCCTTGCCGAAGGTCTCGTCCGCGAAGCGCAGCAGCCGCACCGGCTGGCCGTCCAGAAGCTGCCGCAACCGCCGCCACTCGAGATCCGCGGGGTCCGGCGCGGTGTCGGCGGCCAGGCAACAATGTTTGTATTTCTTGCCGCTGCCGCAGGAGCAGGGGTCGTTGCGACCGGCTTTCATGCGTGTTGCATCTATCTATCTAGATGGCAGGGGCAGGCAAGGAGTCCAATGCTGGCACTATATTAACGCCGCCCCGGCCGGCGGGGAATAGCGGCCGAAGGTTAGACTGCGCGGCGCTTCATACCGGCCTGCCGCTCGAGGATCGGCCCGAGAAAGCGGCCGGTGTGGGAGTCGGAGTAGGCGGCCACGTCTTCGGGCGTGCCTGCGGCCACGACCCGCCCGCCGCCGTCGCCGCCCTCGGGGCCGAGGTCTACGATCCAGTCGGCGGTCTTGATGACGTCGAGGTTGTGCTCGATTACGACCACGGTGTTGCCGTGGTCGCGCAGGCGGTGGAGCACCGCGAGCAGATTCCCGATGTCGTGGAAGTGCAGTCCCGTGGTCGGTTCATCGAGGATGTAGAGCGTGCGGCCGGTGTCGCGCTTGGAGAGCTCGCGGGCGAGCTTGATGCGCTGGGCCTCGCCCCCGGAGAGGGTGGTGGCGCTCTGGCCGAGCGTGATGTAGGCCAAGCCCACGTCGAGCAGCGTTTGCAGTTTCTGCTTTAGCGCCGGGATGGCTTCGAAGAACACCGCCGCTTCCTCTACGGTCATCGCGAGCACCTCGGCGACATTCCTGCCGCGGTAGCGGATGTCGAGGGTCTCACGGTTGTAGCGGTTGCCCCGGCACACGTCGCAGGACACGTAGACGTCCGGCAGAAAATGCATCTCGACCTTGATGAGCCCGTCGCCCTGGCAGGCCTCGCAGCGCCCGCCGCGCACGTTGAAGGAGAAGCGTCCCGGTCCGTAGCCGCGCTCGCGCGCCATGGGCGTGGCGGCGAACAGATCGCGGATCGGCGCAAAGAGTCCGGTGTAGGTCGCGGGGTTGGAGCGTGGCGTGCGTCCGATGGGGCTTTGGTCGATGTCCACGACTTTGTCGAAGTGTTCCAGGCCCTCGATGGCTGCGCACGGCGCAGGCTCCAAGGCGCTCCCATAAAGGTGCTTCGCGACCGAGGCGTAGAGGGTGTCGTTGATGAGCGTCGATTTGCCGGAGCCCGAGACGCCGGTGACGCAGGTGAAGAGCCCCACGGGGACGGAGACGTCGATGTTTTTCAGGTTGTTGCCCGTGGCGCCGTGGATCGCGAGCTGGCGCCCGGGGTCGTTCGGCCTGCGCCGCTCCGGGATCTCGATTCTCTTTTCACCGCGCAGGTAGGCGCCGGTGAGGGATTGGGGATGGTGCGCCACTTCTTCGGGCGTGCCCTGGGCGACGACACGCCCGCCGTGGACGCCGGCGCCGGGGCCGATGTCGAGGACAAAGTCGGCGCTCCGAATCGCTTCCTCGTCGTGCTCCACCACGATTACGGTGTTGCCCAGATCGCGCAGGCCGCGCAGCGTGTCGAGTAAGCGCGCGTTGTCGCGCTGGTGCAGCCCGATGGAGGGTTCGTCGAGAATATACATCACGCCCACGAGCCCCGCGCCGATCTGGGAGGCCAGGCGTATCCGTTGCGCCTCGCCGCCCGATAGGGTCTCGGCCGAGCGTGCGAGCGTAAGATATTCGAGACCGACATTGACCAGAAACCCCAAGCGGGTCGCTACCTCCCGGACGATCTTTCCGGCGATCTCGCCGCGCTGGCCGGGGAGCCTCAGATCCTGAAAGAACCTGAGCGCATCGGAGAGGGGCAGATCGGCGATCTCGGGCAGCGCCCTTCCTTCGATGAACACGTGGCGCGCCTCGGTGCGCAGGCGCGAGCCGCCGCAGTCGGCACACGGCTGGGTGCTCAGGTATTTGGCCAGCTCATCGCGCATCGTTTCGGACTCGGTCTCGCGGTAGCGCCGATCGAGGTTCGGGATCACGCCCTCGAACGGATGCTTGCGCCGCGACTCGGTCCCGCGCTCGCTGAGATAGCTGAAGGCGATGGGCTCGTCGCCGCTCCCGTAAAGGATCACGTCCCGCAGCTTCGCGGGCAGCTCCTCGAAGGGCGTGTCGAGATCGAACTTGTAGTGGCGCGCGAGCGACTCCAGCATCTGGAAGTAAAACGCGTTGCGCCGGTCCCAGCCGCGGATCGCGCCGGCCGGCAGACTGAGCGTGGGGTCGGCGACCACGCGCGCGGGATCGAAGAACTGGCGCACACCCAAGCCCCCGCAGGTCGGGCAGGCCCCGGCGGGGTTATTGAACGAAAACAGCCGCGGCTCGAGCTCGGGGATCGAATAGCCGCAGTGCGGGCAGGCGTAGCGCGCCGAGAACACAAGCTCCGCTCCGGTTTTGTCTGCTTCGTCCAGGACGGCCACGCGCACCAGGCCCTCGCCCAGGTTCACGGCGGTCTCGAAGGATTCGGCCAGGCGCTGCTCCTGGCCGGCGCGCACGACCACGCGGTCCACCACCGCCTCGATGGTGTGCTTGCGGTTTTTGTCGAGCGCCGGCGCCTCGTCGAGGCTGGCGACGACGCCGTCGATGCGTGCGCGGACGTAGCCCTGGGCGCGCAGGCGCTCGAGGACATGCAGGTGCTCGCCCTTGCGCGCCGCGACCATGGGGGCGAGCAGCATGAGCTTCGCGCCTTCAGGCAGTTGCATCACGTGGTCCACCATCTGGCTCACGGTCTGGGCCGCAAGCGCCGCACCGTGCTCGGGGCAGCGCGGTTCGCCCACGCGCGCGTAGAGCAGCCGCAGGTAGTCGTAGACTTCGGTCACCGTGCCCACGGTCGAGCGCGGGTTGTGCGAGGCGGATTTCTGCTCGATCGAGATCGCCGGCGAGAGACCCTCGATCAGGTCCACATCCGGCTTCTCCATGAGCGCGAGGAACTGGCGCGCATAGGCCGAGAGCGACTCCACATAACGGCGCTGGCCCTCGGCGTAGAGTGTATCGAAGGCGAGCGAGGATTTGCCGGAGCCCGAGAGGCCCGTGATGACGGTGAGCCGGTCGCGCGGCAGATCGACGTCGAGGTTCTTTAAGTTGTGCGTGCGTGCGCCGCGGATGCGAATGTGCTGCATGGATTTTCCGAATCGGGTCGAACCTGCTACTATACGTTTTTCGACGTCCCCCCGGCAAAGCCGATCGTGGCCCCACCGGCGCGGGGCATGCCGGCAATCATCCACCAGCAATAATCCAATCGTTGTGCCTCGGAAACCGTATTTTAGACACGGCCCGATGACCGGCCTGGAGCGCCGTTCGGTCGGACTGCTCGCCGCGATCTACGCCTTGCGCATGGCGGGGCTGTTTCTCATCTTTCCGGTGTTTTCCCTGTACGCCGAGGGGCTTACCGGTCAGACCCCGGTCCTGATCGGGCTCGCCCTCGGGGCCTACGGGCTTACCCAGGCGCTGCTTCAGCTCCCCTATGGCGTGGCCTCGGACTATCTGGGGCGCAAGCCCGTGATCGCCGCCGGATTGCTTGTTTTCGCCGTCGGCTCGGCGCTGGCCGCGGTCTCGACCTCGATTTGGGGCGTGATTCTCGGCCGGGCGCTGCAAGGCGCGGGCGCGATCGCCGCCGCGGTGATGGCGCTGGTGGCGGACCTCACGCGCGAGGAGCAGCGCACCAAGGCCATGGCCGTGATCGGGGTGACCATCGGCGGGTCGATGCTTCTGTCGCTTATTATCGGGCCGGTGCTCAACGGCATGATCGGCGTGCCCGGCATCTTCTGGCTCACCTGCGTGCTGGCGCTGGCCGCGACCGTGGTACTTGTCGTCGCAGTGCCTTCGCCGGTACGCGCCGAGCCGCGTGCCTTCGAGAGTCCCATGGCGCAGTTCCCCAGGATCCTGCGCGACCCGCAGTTGCTGCGGCTCGACGCCGGTATCTTTTTCCTGCACATGACGATCACTGCCATGTTTCTGGTGTTGCCGCACGCGATCGTCAACCACATGGGTCTCGCGGCCGCCGAGCACTGGAAAGTCTATCTGCCGGTCATGGCCGCGGGCGTGGTCACCATGGTGCCGTTTCTGATTCTCGGCGGCCGCGGCGAGCGCATGCGCGCGCTCCTGAGCGGCGCGGTGGCGCTGCTGATCCTGGCGCAGGTGCTGTTTTACTTCCGCTACGATTCTCCGTTCTGGCTGATTGCCGGCCTGTGGATATTCTTCAGCGGGTTCAATCTGCTCGAGGCGACGCTGCCCTCGCTCATCTCGCGCCTGGCGCCGGCGGAGTCCAAGGGCGCGGCGATCGGTGTCTACAGCACGGCGCAGTTCCTCGGCGCCTTCGTCGGCGGCGCCGCGGGCGGCTGGATTCATGGCGCGGCCGGTATCGGCGCGGTGTTTCTGTTCGCCGCGATCGGGCTGGGCCTGTGGTTCATGCTGGTGCTCACCATGCCGGCGCTGCATCTTCTGTCCACCCGCGCCATCGAGATCGGCCGGCGCGATCCCGCGCAGGCGCAGAAACTCGCGCGCAAGCTCACCGCCGTCACCGGGGTCGCCGAGGCGATCGTGCTGGCCGAGGAGGGGATCGCCTATCTCAAGGTCGACAGCCGCAGCTTCGACGAGCAGGCGGTGCGCAAAGTGCTGACTTCGGCTTGAATGCGGTTCCGCATTCATCCCCGGCCTTAAGAGACATCGGTAACCTCGCGATATTGCGCGGCTTCGCACCCCGCGTTGAGCGACGGTTGCAATCTGCGTATGATGAGCGCGCTTTCAACTTCACGGAGTAATGAAGTACCGGGCTCCGTGATCAACCCTAGGAGACAGCAATGGCACGTGGCGTCAATAAAGTGATCCTCGTCGGCAACCTCGGCAAAGATCCCGAGGTGCGTTACTCCCCGAACGGCTCAGCGGTTGCCAACTGCACGCTGGCGACCACCGAATCCTGGAAGGACAAGACCAGCGGCGAGAAGCAGGAGAAGACCGAATGGCACCGGGTGGTGTTCTTCGGCAAGCTCGCGGAGATCGTGGGCGAGTATCTGAAGAAAGGTTCGCAGATCTACGTCGAGGGTCGTCTGCAGACCCGCAAGTGGCAGGACAAGGAGGGCAAGGACCGCTACACCACCGAGATCGTCGCCGGCGAGATGCAGATGCTGGGTTCGCGTTCCGGCCAGGGCGCGCCGAGCGACAGCTTCAACCAGGACCAGCCGTCTGACGCCGGTGGCGCCGCGCCGAAGGCCGCCGCCAAAAACCCCGCGACCGCCACG
>MFSU01000008.1 GCA_001785115.1 Candidatus Muproteobacteria bacterium RBG_16_65_34
CGAGGCGCGTTTTATAAGCGCCCGGCGAGTTTGCGAGCGCCCGCTCGGGCGAGGAACGCAGGGGACCGGCGCAGCCGGCACGCGCTCCGGGGCGGCCTTTTCTTTGGTGACTTTCTTTTGGCCGCGCAAAAGAAAGTTACCTGCCGTGGGTCAGCCACCCACAACTAGCTGTTACAGCATCGCCGGAGGCGATTCGACCGAGAGTGCTGTCACGGGGGCGGGATCATGGCGGATCTCCGCTGCTCTTCAAATGCGTTTTTTTACGCCGGAATTCACAGAGTGTCCGCTCGCGCTATCGGTCCTGTTATTGCCCACGCGGGTATGCGATGAGCCATAAATGAAACGAGCCCAACGAAATCTGAAAAAACCGGCATGCGCGTGGGCGCACGAAGATGATCGGGGTGGCGGGGGCCTGTTATGTTGGGGTTCGCGGTGCTCACCCCAACCTACGGAGCGGACCCCGATCAGGGTTTGATGTACGCCCAGCCCTCGCGCTGCCGGTTCATGATTTCGACGACACCCGCGGGCACGACCTTGATGTCCTGGTACAGGTCCTGGGTCGTAAGCTTCTGGGCCTTCATCGTGTTGCCGCAGGCCACGAGGGCGACGCCGCCGGCGGTTGCCTCCTTCATTCGATTGCCAACCTCGGAATCGAACTTGAGCATGTGGATGCCGGGTCCGTAGGCGACGATCTCGACATTGACGTTGTCCTTGCCGAGCTCCTGTTGCACGTTCTTGGCGTTGTTCAGCGCCAGATTCCAGATCGCCGGGCTGTTCTCGCTGACCTGGATGACGACGCCGGGTTTGCCGCCGGCCTGGGCGCCGGCCGCAAGTCCGGTCAGGCCAAGCAGGTACAGGGCCGCGAAAAGAAAATAGAGGGGTTTGATGGTACGCATGGTCGCTCCTTGCCTTGTCGGATTTAGGGTGCTCGCCGTTTGCCTGCGTGGCTCGACATCGCAGGCGTTACCTGAATGAGACGGAAGCAGCGGCAGCGATATTCCGTGCGGAAGACTTGGCGACGATAACAAGAAAGACGCGACGCGCAGGCGCAAAGTACGCAAAGAACAAATGGGTTTTTAAAAAACGGTCTATTCTTTCCTTTGCGCCTTGGCGTCTCTGCGTTGAGTTTTTCTTTTTTTTGAGGCCCTTACACGATGGGCGCGGAATAACGCGCGCCGCCGGCGCGTCGCGAAACCACGCGCGTTCGATGCGGGAAATCAGCTCGGCAACAGGCGCGCGAAGAAGGCCTTGAGATAGGCCGTCTCCGGAATCGCCGGGTGCACGGGATGGTCCGGGGCCTGATGGCCTTCTTCGACAAGCTCCATGAACCGGTCGATGTGGCGGCTGCCCTTCAACAGAATATCCTTGAGGTCCTCGCGCGGGAGATGATACGAGCAGGAGCAGGAGACGAGGATGCCGTCCTTGGCGAGCACCTGCATCGCCATCTGGTTCAAACGCTGGTAGGCGAGCGTGCCTTCCTTGATGTCCTTCTTGCGTTTGATGAACGCCGGCGGGTCGAGCACGACGACATCGAAGCGTTCGCGCGCGGCGCGCAGGCGCTTGAGGACCTCGAAGGCGTCCTCGCGCTCGACCGAGACGCGCTCGGAAAATCCGTTCAGGCCCGCGTTGCGCCGAATGCCTTCGACGGCCCGTTCCGAGCTGTCCACGCAGAGCACCGACTCCGCCCCGGCGGCCGCGGCCTGTAGCCCCCATGCCCCGAGGTAGCTGAAGACATCGAGCACGCGCAGCCCTTTAACATAATGGCGAAAACGGGCGCGGTTCATGCGCTGGTCGTAGAACCAGCCGGTTTTCTGCCCGGTGGGCAACGGCGCCTCGAACCTCACGCCGTTTTCCTCGATCGCGACCTGCTCCGGGATCTCGCCGACCGCGGTCTCGACATAGCTCGGGAGTTCTTCGAGGGCGCGTACCGAGGCGTCGTTGCGAAACAGCACCGCCCGCGGGCGGATGATCTTCTCGAGCGCACCGACGATCTCGTTCTTGAGCCGCTCCATGCCGGCGGTGGCGATCTGCACCACGGCGATCTCGCCGTAGCGATCCACCACCAGCCCCGGCAGATTGTCGGAGTCGCCGAAGGCGAGCCGGTAGAACGGCGTCTCGAACAGCCGCGCGCGCAGGGAGAGCGCGATGTTGAGCCGATGCGTGATGAGCGACTGATCGAGGACGTATTGGGGATCGCGCGAGACGAGGCGGGCGCAGATGAGCGCGTGCGGGTTGACGTAGCCGGTGCCGAGCGCATGGCCCGCGGCATCCTCGATCAGCACCGGATCGCCCGGCTGGAACGCGGTGAGCGGCGTGACCTTGGTGTCCACCTCGTTGCTGAACACCCAGACATGCCCGGCGCGCAGGCGGCGGTCTTCGTTTTTGTTCAGGCGCAGGGGAGGGAGAGTCATTCTCGAAAAGTCCCAAAAAATGGAATGGACAGGATTTACAGGATTAACAGGATTGAATAAAAAGCACAAAGCGTTTTTGAAACAATTTTGATTGTAATCCTGTAAATCCTGTTGATCCTGTCTATTCAGATTTTCGATTCTACCGCACGAAGCGCCAGAAGCCCGCGACGGCGAGCGCGGCGAGCGCCGCGGAGGTAAGAAACGCCGCCTGTACGCCGAGCACCGACCAGAGTCCCCCGAGGAGCAGGCCGGCCGGAATTGCCGCGAGCCCGACGGTCATATGAAACCAGCCGAAGGCGGTGCCGCGTCCGGCGGGGCTCGCGAGGTCGCGCACGAGTGCGCGCTCCGCGCCCTCGGTGAGCCCGAAGTAAAACCCGAGCGCGAGGCTCCACGCCCAGAGCATCGAACCCTTGGTCACAAAGGCGAGTGCAAAGAGCGTCACGGCGTACACCATCCAGCCGGAGAGGATGAGCGGACGGCGCCCGATGCGGTCGGTGTGGCGTCCGGCCTGCTCCGAGATCGCGGCCTTCACCACGTGCATCGCCGCCCATAATAATAAGAGCTCCACCACGGGCATTCCGAGCTCGTGACCGCGCAGCAGCAGGAACGTCTCGGGAATTTTCCCGAGCGTGAAGAATCCGATCACCAGAAGATAGCGCTGCGCCGGACGATCGAGCGCCGCCCACTTGAGCGGCGGGAGCGCCTCGACAGGGCGACCGATGCGCGCGGGCTCCTTGACGCCGAAGGCGATCAACAGCACCGCGAGCAGCCCGGGGATCGCCGAGAACGCGATCACGAGATCGAGGCGCGCCGTGCCCCAGTGCACCACGGCCGCCGCGGCGAGCGCCCCGAGCACCGCGCCGGTGTGGTCGAGTGCGCGCGTAAAGCCGTAGGCGCGCCCCGCGGTGCCATCCTCGATGACATCGGCCACCAGCGCGTCGCGCGGCGCGGTGCGCACGCCCTTGCCGACGCGGTCGGTGACGCGGATCGCGAGCACCGTGAGCCAGGACCCGGAAAGCCCGATCAGGGGTCGGACGATGTTCGAGAGCGCATAGCCGAAGACGACGTAGGGCTTGCGCCGGCGGTTGTATAAATCCGAGTGCCGCCCGGCCCAGAGCTTGAGCAGATTGGAGACCATGTCCGCCACGCCTTCGATGAGGCCCAACGCCGCCGGGCCGGCGGCGAGCACCGTGACGAGCAGCAGCGGGATGAGCGGCACCACCATCTCGCTCGCGAAATCGTTGAGCAGGCTGACGAGGCCGACGACGACGATCGTGCGGGGCAGGGATGGGGGGTTCGAGGCGGGCGGCATGGCGGGTTTCGACTTTGCGGGTATCGGTTTGTTATCCTGTGCGTCGGGTTGATGCGGCGCGCCGGGTTTGCGTGCGTGGCGTCGGTCCGGCGGACGCAAAACAACCGGCAAGACACTAACGGAGGTTCTCCATGGAAGCAAGAACGGTGGAAGTGGGTCGCGGTCTGTCCTGGCTCGCCTGCGGCTGGCGCAACTTCACGGCGAGCCCCGGAATGTGGATCGCGTTGTGCGTGCTGCTGATCGTGATTTCGGCGGTGGTTTCGAGTATCCCCATGCTCGGCGGGCTGGCGCTGTCCCTGTTCGGGCCGGCGCTCGGCGGCGGGTTACTCTACGCCGCGCGCGAGGCGGACCAGGGACGCGCGCTCAAGGCCGCGCATCTGTTTCGGGCGTTTCAGGAGGAGGGCAGGCTCGGCCCGCTGGTTGCGCTCGGCGCCGTGGCGCTTGCGGGCGCGGTGGTGAGCGTCGCAGTCCTGTTCGCGCTGGCCGGAGGCTACATGAGGATGATGGCCGAGGGCGGGCGCTTCGAGGCGGGGGCCGGTGTGCCGGAAGGGCTTCTGCTGGCGGCGCTGATCGTGCTCGCCGTGCAGCTTGCGGTCGCCATGGCGCTGGCGTACGCCACGCCGCTCGTGATGTTACGGGGCGCGCCCGTGGGCGCGGCGCTGCGCTCGAGCTTCAACGCCTGCCTGCGCAATACGTTGCCGCTCCTCGTCTTCGGTCTGGTCTACTTTTTCGTGGCGCTCGCGGCCTCGCTGCCGCTCATGCTCGGTTGGGTCGTGCTGCTGCCCGCGTCCGTCGGCATGCTTTATTGCAGCTACAAGGACATTTATGAAAGTCGTGAGTCGTCAGCTGTGAGTCGTCAGTCGTGACAGAAGTTTCATCCTGTTTATCCCTGACCCCTAACTCTTGCGTTTCCACACGGTCTGCACCGGCACGCGCAGCGAGTCCACGACCGGCGAGCGCTTCTCGGCCGTGTCCTTGAGGCTCTGGAGCTGCTCGTCGCTCGCCGGGCTTTTCACGTAGATCGTCCCGCGGATGCGCTGCAGCCCCGGCCGCACATTTTTCCCGAGCCCCATGAAGCCCTGAAGATCGACGTCGCCCTCGAGATCGATCTCGAGGGCCTCCACCGGGATCCCCATGGCCGCGCCGAAGGTGGCCCAGCCGCCCGCGATGCAGGCGCCCGCGGCCGCGATCAGGGTCTCGACCGCGGCCGGGGCGGTGTTCTGCCCGAGCAGGCCTTCGGGATGATCGCCGGTCAGGCGGAAGCTGCGCCCGCGCGGCACCGTCGCGCCCGCCTGCACGTAGTCGCCGATCGCGGCCTCGCTCTGGAAGCCCCGTTTCCAGGCGGTATGCGAGTGGAAGGTCGCCTGGGCGAGCGTCGGGTTCTGCTTGACCGCCTCGATCATGCCGTTCAAGTTGTTGACATCGATGCCGTTCACGGTTGCCATGTTTGCCTCCTCGGGGGCCTGGCCCCGGTCTTGTGGATGAGCGGATCTCTCGGCGCCTCAGTCCCGCACCGCCAGAATGGAGACGCTCTTCACGCCGTAGGCGGCGCAGGCCTTCTGCGCCGAGGGGCTCAGAAAGCGATACTGCGGGTTGGCGCGCAGCGTGATGAGTCGCAGCCCGGCGGCGCGGATCGTCTCGATGTAGCGATCCACCTGCAGCGCGCCGCCGATGCACGCCGCCCAGAGCGTGGCGTTGCACGTGACGCCCTCGGGCAGCGCCTTCTCCGAGACGATGTCGGAGATGGCGAGCCGGCCGCCGGGCTTTAAAATGCGCGCGGCCTCGCGGAACACCCGCGCCTTGTCGGCGCTCAAATTGATCACGCCGTTGCTCACGGCGACGGCGAAGGTCTCGCCGGCGAACGGCAGCTCCTCGATATAGGCCTTGCAATACGTGACCTGCTCGAAGCCGTCGCGCCGGCGCAGCCGCTCCGCCTTCTCGCGCTGGGCGTCGGTCATGTCCACGCCCTGCACTACGCCGCCCGCACCGACCTTGAGCGCGGCGACGAAGCTGTCCATGCCGCTGCCGCTCCCGAGGTCGATGACCGCATCGCCGGTGCCGATCGCGGCGAGGTCGAAGTGATAGCCCACGCCGGCGAATGAATCCACGGCCTCGCGCGGGATGCGGTCGAGGTCCTCGCTCGCGTAGCCCAGGCGCTGCGCAAGCGCGCGGCCCAGTTCGAAGTGAAACTCGCCAAACGGGTCCTGCGCCACGTGCTCGTACATCGCCTTTACTTTGTATTCGAGCTCCTTGCGGTTGACAGATCTTTCGGCAACGGCTGCATGTGTCACGGCTTCTCTCCTTTATAAGTGGCGGACGCGCTATCGTCCGACCTCATCGAGCATGGCGGTGAAGAGCGGCAGCAGCTCATCGCCGACCTGCTTCAGATTCGGGTCCGGGTTGAGCGCGTCCATGAACTTCGGGTGCAGTAGGACGATCTTGGTCGCCCCCGCTTCCCGATAGACGCTTAAGTTTCCGCAGGGCGCCATGGCGCCGACGTGGATGCCGGCGGCCCAGATGCGCTTCGCGACCGATGGCACGCAGAGCTTCAGAAGCGTCACCTCGCCGTTCTTGACCTTGAACTCGGCGAGATAGAGCCACTGGCGCTCGGCGGCGTAGTCGCGGATCGCGGCCGCGGCGGCGTCCACGCTCTTGGGCGTCGTGGTGATGAGGAACATGCCGTTGGTGCCGGCGTATTCCACCGCGTAGCCCATGAACGAGACGCCGAGCGCGGCAGCCGCGAGGGCCAGAACGACATTGTATCGGCGCATGGCGAACCTCCTTGTAGCGGTCCGGAAACCGCGGCGCATCTTCGCGCCGCTTATCGTTCAGGACGCACGCACGCTACAAAGGGTTCCCGTGCGGTAAGGAATTTGATTTATGATTATTCGACGCCGAGGCGCAAAGACGCAGAGAGAGCAAAAAAAACAAATGGACAGGATTTACAGGATTAAAACAAACCACTTCAAAATGTTTTTGCCTTTTCCCTAATCCTGTTAATCCTGTAAATCCTGTCTATTCTAGTTTTTCTCTGTGTCCTCTGTGCCCTCTGTGGTGAAATCAGTCTTACCGGCTTGCGGCGTGCGCTGCTGCGGGCGGGGGCATGAAGACATCTATGGATTTGGATATTCCGTAAAGCGCCGTCGCCGCGACGACTGCCAGGGCCGCGCCGCGCGCTATGCGCCGAGGAAGCGGGGGGCGCGCCGCGCGCAACCCGGCCTCGCGGATCATCTCATCGAGACAACTGTCCGCCCGGCGCGCATTGAGGAAGCTCCACAGGCCGGCGCCGAAGAGCGCCGCCAGCGCGACATTCGGCCACCACGCCATGAACGGAAAGATTCCGACCAGGGCGAGCCAGCCCGAGGCGACCGCGACCGCACCGCCCGCAAGCCCGACCCAGAACGGCGCGCGGTACGCCCGGACGCGCGCCGCGCGATAGAGCAGCCAGACGGCGGCACCCACGAGCGCCGCGAACAGGGGGAAGGTGTAGGCGTGTTGGATGAACGCCCCGGCGCCGAGCGCCGTAAAGGCGGACACGAGCGCGGGCGCGCCGGCGCACAGCGCGCCCGCGAAGACGGCGCCCGCCACCCCGGCGCTCTGCCGGGCGAAGCGCGAAAACGCGCGCTTTCCGGGCGTGTCCGCCGCGAGCGTGCGCTCGAGCTCCGCGCCCGAGGGCTTCGATGCGCGCAGCGTGAGGGCGCGGGCGTCGAAGGCGCGGGCAATCTTGCGTGTGTCTTCGCTCGGGCTCGAGGCGAAGAAGTCCATGTGCCCCAGGACCTCGATGTCGCGAAAGCCCGCCGCGCGCAGCATCCCGAGGTATTTGTCCTCCTCGATCGCGCCCACGATGCATTCGGCCCAGAGTTCGGGGTCCTGGCGGTGTTTGAACGAGACGGATTTGCCGAGGGCGATGTCGGCGAGCTGGAGCCGCCCGCCGGGCTTGAGCACGCGGAAGATCTCCGCGATCGCCTTGCCCTTGTCCGGCGCGAGATTGAGCACGCCGTTGCTCGTGACCACGTCCACCGATTCGGCGGGCAGGGGGATGGCCTCCATCTCGCCCGCGAGGATCTCGACGTTGCCGATTCCGGCCGCGGCGAGGTTGGCGCGCAGCTTCGCGCGCATCGCCTCGGTCATGTCGAGCGCGTACACCTTGCCCTCGGGTCCGGCGCGGCGCGCGGCGATGAGGACATCGGTGCCGGAGCCGCTCCCCACATCGAGCACGGTGTCGCCCGGGCGGATCGCATTCGCCGCGAACGGATAGGCCACGCCGGCGAACGACTCGACCGCGGCCGGCGGCAGCGCGTCGAGCTCGGCCTCGGGGTAACCCGCGAGGCGGCCCGAGGCGCGTCCGACCAGGAAATGAAACGGCTTCCCGGGCGAGCGCGCGACCTCGGTGTACATCTGCTGCACCGCGCGCAGGATGATTTCCCTTTTGTAATTTGCAAGCGCGATCATGTTTGCTTCCTCCAGTATCCTGTCTTACTGAGCGGAACGGTAAATAGTGCACACCATGGCATGCATTGGATCCCTTCTCCCTCCGGGAGAAGGACAGGATGAGGGGAGTTTTACGGCTATCCCCCCCACCCCAACCCTCTCCCGGAGGGAGAGGGAAAAATGCTTTGCACTATTTGCCGGTCGGGCACTAAAACGCGGCTTCCAATGCGTTCCGCGGCGTCAGAAACCGCCGAGCAGCGCGCGGATGCGCCGCCCGAATTCGTCCGAGGGTGGCTCGGTGCCGACGGCGGTGAGCCTGCCCTTCAGGCGCTTTTCGAACTCCGCGCGCGAGTAGCAACTGCGGCAGATTTTCAAATGCTGTTCGACTTCCGTGCGCCGGGTTTCGTCCAGCTCGTGGTCGAGATAATCGAACAGGCGGTTGAGCGCCTCTTCGCAGCCGATCAGTCGGATTTTGTTCATAGAGAGCCTCCCTCTGTGTGTTCAACGGATCTGGGATCGGCGGATTCGGGCTTGGGCGCGCTGAGGCCGGCGTCTCGGGCCTGCTCCCACAGCGCCTTCTGAAGCGCCGAGCGTCCGCGCGAGAGGCGCGAGCGCACGGTGCCGACGGGAACGCCGAGCATGTCGGCGATCTCCTGATAGCTGAACCCCTCGAGATCGTTCAGCACCACGACCAGGCGGAACGCCTCGGGCAGCGCATCGAGCGCGCGCTCGATGTCCTCGCGCAACACCTTGTTCAGAAAATCCTGCTCCGGCCCGCCGTCCCACCACAGGAGAAACGGCTGGTGCAGCCGCTCGAAGATGGAAAACGCGGCCTCGCCCTCGCAGTCCGCTTCGGCCTCGGCGAGCGCCTCGATCGAGACGGTGTGCGGCCTGCGGCACGCGCTCAAGAAGGTGTTGGTGAGGATGCGAAACAGCCAGCCGCGAAAGCAGTTTCGATCCCGCAGCGCGGCAAACTGCGCCCAGGCCTTCGCGACCGCCTCGGCCACCAGGTCCTCGGCATCCGCCCGGTTCCGCGTCAGCCGCAGCGCCGCGCCGAAGAGCCGGTCGAGCAGTTGCACGACCGACTGCTCGAAGAATGCCCGGTCCTCTGGGTCGGATTTCATGGGCCGAAATCCCCTCGGCGGTTCCTTACGACGGATCCTACAACTTAAAGAGACGCTGGAACCCGGCAAATCGTTCCCGCCCGGCGGCCGCTTCCCGCGCGGCCGCCGGCCTGCCGCCGCCCATTCCCGCTACGCCCGGATGGCCGTGACCTCGAGGTACTCGGATTCGACCCGGGTCGTGCCGTCGGTCGCGCGGTTGTGCCGGGACCAAAGCTCAATGAGGTCCTGGCGCAAGCCCGTTTGGCCGTCGGCGTCGAGGGCGGCGAAGGCCTTTTGTGTCGGCCCGTAATACTGCCGCCAGAATTCGACCACCTCGGTGGGCGGGAAGGGGAACTCGAAGATAAAGTTACGGTGCGTGAGCGTGAGCGTCGCGATGCCGTCTCTGATCCGTCCGCGCACCGTCGCCTCATCGCCCCAGAGCACCGGCGAGGGCATGCCCGCGGGCGGCGGCACGCGCGCGGCGGTCGCCTTGAACATCTGCCCGATGAAGCCCGTCGGCACCCAATTGGCCATGACGATGCGCCCACCCGCGCGGCAGACACGTATCAGTTCCTTCGCCGCAAGCTCCGGGCGCGGCGCGAACATCGCGCCGAACATCGTGACCGCGGTGTCGAAGGCGCCGTCCTCGTAGGGCAGGCGCTCGGCATCGCCCTCGTCGAACCGCGCCGTAACCCCTTCGGCCTCGGCGCGCGCACGCGCCTGCTCGATCAGGTTCGGGGCGATGTCGACACCGGTCACGCGCGCGCCGAGGCGCGCCGCCGGGATCGCGACGTTGCCGGTGCCGCAGGCGACGTCGAGCAGGCGCTCGCCCTCTTCGATCCCGAGCCCGGCGACGAATTCCTCGGAACGGGCCTCGTACGATCTGGCGACCTGGCCGAAGTCGCCGGCCGACCAAGTGGCTTTGAGTTTGGCCTTTAAGGCCTCGATCTCAGGGGTGGGTGCATTCATGGCGCTGCTCCTTGGCGTGGTGGATTGGTTTTAGTCCACCGGCAAGGACGCACCGCCCGGGAAAATGGTTCCCGTGTGTACAGCGGATCTCACCGCAGAGAACGCAGAGAAAAACGAGAATGGACAGGATTAACAGGATTTCTCAGGATTGACAGGATGTGAATCAGTCTTGAGTCTTCAGTCTTGAGTATTGAGTCTTAATCCTGTTAATCCTGAGAAATCCTGTTAATCCTGTCTATTTTTCTTGCTTTTTATTCTGTCAGCGGCGCCACCGGATAGAACACCGGTGCGAAGCCGCCGCCGGCGGTGCGGAAATTCATGGTCTGGCCCTGGTACAGGCGCGCGCCGATGAGCTGCACCTGGCCGCGGTAGACGTAGTTGCGGATGTCGAACTTCAGCGCCCGCGGCGCATTGTCCGGCGGCACGCTGCGCTCCGCGGGGTCGGCCCGTTCCTGCGCGACGTACGGCCCCTTGAGGATTTCCGCGAACACGCGCTTGGTGAGTTTGTCGCCGCGATACGCGGCGCGGCTCCCGAAGCCCGCGGCGGGCTTGAAGAACCACCGGCGGCGCTCGCGCCAGAATTCCTCGGCCCGATCCGGCGTGACCGCCACCGTGCGCGGAATGCCGGCGCGCAGCGTGCGCACGATGTCCTCGGGCAGCGCGAGCGCGCGCAGGAACGCCTCGTCCGTGAGGGCAATGAGGTTGCGCTTGTCGGCGTAGAGCGCGTGCGCCCGCGGATGCGGTGTCACGACCGCGGCGCCCGCGAGGTAGGCCGCGCGCAGCGCGGCGTGGCGCGGCTCCTCGAGCGCGAAGTCGGTCAGGCGGTTGTAGACGAGGTCGATCGGCGCTGCCCCGTGGCGAAGTTTGCCCTCGTGCAGCTCGAGCGCCGCCGCGTCCACGATCGTCGCGCGCAGCCCGTGGCGGCGGAACATCGCCTCGAACAGGCGGAACTCGGGATAGAGATATTGCGTCGCCGGGTCGTCGTCGGCGATGGCGATGTGTTCGAGCGGCCGCGCGCGGCCGCTCGCGTGCCATTCGCTCAGGAACATCTCGACGAAGACGTGCTCCACCCGCGCGGGATCGGCCGCCCCCGTGAGCATGCCCTCGGCCTCGGGGCAGCAGGCGCGGCTCGCCTGCGCGAGCACCGCGTTCAGCGCCGCGCCGCCGGCGTTGGTGTTGATCTCGATGAGCTTCGGTCCTTCCGGGCTGATATGGAAATCGTATCCGAGAAACACGCCCGACGACCCCGGATCGAAGCGGGCGCCGGGTGGGGCCGTCGCGAGCGCGCGTTCGCGGTAGGCCGGATGCGCGACCGCGGTCTCCACCGCTTCGATGATCGCGCGCATGCGTTCGATGTCGGTACGCGCCACGAACACCGCGGTGGAGGACGTGAGATGCGGGCGCTCGCGCCGGAGGGTGTCATAGAGCCCGGCGTCCCCAATCGCATCCGCGAGCGCCTGCGCCAGCGCCGCCTCGTCCACCGTGATGCAGCGGCAGCGCAAGTTGAGCGCTTGCGTGCGGTTCCTTTCCTGGGCGGGGGCGCCGGATACGTGCGGAGAGGTCATAAGGGAACCTCTAAAAATGCATTCGCATAAGATTATTTGCCGCAAAGACGCAAAGGACGCAGAGAAAATCTCCTGGTTTGTCAGCAAGACAATGACTTTGCGTTCTTTGCGTCTTTGCGGCGAGATGTCTTTGTGTTGAATTTCCAGAGGTACCCATAATACCTTTCTCTAAGGGCGCGGGCAGGATTGTGGCGCGTGGCTCGGTCTGGTTACAGATGCGCCGCGGGGGCGCCACACTGAGGCCTGAGCCGATGGTCTTCTTCCAGCGCTCGGAACAGGCATAAAAACCGAAGCGATACAAATACTAGCATGGTTTGCGTCCGCGCCGTTGCCGGGCGCGCGGGCTTTGGGCGTATACTGTTGACCCGGCACGATTGTTCTTGAACGTTCCGAATAACGCATTGCGCAACGGCAGGAGGAGAAAATGAAACGGTTATGGCTTTTGATGTGGTTCGCGGGCTTCGTGCTCGCGGCGGTCGGCGGCGCGGCGGCGGCGCAGGAGGTCGTGGTCGGCACCTCGGTCGCGCTCACCGGCAAGTACGACCGCACGGGGCGGGAGCAGTTGCAGGGCTTTCAGATGTGGGTCGAGGAGGTCAACGCCCGCGGCGGGCTGCTCGGGCGCAAGGTGCGGCTGGTGCACTACGACGACGAGTCCAAGCCCGAGACCGGCGCCAAGCTCTACGAGAAACTCATCACCGACGACAAGGTGGATCTGCTCATCGGCCCGTACTCCTCCGACGTGACGATGGCGGCGAGCACGGTTGCGGAGAAGCACAACTTCCCGATGGTGTCCTCCGGCGCCTCGGCGAGCGAGATCTGGGAGCGTGGATTCAAGAACATCTTCGGTCTGTACACGCTCGCCGAGACCTACATGGACCAGATCCTCGAGTTCGGCAAGTCCAAGGGCCTGAAGAAGATCGCGCTCGTCTACGAGAACACCGCTTTCCCGCGCGGCGTGGCGAGCGGCGTCAAGGCCAAGGCGAAGAGCCTCGGCATGCAGGTCGTCTACGAGGAAGAGTACGGCAAGGCCTCGACCGACTTCACCTCGATGATCGTCAAGATCAAGGCCAGGAAGCCGGACATGATCGTCGGCGGCTCGTACCTGCCGGACTCCACCGCCTTCGTGCGCCAGGCGAAGGAGAACCGCCTGACGGCGAAGATCTTCGCCTTCGCCGTCGGCCCGGGGCTCCCGGATTTCGGCAAGAATCTCGGGCTCGACGCCGAGGGCGTGATGGGCAACACGCAGTGGGAGCCGACCCTCAACATCCCCGGTGCGCGCGAGTTCGCCGATAAATACAAGGCGAAACACGGCCACGAGCCCGGCTACCACGCCGGCGGCGGCTACGGCGCGGGCCAGGTGCTCGAGGCCGCGGTGAAGAAGGCGGGCGCCACCGACCGCGACAAGGTCCGCCAGGCGCTCTTCGATCTCGATACCGTCACCGCCTTCGGCCGTTTCAAGGTGGATGCGACCGGCAAGCAGGTCGGCAAGCCTGGTTACACCGTGCAGTGGATCGACGGCGAGCGCCACGTGGTGCTGCCGGCATCGGCGGCGACCAGGAAGATCGTCTATCCGTTCAAGGACTGGGCGAAGAGGTAAAGCAGCTGATAGCCTTTAGCCTTTAGCCTTTAGCCTTTAGCCTTTAGCCATTAGCTTTTAGCTGAAGGCTATTGGCTATCGGCTATAGGCTCTTTATGCAAGAACTCCTCGACCCCGTCGTTCTCGGCCAACTCCTGATCGGCGGGCTGCTCGCGGGCGCGCTCTACGCGCTGCTCGCCTGCGGCCTCAACCTCGTCTTCGGCGTGATGCGCATCATCAACATCGCGCACGCCGACCTCATGCTCGTCGGCGCCTTCGCCGCTTGGGTGCTGTTCGCTACCCTCGGTCTCAACCCCGTCGTCGCGCTCGCGCTCGTCGTGCCGGCGGCGTTTCTCTTCGGCTACGGGTTGCAGGCGGTCCTCATCGAGCGCGTCGTCGGCCGGCCCCTGCTCGCCTCGCTGCTCGCCACCTACGGCGTCTCCATCCTGCTGGTCAACCTCGGGCTTCTGATCTTCGGCTCCGACTACAAGTCGGTGCCGGTGTGGCAGGGCTCGTTCGTCGTCGGCGAGTTCGTCATCCCCAAGCCGCGCGCCGCTGCGGGGGCGGTGGCCGTGGCGCTTGCGCTCGGCGTGTACTTTTTTCTCGAGCGCACGCGTCTCGGCAAGGCGATGCGCGCGGTTTCCGAGCACCCGCACGTGGCGACCATCTGCGGCATCGACACGCGCCGCATCCGCATGATCGCCTTCGGCCTGGCCGCCGCCATGGCCGCGGCGGCGGGCGCGATGCTCAGCATGATCTACTCGTTCTCGCCGCTCACGAGCGCCGACTTCATCCAGAAATGCTTCGCCATCATCATCATCGGCGGCATGGGCAATTTTCTGGGGGCGCTCTACGGCGGGCTGTTGCTCGGGGTCGTCGAGGCCTACGTCGGCGGTGTGCTTACCACGCAGTGGGCCGAGGCCGTGGCCTATCTGCTGCTCGTGCTCGTGCTGCTGGTCCGCCCGACGGGCCTGAGGGGGGCGGCGGATGTCCGTTAGGCAACTCGCGGTGGCGGCCGCGCTCGTGGCGGCTGCGGCGGCGCTGCCGCTCGTGGCGAGCGAATACCACCAGTCGTTCATGCTGCAACTCTTCATGATGGTGGCGCTGGCGCAGGCGTGGAACCTGATCTCGGGCATGACCGGCTACGTCTCGTTCGGTCACGCCGCGTTTTTCGGCATCGGCGCCTACGCCGGGGCGCTGTTGCTGCAATACGGCTTCCCGTGGTGGCTCGCGGTCGTCAAGGGCGCGCTCATCGCGGCCGCGGTCTCCGCACCGATCGGACTGCTCACGCTGCGCCTGCGCGGTCCGTACTTCGCCATCGCCATGCTCGGCTTAAACGAGGTGGCGCGCATCGTCGCCACGCTCTGGGTGGATCTCACGCGCGGCGGCAGCGGCATCTCGCTTTCGCCCGCGCTCCTGCCGGGCCTGTCGGTCAATTACTACACGATGCTGCTGCTCGCGATCGCCGCCACGGCGCTCGTCGCCTGGATCCATCGCGGCCGCTTCGGGCTCGAGCTGCGCGCCATCCGCGAGGACGAGGGCGCGGCCGAGATGGTCGGCGTCAACACCGTGCGCAACAAGCTCTCGGCCTTCGTGCTCTCGGCGGCGATCCCGGGGGCGGTCGGTGCCGTGTTCGTCATGTACACGAGCTACCTCAATCCGTCCTCGGCCTTCGCCGCCTCGCTCAACATCCAGATGATCGTGATGGTGATGTTCGGCGGCACGGGCACCGTCTGGGGCCCGGTGCTCGGCGCGGGCATCGTTATGCTGGTGCGCGAGTTCCTGTGGGCGCAGTTCCCGGCGCTGCACCTGGCGCTGCTCGGCGCCATGCTGCTCGTCGTCGTGCTGTTCCTGCCGGGCGGGGTGATGTCGGTGTTTGCGCGCCGGAAGCGGATGCGGCCGGAAGTGATTACGAGAGAAAGCCGATAGCCTATAGCCGATAGCTTATAGCTTTTAGCTAACAGCTATCGGCTATCAGCTATAGGCTCTAAAAGGAGATATTCCGTGAAGGACTTCAAGAAACTGAAGGTATGGGAAAAGGCGCATGCGTTGACGTTACGAATATATCAAGTGTCGAGATCGTTCCCGAGGGAAGAGCTTTATGGACTCACAAGCCAGATGCGCCGCGCCGCGGCCTCTATTCCTACAAATATTGCGGAAGGTTACGGTCGTGGGAGAGATACGGAGTTTGCACGGTTTATGGAGATCTCGTCCGGTTCCTCCTGCGAACTCGAGTACCAGTTGATGCTGGCGCACGATCTGAAATATCTGCCTCGTGACGAGCTTGAATCGCTGTCTGCGGAGCTGGCCGAAGTAAAGCGGATGCTCAATGTGTTTGTGAAAAAGCTAAAGGCTATCGGCTAATGGCTATCGGCTCTATTTTGTCCGTCCGTAATCTCCACCGCGACTTCGGCGGCGTGCAGGCGTTGAAGGGCGTGGACCTCGAGGTGGCGCGCGGCTCGATCACGGGCCTCATCGGCCCGAACGGTTCCGGCAAGACCACGTTCTTCCAGGTCGTCTCCGGCATGGACCGGCAGGCCACGGGCGAGGTGATCTTCGACGGCGCGCCGATCCTGGGCTTGAAGCCCTACGAGATTTACCACCGCGGGCTGGCGCGCACGTTTCAGCTCTCGCGCGTGTTCCCGCAGTTGAGCGTGCTCGAGAACCTCATCGTCGCCGCGCATCGCAAGGACCGCGGCGCGCGCAGCCGCGCGCTCGAGCTGCTCGCGCGGGTGCGGCTCGAGGACTACGCCGAGGTCCTCGGGAGCGATCTTTCCTACGGCCAGCAGAAGCTCGTCGAGTTCCTGCGCGTGCTCATGAGCGAGCCGTCCATGATCCTGCTCGATGAGCCGGCGGCGGGTGTGAATCCGACGCTGCGGCAGACGCTGTGGGACATGGTGCGGCACTTGAACGGTCTCGGCACCACTTTCGTCATCATCGAGCACAACATGGAGGTGATCGCCGACCTCTGCCGGGAGGTGTATGTGCTCTCGGAGGGCGGCATCATCGCGCGCGGCGACTTCGCCGCCGTGCGCAGCGACGAGCGCGTGCTCGAGGCCTACTTCGGGCGGGCGCGGCAATGACCGAGCCGCTGCTGGCGATTCGCGGGCTCGAAACCGCTTACGGCGCGGTGCAGGTACTCTTCGGCGTGGAACTGGATGTCCATCCCGGCGAGATCGTCGCCGTCATCGGCCCGAACGGCGCCGGCAAGTCCACGGTCATCAAGACGGTCATCGGGTTGGCGCGATCGAGCAAGGGCTCGATCCGCTTCGCAGGCGAGGAGATCTCGCGCATGGCCCCGCACCGCATCCCGGCGCTCGGTATCGGCTACGTGCCGCAGGGGCGGATCGTGTTCGCGCGCATGACGGTGGAGGACAACCTCGAGATGGGCGCATTCCTCATCGGGGAGCGCGCGCGGCGGCGCCGGGCGGTGGACGCGGTGTTTGCGCAGTTCCCGCGGCTCCACGAGCGCCGCGCGCAGCTCGCCGGGTCGCTCTCGGGCGGCGAGCAGCAGATGCTCGCCATCGGTCGCGCCCTCATGCTCGACCCCAGGCTCGTCATTCTCGATGAGCCCTCGCTCGGGCTTTCGCCCAAGTACGTCGATCTGATCTTCGAGCAGCTTGTGGACCTCAAGCGTCAGGGCCGCACGCTGCTCATGGTCGAGCAGAACGCGGCGCGGGCGCTCGAGCTCGCCGATCGCGGTTATGCGCTGGAGCTTGGCCGCAACCGCTACAGCGACAGCGGCGCGGCGCTGCTTGCCAACCCGGAAGTGCGGCGCATGTATCTCGGCGGGGCGGGGCGCGCCTGAGCGCCTGAAAAAGAATGGACAGGATTAACAGGATTTCTCAGGATTTACAGGATTAAGACTCAAGACTCAAGACAACCCCTGTCCATTCCGCTTTTCTCTGCGCCCTCTGCGGTGGACAATCTATATTGTATAAAAGGGGCGGTTGCGTACCGCGAAACGCGACGCTGCCGGCCGCACCGCCGGGCCGGGCGAACTTCGCCCCCGGGTTTCCGCTCTCTTTAAGGAAAGGAGGACCTCATCATGGCAGCCATCACCGAAAAAATCGAGCGTCAGGTCGCACTCCTGGACGAGAACAAGACCGTGCTGGAGGCGGCGACGCTGATGGTCGACAAACATATCGGCTCGGTCGTCGTGACCCGCTCGTCCCGGGTCGTGGGTCTTTTCACGGAACGCGATCTCATGCGCCGGATCGCGCATGCGCGGGAAGACTCCTCGACGGTGAAGCTCAAGGACGCGATGCGCGCCGATGCGCCGCGGGTGGCGCCCGATGAGCGCTGCGAGCGCTGCATCGATCTCATGAAGGAGCACCGGTGCCGCCACCTGCTGGTGTACGACGCCGACGCCTTTGTCGGCATTATCTCCCTGCGCGACCTGCTGGTGCTTTTGCTCGAAGAGAAGGAAGAGCTGATCCGCCAGTTGACGAAGTACATTACGGGTTAAGGGTTTTTATGAGTTTTTGACGCGGAGACGCAGAGGCGCAATAAATCAGAATGGACAGGATTAACAGGATTAACAAGATTAAACCTAGAAAAAGCAGTTAACCGCCATTTTAAGGTTTAATCCTGTTAATCCTGAGAAATCCTGTTAATCCTGTCTATTTGTTTTTCCGTTCTCCGCGATCTCTGCGACAAGCGCTCACATCGGCAGGATGCGGAAAAACCTGGTTTTTGGCATCTCGTTACCGCCAGCGCCAGCATTTTCGGCAGCCCGACAGACGCACCCAGGGTGCGGCTGGCACGGATTATGCTACATCTTGGGACACGGACGGCACGCAACCCAAGGAGGCGGTAATGGCCACAAGAACAGGGAACCAGAGGATTCAACGCGAAACCGGCGCCGGACGCACCGGCAAGATCATTTCGCTGCCGAGCCCCAAGCGCGCGGCCCCAGGCGAAGGCTTGGTCTGCCGCTACGGAGTTGTCGTCGGACACACCTCGATCGAGGGGCTCGAACTCGATGAGATCGAATTCCTCGAGGCCGCCTGAAGCGGCCCGCGCCGGAAGAACCCCATCCCCGGCCTGACGAAGGCCGTTGATCCCATTACCCCGGCCACCGCCGGGTCCTCCTCCTCCGCCCCCTTCGGGGGTTCGCTGTTACTCCGTCAATTGCTCTCCGATCGGGCAGGGCCGATGGATGCCGAAGCCCTGGGCGTAATCCACGCCGAGCTCTTTCAGCTTGGCATGAATAGCGTCGGTTTCCACGTACTCGGCGATGGTCTTGATGCCCATGACTTGGCCGACCCGGTTGATCGCGTCCACCATGGTGTAGTCGGTCTGGTTGTCGGCGATGTTCTGGACGATGGTACCGTCGATCTTCAAGTAATCCACCGGCAGGTTCTTGAGATAGGCGAAGGACGACATGCCGCTGCCGAAATCATCGAGCGCGAACCGACAGCCCAGCTCCTTGAGCTGGCGCATGAAGGCGATGGCGCTGTCGAGATGCGCCACCGCGGCGGTCTCGGTAATCTCGAAACAAAGCGACTGCGCCGGCACCCCGCGCGCCTCGATCTCGGCGCGGATGAACTCGGCCATCTGCTTGTCGGCGAGCGAGGTCGCCGATAGATTGATGAAGCACATCCGCGCACCCTCGCGCCTGTCTGCGTGCGACGCACAGGCAGGGTCACCGCCACCGGATCGATCGAGCGCACCGAGCGCCCGGCGTATCACCCAGCGGTCGATGGCGGGCATGAGATTATAGCGCTCCGCAGCCGGGATGAAGGCCGTGGGCGGGACGATGGCCCCGGACTCATCCAGCATGCGCACCAGCGCCTCGCAGTAACGGCGCGGGGCGTGCGTCGCCTGCACGGGGACGATGGCCTGGCAGTGGAGCGTGAAGCGGTCCTCCTCCAGCGCCTTGCGGATTCTCGATACCCAGTGCATTTCGTTCTGGCGCCGTTGCAGTTCCGCGTCCTCATGCGCATAGAGCTGCACGCGGTTGCGTCCCTTGTCCTTCGCGGCGTAGCACGCGGCGTCGGCCTGGCTCAATACCTCCACGGGACTGCCGCATTCGCGGGTGATCGGCACCATGCCGATGCTCACGCCGATCTCGAAGGTCGTTCCCTCCCACACGAAGCGGAACTCGTTCACGACCCGCACGATGTCGTCGGCGAGCCGCTGCGCCGGCTCCAGGTGGCATGAGTCGATCAGCACGCCGAACTCATCGCCCCCGAGCCGCGCGAGCGTGTCGGTGTCGCGCACGCGGTTCTTCAGCAGGAAGCTCAACTGCCGCAGCAGCTTGTCGCCCGCGATGTGGCCGCAGGTGTCGTTGACGAGCTTGAACTGATCGAGGTCGAGATAGCACAGCACGTGCTGCTCGTCGCGCACCTTGGCGCGCTCCACAAGCTCGGTGAGGCGGCGCTCGAATTCGCGCCGGTTGACAAGGCCGGTGAGGGCATCGTGGGTGGCATGGTGCGAGAGCAGATGCGGAGCGTTGCGCATGAGGGTGACGTCGTAGAACACCATCACGGCCCCGACGATATCGCCCTGACGGTTGCGCACCGGTGCGGCGGAGTCCTCGATCGCACGCTCGATGCCGTTGCGGCTCATGAGCACCGTGTTGTTCTCAAGCCCCACGATACGCGCCTCGCGCAGGCATCGCTCCACCGGGTTCGTCAGGGGTTCGCGCGTGAGGCCGCTGACGATGTGGAACACCTCCTTGAGTGCGCGGCCCTTGGCCTCGGTGATGGTCCAGCCGGTGAGCGTCTCGGCGATCGGGTTCAGGTACTCGATGCGCGCGTCGGCGTCCGTGGTGATGACGGCGTCGCCGATCGAGTGCAGCGTCACCTCGGCGCGCTCCTTCTCGTGAAACAGGGTATCGGCGGTCTTGCGCACCCGCAGGATGCTCCCGATCGCGAGTCCGAGCGTGAGGAGCAGCAGGGCGATCTGCGTGACGAAGATCCGCTCACCGCGCGCGGCATCCTGCGTCGCCTTTTCCTCGATCACCCGGGAGGTGGCGGCGGCGACCGCGAGGACGGAGCCGATGGCATCGGTCGCGCTCTTGAGCCAGGCCTCGCCCCCCATGGGATAGGCCCCTTTTCGGATGCCGCGGTAGACGGCGGCGCGGGTCTCGTTGAAGCGGCCGAGGAAACCCCGCTCCATGCCCTCGATGGCGTGCCGGATACGGGGATCGGTGTCGGGGAGGTTCTTCATGATCTGGAACATGCCCGCGTTCTGGTCCACCACCCCGCGGAAGGCATAGAGCGACTCCAGCATCTCCGGCGGCAGCGGCTGCTCGGCGCTGATGAATATGGCGAGCAGCCCGCGCTCCATCCCGGCGTACTCGCTCATGAGCCAGGCGCGGTGCTTGACGGTGAGGTTGAGCTGGGTGATCTCGCTGGGGGAATCGGCCGGCGTGAAGGCGGTCTCGCGCAGGAGCGAGGTGTTGGCGATGAAGCGGCTGCTGATGTCGAACCATTCCCGGGCTTCGATCGCCCGCCGCCGGCGCGCGAGGGTTTCGTCCACGCGCTCGCGTGCCGCCGCAAGCGCCGCGTGCGCTGCAACGGCCTGCGTGAGCACGGCGTGAAAACCCGCCGCCGGCGGCAGCATTTGCGCGATTTCGCGCGCGGTCGCCAGCGCCTCGCGCCAGCGCGCGTCGCCCTGATCGCGCAACCCGCGGATCTTCTGCCGCATCCCGGCGTCGACCCGGCGTTTCGAGGCGAGCCCCGCGGCGGTCATGCCGCGCTCCACCGCCTCGATGCCGGCGGCCTCGATGATCCTGTCCGCCATGGCGTTGGTACGCACGATCCGATGTCCGGCGGCCTGCTTGCGGTATCCGTCCCAGGCGAGGTGGCTCGCGAGCGCGAAGATAAAAAGCGCGAGGATGCCGATCGAGGTATTGATGATCCGTTTGGAGTCGAAGATGCGGGTCATGCGGTTTTTTTATCGTGCGTTGTTGTCCGGCCCCGCGGCGCCGCCGATTCCCCCAAGCGCGACTCGCCCGCACAGGAACCCGGGAATAAAGCGGTTATCGCTGAAAGACCCCGGGCGCCGCGGCCGTTCCCGGGCGGATTTGTCCCCGGCGGAAGCGGCAATCGTGTTTTTAGGGCGCAGGCAGATCGACGGTGCGAAGGCGCGCAACGGATCCGGGGTGGAGGTGGAAAACGCTCCGGGGCGCCCGCGCGAAACGCTCGAGACGCGATGGGATCGCAACCGAAGGCGCGGTGCAGCAGTCGGCCTCAACCTTGCCTCCTCCCTGTTAGCAGATACGAGGGACGAGATACGAGGGGCGAGGGGAAAGGCCAACCGCCTGCTATTGCCTATACCGACCTCGTATCTTGTATCTCGTCCCTGCTTTTATAGGGGCGTAGCCCCGCGTGTTGCGTGCCGCAAATTTTCCGTTGCGCACTGTGAAAGTAGCGTTATTCCGCGGCGCTGTCCACCGTTTTGCGGTTTCGCGCCAGGAAGCCGCGCACAAGCCATTTGCGGGCTTCTTCCAGGAACAGCAGCGAAAACGCAAATGGCAGCACGAAGAGCCAGACCGCGGGCGCAAGCGCCGTCGCGCCGAAGAGCGCATTGCCCCAGGGCGTATAGACGATGACGAGCGCCAGCGCGGCCTCCACGCCGATGCCCCAGAGGATCAGCCGGTTGCTCAAGAATCCCGCCGCCAGCACGGAGTCGCGCTCGCTGCGGCAGAGCCAGACGTTCACCACCTGCATGGCGATGATGGTGACGAGGCAGGCGGTGGTGGCCTGCCGGTACAGCGGATCGGTGTGCGCCAGCGCCTCGCCGTAGCTCCAGCCCCCGTCCCCGAGCACGAAAAAGAAGGCCGCCATCGCCGCCGTCGCTTCGAGCACGCCCAGGAACAGGTAGGCGCGGGCGATGAGCCGCCAGTCGAGCAGGCGCTGCGTGAACGGCCGCGGCGGGCGCTGCATCACCTTCGGGTCGGGGCGCTCGGCGCCCAAGGCGAGCGCCGGGAGCATATCCGTGCCCAGGTCCACCGCGAGAATCTGAATCACGGTAAGCGGCAGCGGGATCTTGAAGAGCACGAAGGCGAGATAGGGCACGATCTCGGGTACGTTCGAGGTGAGGATATAGGTCAGAAACTTGCGGATATTGTCGAACGCCGCGCGGCCTTCCTCGATCGCGGCGACGATCGAGGCGAAGTTGTCGTCGAGCAGCACCATGTCGGCCGCCTCCTTGGCGACATCGGTGCCGCTGAGCCCCATGGCGATGCCGATGTGGGCTTCCTTCAGGGCCGGGGCGTCATTGACGCCATCGCCCGTGACCGCGACGATGTGGCCCTTGCGCTTGAGCGCGGCGACGATACGCCGTTTCTGATCCGCCCCGATGCGCGCAAACAGGATCTCCGGCGCATCGAGCGCCAGTTGAAGCTGGGTGTCGGACATCCGCCGCAGTTGATCGCCGGTAACGAGCACCGGCGCGCGCGAGTGCACCAGCCCGATCTCGCGGCCGATGGCCTCGGCGGTATGCGGGTGATCGCCCGTGATCATGATTACCCGGATGCCCGCCGCGCACGCCAGGCGGATCGCCTCCGGCACCTCCGCGCGCGGCGGGTCCTCAAGCCCGGCGAGCCCGAGAAGCGTGAGCCCTTGTTCGAGCTGCTGCGGGTCGCGGGTCTCCGCCGCGACGGGGCGATAGGCGAAGGCGATCACCCGCAGGCCCTGCTTGGCCATCGCCTCCTGGGCGGCAAGAAATTGCGCCTTGGCCTGCGGCGTGAGCGCGCGCGGTTCTTTTCCGCTCTGTACGCGCGTGCAGAGCGGCAGCAGCATCTCGAGCGCCCCCTTGCTGTAGAGCGTCGGGCCCGTAGGGGTGGCGTAGAGCACGGACATGCGCTTGCGATCGGAGTCGAAGGGGATCTCGTCGATCCGGGCGTACTGCGGCCGGTGCGGTGCGAGCCGCTGCGCAAGCTGCACGAACGCCGCCTCGAGCGGGTCGCCGACCCAGTCCGTGCGCCCGTTGCGCTCGGCGAGCTTCAGGTCATGACAGAGCCAGAGTCCTTCGAGCAGTTGCGGCGCCGCGCCCGCGCGCAGACCCGCCGCATCGGCGGCCTCCCACGACCGATCCCCGAAATACAGACGCTTCACCTCCATGCGGTTTTGAGTGAGCGTCCCGGTCTTGTCCGTGCAGATCACGGTGGTGGAGCCCAGGGTCTCGACCGAGGGCAGATGGCGGATGAGGGCGTTGCGTTTCGCCATGCGCTGGCTGCCCATGGCGAGCGCGAGCGTCACCGTGGGCAACAGGCCCTCGGGGACGTTCGCCACGATGATGCCGATCGCAAAGATAAAGTTTTCCCAGAACGAGAGCCCGAGGGCGCGGCCGAGGAAGAAGAACGCGACGCCGAGCGCGGTGGCGAGCGCGGCCACGAGGCGGCTCAGGCGCGCGATCTCCTGTTGCAGTGGCGAGGCGAGCTTGCCGGTCACCTGCGTCAAATGCGCGATCTTGCCGAACTCGGTGTGCATGCCGGTGGCGAAGACCGCCGCCCGCGCCTCGCCCGAGACGAGCGAGGTGCCGGCGAGCAGAACATTGCGCGCGCGCAGCAGGTCCTCTTCGGCACCGGCGTCCGCGGTGCGCGCCTTGGGGAGCGATTCGCCGGTGACGGTGGCGTTGTTGACGCGCACGCCGAAGGCCTCGATGAGCCGGCAGTCGGCCGGTACGTCATCGCCGCCTTCCAGGAAAATCACGTCCCCGGGCACGAGCCCGGCGGAGGGGATGAGCCGCAGCTGTCCCGCGCGCAGCGTCTTGACCTCGTGCGGCAGCAGCCGCTGCAGCGCCTCGAGCATGCGCTCGGCGCGGTACTCCTGGAAGAACGCGAACACGCCGTTCACGAGGATCACGCCGACGATGGCGAACCCGAGCGTCGCCATGCCCTGGCCCGGGTTGCTCGCCTCGGCGATGAAGGCGAGCGCGGCCGCGAGCCAGAGGATGAGCGCGAAGAAATGCGCGAAGTTCTTGAGGAGCCGCCAGATCAGGGGTTGCGTGGCCACGCGCTCGACCCGGTTGGGCCCGAACTCCCTGAGCCGGCGCTCGGCCTCGGTCTCGGCGAGGCCCTCGGCGGTGGTCTTTAGGCTCGCCAGCGCCGCCGGGACATCGAGATGGTGGATTTTCATAACCCGATATTCTGGAGATATCCGGGAATTCCTAAGAGAATAGCAGGTCGACGAAAATTGAATGATCCGCAGATTACGCAGATTTCCGCAGATTTTAAGAATGGGCGCGCTTCTTACTCTCACCATGTGGTTGCGCCAGGCAGTCATTCAAATGATTTATCTGTGTTAATCTGCGAAATCTGCGGACAACGGCTTTTTCCAAAACAATTAAGATGCAAGGAGATTTTCTCGGCATGCTCCGCGGTATCGCGGGATGCCTTGTGGTGGCCCCGGGGAGGTCGGCGGTTATAGAATAGTTCTCGGTGCGGGTCGCAACGATCCATAAGCTCCGTGCCGCCAATCCCCCCGCCTGTTCGGCGGAGGCCTGGCCGCTGTAAATCGGATGGGCGTATCGGGATGCACGCTCGGCCAAGCCGCCGCCAGGGAAACCCAAGGAGGCCGTTTATGAAAATCCTCGTCGTTTTCTACTCCATGTATGGACATATCGGACGCATGGCCGACGCGGTACGCGCTGGCGTCGGGGAGGTCGGTGGCGCGACGGCGGAGCTGCGGCGCGTGCCGGAAACGCTGTCCGAGGGCGTGCTCGCCAGCATGGGCGCGCTGGAGGCGCAGAAAAGCCTGTCCCACATTCCCCTCTGCACAGTGGATGAGCTGGCCACGGCGGACGGCATCATCTTCGGCACGCCCACGCGCTACGGCAACATGTGCGGCCAGATGCGCCAATTTCTGGATGCCACCGGCGGCCTTTGGGCCAAAGGCGCGTTGGTCGGCAAGGTGGGCAGCGTGTTCGCGAGTTCCGCCACCCAGCACGGCGGCCAGGAGTCGACCATCCTGAGTTTTCATACCACGCTGCTCCACCTCGGCATGGTCATCGTCGGTTTGCCGTACAGTTTTCAGGGACAGATGCGAATCGACGAGATCACGGGTGGGTCGCCGTATGGGGCCTCGACCATAGCCGGCGGCAAGGGCGAGCGCCTGCCGAGCGAAAATGAGCTTGCGGCCGCACGGTTCCAGGGCCGGCACGTCGCCGCCATCGCCGCCAAGCTCGCCGGCTAAATCACCGCGCGGGTTGTGGTCGCCAGCTTTACAGGTACGAGATACAAGGTACAGGGGGGCGCGCTTAAAAATCTGCGGAAATCTGCGTAATCTGCGGATGCAATCGCTGTTTTTAGGATCATGCACAAGGAGGAAATATGAACGTCGTCAAATCAACCGGTCTTCTTTTCGTTCTGGTCTTCGGCCTCGGCGTCATGCCCGCGTTCTCCGGTGAGGCCTCGGTAAAGATACTTTCGCCGGCGGAGGGCGCGAAGCTGGTCGCCTCGGCGCGTAACAAGATTACTTACGACGTCACGCCCGGCCCCCGGGGGGATCACACCCACCTGTACGTGGACGGAGCCGAGGCCGCCGTGTTGCGCAAGCTCAAGGGCGATTACGATCTGAAACCTCTGGCCAGGGGCGACCACGATATCTGCGTCAAGGTCGTCGATAAAGGCCACACGCCGATTGGCGTTGAGCGGTGCGTCAAGGTCGCAGCCCAGTAAGGTGGATTGGCAGAGCCTGGCCTATGCCATAGTCCAGGTAGCGCACAATTTCGGCGCCGCCGCGCTGGTGGGAAGCGCCTTTTCGGCCCTGTGGCTGGCTGACCGGCAACCGGAGATCCGATACAAGCTCGCCTGGGTGATGCTTCTCGGTTGGGCGGTCCAGGCCGCGAGCGGCGCCGGGTTCGGTGCCGTGAGCTTCCTTTATTATGGCGAGCTTCCGGACATCCACGGCATCGCGATCGCCGCACTCGTTATCAAGATCGCCTGCGCCGCCGGGGGCTTCCTGCTGGCGGCGGTTTATCTGCGTGCCGCCGCACGCTGGGCGGAACCGGCGCGCACGCGCGCCTGGCGCGTTCAGGCGGTCTTGAGCGCCACCGCCTTGACCGCCGCCGCGTTTCTGCGTTGGTTTTCGTGAGCGCGTCGTGGAGCGCAGAGAACAGAAAAATGAATAGACAGGATTAACAGGATTTCTCAGGATTTACAGGATTAAGACTCAAGACTCCAGACTCAAGACTCCAGACTGTTAAACGCTCTCCGCGGTGGCGGACGCCAGGTATTCCTCCATGGGCGCCGGCCGGGCGATGCCGTAGCCCTGCGCAAAATCCACCCCCATCGCCTTGAGCGGCTCCAGGATCTGGTCGCTTTCCACCGACTCGGCGACGGTGAGGATGCCCATGACGTGGCCGACGTGGTTGATGGCGTCCACCATGGCGCGGTCGGTCGGGTTGTGCGCGACGTTCAGGACAAACGCGCCGGAGATCTTCAGGTAATCCACCGGCAGGTTCTTGAGATAGGCGAAGGAGGACATGCCGCTGCCGAAATCGTCGAGCGCGAAGCGGCAGCCGGTCTCCTTGAGCGCCTTGATGAAGGCGATCGCCGCATCGAGGTTCGCCACCGCCGCGGTCTCGGTGATCTCGAAGCAGATCCGTTCGGGTGCGACACCGTGCGCGCGGATCTCCTTGCGGATGAACTCGAGCATGCCCGTGTCGGCGAGCGAGGCCCCCGAGAGGTTGATGAAGCAGAGGACGTTGCGGCCGGAATCTTTTCGCCCGGAGAAGAACGTGGACAGCGCCTTGCGGATCACCCAGCGGTCGATGGCGGGCATGAGGCCGTAGCGCTCGGCGGCCGGGATGAAGGCCATCGGTGGCACGAGGTTGCCGGACTCATCCACCATGCGGATGAGCATCTCGCAGTAGTGGCGCGGGTCGGCGCCGTCGCGCAGCGGCTGGATGGGTTGGCAGTAGAGTGTGAAGCGGTTTTCCTCGAGCGCGTGCCGGATGCGTGCCACCCAGTGCATCTCGTCCTGGCGGCGCAGGAATTCGACGTCGCCCGGCTCGTAGAGCTGGAAGCGGTTGCGGCCTTTTTCCTTGGCGGCGTAGCAGGCGGAGTCGGCCTGGGCCAGGAGCTCGGCCGGGCTGCCGGACTGCGGCGTGATGCGCACCATGCCGATGCTCGCGCCGATCTCGAAGGTCTCGCCCTCCCACACGAAGCGAAAATCGTTGATCGCGCGCAGCAGCCCCTCGGCGAGCCGATGCGCCGCCTCCAGGGGGCAGGAGTCGAGCAGCACGCCGAACTCATCGCCCCCGAGGCGCGCAAGCGTGTCGGTGTCGCGGACGCGGCCCTTGAGATGGAACGCGAGCTGGCGCAGGAGCTTGTCGCCGGCGATGTGGCCGCAGGTGTCGTTCACCACCTTGAACTGGTCGAGGTCGAGGTAACACAACACGTGCTCCTTGCCTTCGAGCTTGGCGTTTTCCACCAGCCGGGTGAGCGCGCGCTCGAACTCGCGCCGGTTGACGAGCCCGGTGAGGGCGTCGTGCGTGGCGTGGTAGGAGAGCAGGTGCGTGGAGTTGCGCATGAGGGTGACGTCGTAGAACACCATGACCGCCCCGACGACCTTCTCCTCGCGGTCGCGCACCGGCGCGGCCGAGTCCTCGATCACGCGTTCGGAGCCGTCGCGGCAGATGAGCACGGTGTTGTTTTCGAGACCCACGATGCGGTTTTCCTTGAGGCACTTCTCCGCCGGATTGACCTGCGGCTCGCGGGTCACCCCGTTGATGATGCGAAAGACCTCCGCGAGCGGGCGGCCCTTGGCCGCCTTCACGCTCCAGCCGGTGAGGGTCTCGGCGATGGGATTCAGGTATTCCACCCGGGCCTGCGCGTCGGTGGTGATGACGGCGTCGCCGATCGAGTGCAGCGTCACCTCGGCGAGCTCCTTCTCGTAGTGCATGGCGTCGGCCGTGCGCCTGATCCGGGTAAAGCTCACGAGGGCGAGGAGCAGGGCGGACGCCGCGACGATGCTCTGGAGCGCCAGCGTCCGACGGGCCTGGGCGACGATCTGCTGCGCCTTTTCGGCGATCACCGCGGAGGCGGCGGCGATCACCGCGTGGATGGAGTCGATCGCGGCGGTGGCGGCCTCCAGCCACTGCTCGGCGCTCATGGGGTAGCGCCCGGTCGCGGCGGCCGCGTAGACTTGCCGGCGGGTGCGCTCGAAGCGGCCGAAGTAATCCTGCGACATGGCCTCGACGGCGCGCATGATGCGCTCGTCGACCTCCGCCACGTCCCGCAGGCCGCGCATCGTCTCGAAGAGGTGCATCACCACGCCGCGCAGGGCCTTGAGCTCGTCGAGCTTTTCCGCCGTGAGCGGCCGGCCGGCACTGAGGGAATACGCCAGGTTCGCGCGCTCCTGTCCGGCGTATTCGCTGATCGTCCAGGCGCGGTTCTTGATGACGAGGTTGCCCCGCGCGACTTCGGATTCTATGGCGCCCTCGGCGAAGGCCGCCTCGCGCAGCCGCGCGGTGTCGTGAATGAACCGGCCGGCGGCCGCCAGCCATTCCGCGGAACCGATCCCGTCTCTTGCGCCCCGCAGGGCCGCATCCACGCGCCGGCGCGCGATCATGATCGCCGCATAAGACCGGTTCGCATCGGCGATGAGGGCGCGCAAGCGCGAGGCGGCGGCCCGGACGGCCGCCTGCTCGGCCACGTCGAGCGCCGTGGCCCAGGCGGCATCGCCTTGATTGCGCAGCGTCTGGATTTTACCGACCAGGGCGGGACGGGCGGGGCCGCGCGCTCCGATCGCGGCGGAGGTGTAGCCGCGCTCCAGCGCCACGATGCCCGCCGTCTGAATCAGGCGGTCGGCGAGTGTGTTGATGAGGACCAGGCGATCCGCGGCCGCCAGCTCCCCATAGGAGTGCCAGGCCTTGTTTCCCGCCAGGGCGATGATGCCCAGCGCGAGCAGGCCGACCGCGGCGCTGATGCCACGCCTTGAGTCGAAACGCAAGATTTTCCTCCCCCAACGCTCGGGTATTCGGGTATTCGTCAAGTAAAGCACGCGCGTTGCGCATGGGCAAAGAAAAATTCACGCTGCCTTGCATTTCAGGCGCATTCAAAAAATTGAATGCGTCAACTTAGAAAAAGCAGTTATCCACAGATTTCGCAGATTAACGCAGATAAATCACCAGGTTCCTATATCGCCCATTCACCCGCCGGGTGTGATACGAAAACAAATAACCATATGAAAATCTGCGGAAATCTGCGTAATCTGCGAATTCAATCGCCGTTTTTAGGTTTGAAAGATAAATTAGGCAATGGCGGTATTGCATCTCAGAGGCCCGCTATGGAATTACGCCTCGGCGCCCGAGGCCTGCGGGGTCCGGGGCAGGCGCGGCTGCGGTCCGCGCAACAGGCGGGTGATGCTCGAGTGCGGTCTGGGCCGGCTGAAGTAATTTCCCTGCGCCCGATCGCAGCCCATGTCGATCAGGGTCTCCAGGACCTCTTCGGTCTCGATACCTTCGGCGACCACCTTGAGGCCGAGGTTGTGGGCCAGGTCTATGGTTGAGCGCACGATGATGGCATCGTCCTCGTTCTGGACCATCCCCTGGATGAAGGATTTGTCGATTTTGAGCGAATCGACCGGCAGTTTCTTGAGGTAGGCGAGCGATGAAAAGCCGGTGCCGAAATCGTCGACCGCCAGGCGGATTCCCATCGCACTCAGCCCGTGCAGCACCGCGGCGGCGCGCTCCAGGTCCGACATCATGGCGCTTTCGGTGATCTCGAACTCAAGGCCCTGCGCCGGCGCATCCAGCGCGGCCAGCACGCCTTTGACCTGGTCGAGGAAGGTCGGATCCTGAAGGTTCCAGACCGAGAGGTTCACGGCGATATCGAGCGATATCCCCCGGCGGCGCCATTCCGCGCCCTGGGTGAGCGCCGCGTTCAGCACCCACAGGGTGAGCGGCCGGATCAGGCCGGTCTCCTCGGCGATGGGGATCAGATCGCACGGCGGGATCGCCCCGCGCTGCGGGTGGTTCCAGCGCAGCAACGCCTCCACGCCCGTGACTACGCGGGTGCGCAGATCCACCTTGGGCTGGAAGTGGATGTCCAGCGCGTTGCGCTCCAGCGCCTCCCGCAGATCGCGCTCGAGCGTAAGCCGCGTGAGGCTGTGCGGGTCCTGGCGCGCGTCGTACACCGCGCAGCCGCAGTTGGCGCGCTTGGCGGCGTACATGGCGACATCGGCGTGCTGGATCAGGGTCTGGGCGTCCGCGCCGTGCTGCGGAAATACCGCAATCCCGAGACTGCCGCCGACATAGAACGAATGATGCTCGAGCTCGAACAGATCGTTCAGGGCGAGCTGGATCTCCTGCGCCGCCCGCCGCGCGGCCGGTTCGTCCGCATCCGGCAGGAGGAGGGCGAATTCGTCGCCGCCCAGGCGCGCCACGGTGTCGGCTTCGCGCGCGATGCGCCGCAACCGCGCACATACCTGCTGCAATAACCGATCGCCGACCTCGTGCCCGAGCGTATCGTTGATCCGCTTGAAGCGGTCGAGGTCCATGATGATGAGCGCCGCCGAGCCGCCCTGCTCCCGGGCGACGGCGAGCGCCTGTTCCAGGCGCGTGTGCAGGAGCAGGCGGTTCGGCAGACCGGTCAGGGCGTCGTGCAGTGCCTGGTATTCGATCGCGGCCGCCTGGTTCTTGTATTCGGTGATATCGGTGAGGGAACCCGAGGCGCGCCGCGCAACTCCGGCGGCATCGCGCAGCGCCTTGCCGCGCATCCGCACCCAGGTGGGCGCGCCGCCCGTCTGCGTGCGACGCACAGGCAGGCCGGTTCGCGCGGTCCGGAACTCGAGGTCCAGGGGCTGATCGGGTCCCGCGGCGCACAGATAGCCCTCGATCGCCGCGAGCACTCGGGTGCGATCCGCGGCGTGGATGCATTCGGCCAGGACCCGGCGCGGCGCTTTCACCGCGCCCGCGGCCGGCGGCAGGTCCAGGATCTCGCATAGCCGTGCGGAAAGAAACGCCTCGTCGCGCGCCGCATCCCAGTCCCAGATGCCGTCGTTGGCGCCGGCGATCGCAAGCTGGAAGCGCTCTTCGCTCGCGCGCGTCTGCTCGAGCCGGCGCACCCGCCACAGGAGCCATCCGGCCACGGTGAGCAAGAAGGCGAGCAGCGCCAACTGGGCGGCGCGCCGCCGCTCGCCTTCGAGCTCGGCCTGGATGCGGCGTGCCGTGAGGCCCTCGTCGAGATGGGCGGCGGCGGTGAAGACCGGCGCGCCGAAGCGTTCCTCGCCGAAGCGGCGGATCAGCCCCTGCCCGGGATCCGACACCAGGTACTCGAGGAACTCCTCGGCCGCGCGCTGGTTGGCGCCGGGGAGGCGGCGCTGATCCGCCACGATGGCGGCGTAGTAGTTGCGCAGCAGCACGTGGTCCCGGTAAAGCGGTACGATACCGCCGGCCAAGGCCTTGCGGTTGGCGAGATACGTGCCGAGGTCGGCGAAGGTGTGCGCCCCGGCGCGCGCCGCCTGGCGCAGCGTGGCGGCCATGCCCGCCTGGGTGCGCCGGTAGCCCGCCCAGCCCGGTTCGACGCCCGCCGTGGCCCATAACCGGTCGAGCCGGTTCGCGGTCCCGGAGTGCTCGCCGGCGACGAGGAACGGCGTTTTGTTTTTCGCGATGCGCCTCAGCGCGGCGAGCAGGTCGTCCTCGCGCGCAAGCCCCAGCGGATCGTCCGGGGGCCCGAGGATGACGAGCTCGTTGTACATGAAGATCGTGCGCCGGAGCCCGTAGCCCTCCGCGATGAAAAGCTCCTCGCCCTGCGGGTGATGCGTGATCGCGAGATCCGCCTCGCCCTCGCGCGCACGGTCGAGCACCGTCAGCGCGCCGGTGGTCCGGATCTGGAGCTCGATATCCGGGCGCGCGCGGCGGAACTCCTCCGCGAGCGCATGGATGAGCCCCGTCTCGGCGACGGAGTACGAGGAGAGGATGCGAAGCGTTTCCGCCGTTGCCGGCGGCGGGTCGACGAGCAGCAGACCGGCGGCGAGCAACGCGGCCGCGATGCGACGAAGACGCGCAGGCGCAGGGCGGCGCGTGGACGAGAAGCGGGAGCGGTCCTTCGTCCGTGGACCGGCAGGCGGGGTGGACGCCATTACGTTGACTCGATCCTTGTCGTTGCTGTTACGAAGGCGCAGGGCGTGCGCTGCTTCGTCTTACAGCCGAGTCATCCTGACTCGTAAGAACAGTATCGGCCCTGGCGTGTCGGGTTGCAACCGCAGGTTGGCGGCGGCGTCAGGACGGCCTCACGGCCGCCGCACATCGTCATGCCCGGACGTCTTCTAAATTAGAATTTTCTTCTGAAAATCTGCGGTACAGAGGCGTGCCGCCATTTTTTGAACACGTTAAGTGTTTGAAAAATGAAGCAAAGCAAAAAAAACCACGCCCCTCTAAATTATTACCTGGGGCTTTGCGTGTTGAAAAAGTCCATGGAAGGACTTTTTCAACAAACTGTTAGCCCAGACAAGCGAGACGGCCGAGAAAGACGGCCGGATTCGCAGCGGTTTCCCGGGACCCACTACCGGGCCGCGCCCCCCGGCGTCGAACGGGCGAGGCGGGCTCGTGCCTCCCGCGAGCCCGCGTGCGTGCCGAGACATCAACGGCGCGGCGTGATACTGGTGACGGCGAATCGGCCGTCCTTGCCCTGGGCCAGTTCGAACGCCACCGTATCGCCGGACTTTAAGCCCTTGAGCAGCCCGGGGTCCGCCACGTCGAAGACCATGGCCATGCCGGCCCAGCCGAGGCTGCGGATCGGGCCGTGTTCGATCTTGATTTTGCCCGCCTGCGTATCGAGCGCCCGGACGACCCCCTCGGCCCGATGGGTATGTGAGGATGCCGCTGCCGGCGGCGCCTGGCCCGCCAGGAGCATCGCCCCGATTGCTGCAAGAACTACGTGTTTTGCTGCTTTCATTGCTGTTTCTCCTTTTCGCTTCTGTTGAAAGAAGATCGAGTTGTTCGTCACCGCTTCATATCGAGCCGCCCTTCAGGCGGCGTGTACTTGTGGGTGGCTGACCCACGGCAGGTGACTTTTCTTTGCGCGGCCAAAGATAAAGTCACCAAAAGAAAGGCCGCCCCGGATGGCGCAACCCAACCCTGCGCTCCTCAGGCTTTGGGGCCCGCGCTGA
>MFSU01000009.1 GCA_001785115.1 Candidatus Muproteobacteria bacterium RBG_16_65_34
TTTATCTACGGTTGGGAGTTCGACGATGAAAAGTAGGGGAAACATCAGCCCTGTCCCTCTCCCGCAAGGGGAGAGGGGATCTTGTCAGCGGCTTTTTCAGCAACCTGCCAGGCGGCTTGACTGCGGCGCGCACCGGGCGCGCACCGCCGGCGGGTTTATTTGCCCCCCGGCAGGCGGTAAGCTTCGTCAATGCAGGTTCCGTTCACCAAGATGCAGGGCGCAGGCAACGATTTCGTGGTGCTCGACGGCGTCACGCGCGCGATCGAGCTCACGCCCGAGCGCGTTCGGCGCCTCGCCGACCGCCGTTTCGGCGTGGGGTGCGACCAGGTGCTGCTCGTCGAGCGCGCAACGCGCGCCGACGCCGATTTCCGCTACCGCATCTTCAACGCCGACGGCGGCGAGGTCGAGCAGTGCGGCAACGGCGCGCGCTGTTTCGCGCGCTTCGTGCGCGACAAGGGCTTGACCTCCAAGGGCGAGATCGCGGCCGAGACCCTCGCCGGCGTGATCTACCCGCGCATCGAGCCGGATGGGCAGGTGACGGTGAATATGGGCGTGCCGCGCTTCGAGCCCGCGGAGGTGCCGTTCGAGGCGCCGGCGCGCGCCGCGGTCTACGATCTGGAGGTGGGCGGGGCGGGCGTCAAGGTGAGCGTGCTCTCGATGGGCAATCCCCACGCGGTGCAGATCGTGCCGGATGTGGATACGGCGTCGGTGGCGACCCAGGGGCCGCTCATCGAGCGCCATCCGCGTTTTCCCAGGCGGGTGAACGCCGGGTTCATGCAGGTCCTGGACCGCGCGCACATCCGTCTTCGGGTCTATGAGCGCGGCGTGGGCGAGACCCTGGCCTGCGGCACCGGGGCCTGCGCCGCCGTGGTGGCGGGTCGCCAGTTGGGGCTGCTTGATGATACTGTAGCGGTGCGCCTCCCGGGCGGCGTGTTGCACATCGCCTGGGCGGGCGTTGGGCAGCCGGTGTGGATGACCGGCCCGGCGGTCGCGGTTTTCGACGGCACCATCGACCTGGATCGTTTATGAGCAAAAAACTCACCAGCGAAGAAAACCACGGCGAGATCTCCTGGGAAGAAGCGGTCTCGCGCTACCTCCAGGACCATCCCGATTATTTCCAGAGCCATCCGCATCTGCTCGGCGATCTCGCGCTGAACCACGAGGTCGGCGGCGGCGCCGTGTCGCTCATTGAGCACCAGGTAAAGGCCCTGCGCGGCCAGAACCATGAGTCGCAGCAGCAGTTGCGCGAGCTGGTGGGTGTCGGGCGCGAGAACGATGTCCTGGGGCTGCGGCTGCATCGCTTCGCGCTCGCCCTGATCGGCTGTGCGACTCTCGACGATACGCTCGATACCGCTTACGAACTGCTGCGCCAGGAATTCAAGCTCGATGCCGCGGCGATCCTGTTCCGCGGCGACCCGGCCAAGGCCGGACACCGGCGCGAGTGCGTCACGGCCGACGACAAGCGCCTCGCCGAGTTGCTCAAGCTCTTCAGCTCCGGCGCGCCCATCTGCGGGGGCCGGCACGATGAAAGCCTGCTGAAATATCTCTTCGGCGCGCGCGCCGGCGAGATCAAGTCAAGCGCCCTGATTCCGCTCGGCGAGGGCGCGCCGCAGGGCGCGCTGGGCCTGGGCAGCGTCGATCCGCACCGCTTCCACCCGGGCATGGGCACGGTCTATCTCACGCGCCTGGGCGAGTTGCTCGCCCGCGGTCTGCGCGCGCACCTGTCGTGAGGCCGCGGCGGCGCGTCCCGGCATCGCAGGTTGCGGAACGTGTGTCGTCGGCGGTTCGGTAGATCTCCCAAAGCATGACGGCGCCGGATCATATCCGCCGGTTCCTCCAGCACCTGCGCGAGGAGCGCCGGTTCTCGCCGCACACGCTCCTCAACTACCGCCGCGATCTCGAACGGTTGCAGGCCTTCTGCGCCGCGCAGGACATCGGCGACTGGCGCGACCTGACGCCCGTGCACCTGCGGGCCCATATCTCCGCCCTGCACCACAAAGGGCTTTCGGGCCGCAGCATCCAGCGCGCGCTGTCCGCCGTGCGATCCTTCTACCGGTTTTTGCTGCGCGCGAAGCGCGTCGCGCACAATCCGGCCGTCGGTGTGCCCGCCCCGAAATCGCCCCGCCGGTTGCCGCAGACGCTCACGGCCGATGAGGCGGTGCGACTCGTGACAATCGTCGCCGACGGCCCGCGCGCCGCGCGCGATCGCGCGATGCTCGAACTCTTTTACTCTTCGGGGTTGCGGCTCGCGGAGCTTACCGCGCTCGATCTCGGCGACGTGGATCTCGCCGGGGGCGAGGTACGCGTGAGTGGCAAGGGCGGCAAGACGCGCATCGTCCCCGTGGGCCGGGCGGCGGTGCAGGCGTTGAGGGATTGGCTCGGCGCGCGCCGCGCCTGGGTTGCGCCGTCCGAGCCGGCGATCTTCGTCACGGAGCGCGGCCGGCGCCTGAGCGGGCGCGCGGTCCAGCTTCGACTCAAGCACTGGGCGGCGCGGCAGGGTCTGGCGCAGCCGGTGCACCCGCACATACTGCGCCATTCCTTCGCGAGCCACCTGCTCGAGTCGAGCAGCGATCTGCGCGCGGTGCAGGAGCTGCTCGGCCACGCCAACCTCTCCACGACCCAGATCTACACGCATCTCGATTTTCAGCACCTCGCCAAGGTGTACGACGCCGCCCATCCGCGGGCGCGGAAAAGGCGGGCGACTGAAACCGGGGGATGAAGACTGCCGAGCGGCGGATATTCACCGCGGAGTGCGCGGAGCACGCAGAGAAAATTCAATTTGGATTGGACAGGATTTACAGGATTGAAAGCTAAAAAATCCGCGTAAATCGGCGCAATCTGCGGATCGCCGGTCTGGTTTAAGTTGATGTTCTTGCCAGTTCGAACGAAACCCGTTTATCCGAAGATTACGCAGATTAGCGCAGATTTTGAAGTCGAAAACCGGAATCTACGATCTAATCCTGTAAATCCTGTTAATCCTGGCTAACTTCCTTCTGGATCGCTGATAACCGATAGTTGATTGTATGGACGAGGTCCGTTATTACAGTGTCCGGCGGCTCTCGCCCTACCAGGGCACGGTCCAGGTAGTCGAGTTGCCGGGCTTTCGCGCCATGAGCATGGACGGCGAAACCTGGCGCGTGCAGATGTTCAAGCAAGGCGTGCGCTTCTCGACCTACGCCACGTGGCGCGCGGACGGCCGCGGCGACCTGATCGCCACCGCCCGCACCGAGGCCTTTGTCGAGGCGCTGCACCGGCATCCCGCGCTCCCGTTCCCGCTCGCGGACATACTCGAGCTGTGGCTGCTCGACGCGAAGGAGCGGATGCCGCTCGCGCTGCTTGCGAGCACGCTGGAGCACATGGCGCCTCCGCGCGTGACCTATACCACCTGGCGGGCGGCACTCGCCGAGGACGAGGGGTTCGTCGCAACGAGTCTTGCGCCGTCCGGCGCGCCGGTCTCACACGTCCCGCACCATGAGGTACTGAACCGCTGCGTGCGCAAGGCGGCGGGGGCGCAGCCCGTGGCGCAGTGGTTCCTGCGCGACTCCCGGGGGCGCGGCGTCGGCTTGAACGACGGCGACGGCGATCCCGCGCTTCAGGGGCGCGAGCTCGACCCCGCACAGTTTCCGGAGCTGCTCGTGCGCGAGGAATGGGAGAGCGAAACGGAAGCCGGCCTGGTGCGGGACTACCACGACTGGCAGGCGCCTGGCCTGCTCACGCACACCAACTTGCGGCGCGCCACACGCGCGCGCCTCGAGCACGCCGCCTGCCGCCAGGCGGGAAAGCTCTATCGCGTGCACCGGCTCCTGCCCGAGCTCCTCGACCCGGACCTTATCAAGGTGGCGCTGGTGGAGGCGGTGCTGCGCCGCGCCGGCGCTTCCTGACTGCCGCGACGGGGACATAGAGAAAAAAAGGAATAGACAGGATTAACAGGATTTTTCAGGATTAACAGGATTAAAGAATTCTTGGGTAACCCCATGGCGTGCCTGTTCATTGGAATTCAAATGCAACAAGAATCAGGATTAGTAATATCGAAGAGGTTCGGTAGTAATCCTGTTAATCCTGTCCATTTTTATTTTCGATTTTGTCGGGCGTTACAGTGCTGCTTGCGCGGCGTAGAATGCTGCGCAGAGGCGGTGCAAACATCGGAGGTGACCCATGACGGAGACGCTGCGGGATAGAGTCGTGGATGCGGCGCTGGCGTTGGCCGAACGGCGCTCGTGGGAAGAGGTCCGGTTGCACGATGTTGCGGCCGAGATCGGGGTCGGGTTGAACGACGTGCGCGTGCAGTTCCGGGAAAAAGAAGAGATCGTGGACGCCTGGTTCGACCGCGCCGACGAGGCGATGCTCAGAGAGGCCGCCGAGGCCGAGATTGCCGGTTTGACGCCGCGCCAGCGCCTGCATCGGCTCGTCATGGTCTGGCTCGGAGCGCTCGCGCCGCACCGGCGCGTGGCGCGCCAGATGATTCTGGGGAAGCTCGAGCCCGGGCATGTTCATTATCAGTTCTCCGGATTGCTGCGCGTCTCGCGCACGGTGCAGTGGCTGCGCGAGGCGGCGTCGCGCGACGCCGTGCTTCCCTGGCGCGCGCTCGAGGAGACGGCGCTCACCAGTATCTACCTCGCGACGTTTCTCCGCTGGATGCAGGACGAGTCCGCCGACCCGGCGCGCACGTCAGTGTTGCTCGAACGCCTGCTGACGGCCGGCGAGTGCGCCTCGGAAGCCATTCCGGATTGGCTGGCGCCGGGCAGAGCGCCGGCGCACACGACCGCCGCGGTCGCGCCGGGCGTATGAATTTGCCGAGACGTTGAGCCATGCCCGAACCGCGCAAGCACATCCCCATCGTTTCGGTTCCGGCGGGCGAGCCGCAGCAGGGCGACATCCACAGCTGCGCCGAGGCCGAGCCCTATGCGCTGCGCGTGCTCGGCGACAGCATGGCGCCCGAGTTCCAGGACGGTCACATCGTCATCGTCGATCCGGCCCAGCCCGCAAGCCACGAGGCGTATGTGATCGTCGACTACGCGGGCGAGACGATCTTCCGGCAGTTCATCGTGGAGGGCGCGCGCAAGCTCATCAAGCCGCTGAACGACGCCTACCCGACGGTCGAGATCGTGGGGGAGTACCGCGTGCGCGGCGTGGTGGTCCAGCGCGCCGGCCGCCGGCGCAAGGATCGGAAGCATTATTACTGAGCGGTCAGCGCTCGGCCTTCAGCCCCCGGCCAGAGGCCAACCATTTGTAACTCCCTCCAGGACGACGGATTTTCCTCATTTATTTATTGCCCCCGTTTTCTTCCGTTTGTCTGCCGTTTTTGCCCTCTTGCCCGCGTGTTGTGCAGCCCCGGTTGCGTAGATAACGCATTGATTCAAACAATCAATATGATAGGCACTGTCAAAATTATTCAAAATTTTGAAAGATAGCTAAGGGCGGCTGCTGCTACTGCCGGCCCATTAACGGAGTCGTTGCTCAAAGCCCATTCCGGGCCTTTGAGTCAGGAAAGGATTTCTGAACCCCTCCTGGTTCGAGGCCCGGCCACTCAACCCAACCAGGAGGTCTTATGTCGGTGCGAACCAAAGTTCCCCAACTCAATAATCCCGACATCGTCATTCGTCTGGCACGAAACCAAGAAGAGATAGATGCTGCAAACGATCTGGTGCTGCGAAGTTACCTCGATGTGGGCTTATGGGAGGACGAAAAGGAATTCCATAATAACAAGCACATCCATTCACC
>MFSU01000010.1:0-5147 GCA_001785115.1 Candidatus Muproteobacteria bacterium RBG_16_65_34
ACCACGGCGCCGGTCGCGGGCGAGGAGGCCCTGACGCTGATGAAGCTGCTGGAGGCGCTGGAGGATCTGGACGACGTGCAGCACGTGTATTCCAATGCCGATTTCCCCGATGAACTTTTGAAGCAGGCGGGCTGATGCGCCAATCGAAACAGCGATTCTCACCAACTCCCCCTCTCCCCTTGCGGGAGAGGGCAGGGGGAGAGGGGGAGGGCTGTAAGAAGTCACCGGAGACCATCGGCACCCCTCACCCCATCCCGGCCGGAATAGAGACTCTCACCTACTTCCCCTCTCCCCCTGGGAGAGGGCGAGCCGAGCGCGCTTCACGCGATTTCATTGACTTGGGGGAGTTGGTTCGCTGATGCGGATACTAGGAATTGATCCCGGCTCCCGCATCACCGGCTTCGGCGTGGTGAACGTGCTGCGCAACGGCCGCCTGCAATACGTCGCCAGCGGCTGCGTGCGCGCCCCCAAGGGCGACATCGCCGCGCGCCTGAAGGCGGTGTACGACGGCGTGACCGAGGTCATCCGCACCTACCAGCCCACGATGTTTGCGATCGAGAAGGTGTTCATGGCGCGCAACGCCGACTCGGCGCTCAAGCTCGGCCAGGCGCGCGGGGCGGCGATCGCGGCGGGCGCCAACCTGGAGCTCCCGGTGAGCGAGTACACCGCGCTCCAGATCAAACGTGCGGTGGTGGGCCAGGGCGCGGCGGACAAGCGCCAGGTGCAGCACATGGTGCGGGCCCTGCTCGAGCTCTCCGGAACGCCCCAGGCCGACGCGGCCGATGCGCTCGCCTGCGCCGTGTGCCACGCCCATCATGCCAACGGCGCCGGCGCGCTCGTACGCCCGCGCGCGCGTCGCCGTCGCAGCCTGCGGAGGCTCCCGCGATGATCGGCCGGCTGCGCGGGACCCTGGTGCGCAAGGAGCCGCCGGCGCTGCTCGTCGAGGTGGGCGGTGTGGGCTACGAGATCGAGGCGCCGATGACCGCCTTCTACGAGTTGCCGGCGGTGGGCGAGACGGTGACGCTCCACACCCACCTCGTCGTGCGTGAGGATGCGCATCTATTATACGGTTTCGTGCGCGAGTCCCAGCGACGGCTGTTCCGCGGGTTGCTCAAGGTGAACGGCGTCGGGCCGCGCATGGCGCTCGCCGTGCTCTCGGGCCTTTCAGACGAGGAGTTCGTCCGCTGTGTGGCGCAGGAGGACATCGCGCGGCTCACCAAGGTGCCGGGCGTCGGGCGCAAGACCGCCGAGCGCCTGATCGTCGAGATGCGCGACAAGCTGCCGGTGAATCCAGGCGCCCCGGCGACGGCGGCGAGCGCCGCCGCGGGCGATGTCGCGGCCGATCCGGTGAGCGAGGCGGTGAGCGCGCTGATCGCCCTGGGCTACAAGCCGCAGGAGGCGAGCCACATGGTGCGTGGCGTGCCGGGGAAGGACCTGAGCGCCGAAGAAATCATTCGCCAGGCACTCAAAGGCATGGCAGGGTGAGCCGGGGTAGTGGCGAAGACACTTAACGTGTCTTCGCCCCGGCGAACGCCTGCACATGGATGTGCAGGCCGGGGTTAATCGAAGCCGCCCATGTTGCGCCAGGGACGGCATGACGGTACAAGGGGAGAGCAGAGGCAAAGTTGGAGGAACCCTCACCCCTTGCCCTCCCGTTTTCGCGGGAGAGGGGGAGTAGGTGGAAATCTACATTTATGATCGAGACTGACAGATTGGTATCCGCCAAGACGCTCGACCCGGCCGAGGAGGTCGCCGAGCAGCGCCGGCTGCGCCCCGTGCGCCTTGCCGAGTACGTCGGCCAGGAGGCCGTGCACCGTCAGCTCGAGGTCTACATCCCCGCCGCGCGCGCCCGCCGGGAGGCGCTCGATCACGTGCTGCTCTTCGGCCCGCCGGGCCTCGGGAAGACCACGCTCGCGCACATCATCGCCTCCGAGATGGGCGTGGGGCTGCGCCAGACCTCGGGGCCGGTGCTCGAGCGTCCCGGCGATCTCGCGGCCATTCTTACCAATCTCCAGCCGAACGACGTGCTCTTTATCGACGAGATCCACCGCCTGAGCCCGGTGGTGGAGGAGATCCTCTATCCCGGGATGGAGGACTACCAGCTCGACATCATGATCGGCGAGGGGCCGGCGGCGCGCTCGATCAAGCTCGATCTTCCGCCGTTCACGCTCGTGGGCGCGACCACACGCGCGGGGCTGCTGACCTCGCCGCTGCGGGACCGCTTCGGGATCGTGTTCCGGCTCGAGTTCTACAACCCCGAGGAGCTCGCCCGCATCGTCCGGCGTTCCGCGGGGATCCTCGAGGTGCCGATCGAGCCCGAGGCCGTGGAGGCCATCGCGCGGCGCTCGCGCGGCACGCCGCGTATCGCCAACCGTTTGCTGCGACGCGCGCGCGACTTCGCCGAGGTCAAGGGCGGCGGTCGGCTGACGGGCGCGATCGCCGAGTTGGCGCTTCAGATGCTCGAGGTCGACGCCCGGGGCTTCGACCCCCTCGACCGCAAGCTGCTGCTGGCGGTGATCGAAAAATTCTCCGGCGGCCCGGTGGGCGTGGACAACCTCGCCGCCGCGCTCTGCGAGGAACGCGGCACCATCGAGGACGTGATCGAGCCGTTCCTGATCCAGGAGGGGTTTCTCATGCGCACGCCGCGCGGACGCATGGCCACGCCCAGGGCGTTCCAGCATTTCGGGCTGCGCGCCCCGGGCGGCGCTGAGCCGCAGCGCGGGATGTTCGAAGAATAGGTATGATCGTTTGACGCAAAGACGCAAAGGCGCGAAGAAAAGCGAATTCATGATTTATTCTCTCTGCGTCTTTGCGTCTCTGCGTCAAGAATTCATATGAAACCGGTTTTTTCGATCCCGATCCGCGTGTACTACGAGGACACCGACGCCGGCGGCGTGGTGTATTACGCGAACTATTTGAAATTCCTGGAGCGCGCGCGCACCGAATGGCTGCGCGCGTTCGGTTTCGAGCAGGATGAGCTTCTGCGCCGCGACGGCGTGGTATTCGCCGTGCGCTCCGTGAACATCGAGTTCCTCAAGCCCGCGCGCTTCAACGACCTGATCGAGGTGTCCCTCGCCATGGGTAAACGCGGCAACGCCAGCGTGACGCTGGCGCAGCAGATCCGCCGCGGGGAGGAGACGCTGTGCGAGGCGCAGGTGCGCGTGGCCTGCCTGGACGCCGCGAGCTTTGCGCCGCGCTCGTTTCCGGAGACGGTCGCCGCGCGGCTGACCGCGGAGGCCGGCGTATGAAGTTCGTGGGCTCCCCGGAGGGCATCGCGCTGCTCGATCTCGTGTGGCACGCCTCGCTGCCGGTGCAACTGGTGATGCTGGGGCTCCTGTTCGCCTCGGTTATTTCCTGGACCATGATCTTCCGCAAATGGTTCGCCTTCCGGACCGCGATCCGCGAGGCCGAGCGGTTCGAGCAGAAGTTCTGGTCCGGCGCGAATCTCAACCAGATGTACGCCGAGCTCACCCGTGCCGACGCCTCGTCCGCGGGCATGACGAACGTGTTCGTCGAGGGGTTGAGGGAGTTCAAGCGCCTCGGCAGTCAGTCGAACATCGAGCCCATGGACATCCTCGCGGGCGCGCAACGGGCCATGCGCGCGGCGCTCTCGCGCGAGATCGATTACCTCGAAACGCATCTTTCGTTCCTCGCCACCGTGGGCTCGACCAGCCCCTACGTGGGCCTCTTCGGGACGGTGTGGGGCATCATGAACTCCTTCCGCGCGCTCGGACTCGCGCAGCAGGCCACGATCGCCGACGTCGCCCCGGGCATCGCCGAGGCCCTGGTCGCGACCGCGATCGGGCTGTTCGCCGCGATCCCCGCCGTGATCGCCTATAACCGCTACGCCAACACCGTCGAGCGGCTGACGACGCGTTACGAGATCTTCATGGAGGAGTTCGCGAGCATCCTCCAGCGCCAGGCGTTCGCCGCGAGGGCCTGATGCGCACCCGCGGCCGCCGGCGCAAGCTCATGAGCGAGATCAACGTCGTGCCGTATATCGACGTGATGCTCGTGTTGCTCGTGATCTTCATGATTACGGCGCCGCTCCTGACCCAGGGCGTCAAGGTGGATCTGCCCAAGGCCCAGGCGAAGGCGGTGGACGCGCGCCGGTCGGAGACGCTGGTGGTGACGGTCGACCGGGGGGGACAGTATTTTCTCGACGACCGGCGCGTCTCCGCGGAGGATCTCGGCCGGACGGTGGCGGCCACCCTCGCACGCGCCCCCGCGACGCCGGTGCTCGTGCGCGGCGACCGGCACGTGGACTACGGCGAGGTCGTGCGGCTCATGACGCTGTTGCAGGACGCCGGCGCCCCGAGCGTGGGCCTGCTCACGGAGCCCCCGAGAACCAAATAACGTGGCGCGCCGGTGGTTACGTTCTACCCCCGGAACCGCCAAGGCGGTGGTGTACGCCGTGTTGCTGCACGCGGCGGTGATCGCGCTGCTGGTGGCGGGCTGGCGCTGGACGGCGCAGGATCGGCCGGCCTCGGATAGAATCATGCAGGCGGTGGTCGTCGTCGAGCAGCCTCCGCGGCAGGAGAACACGGAGCCCGAGGCGCGCAAGGCGGCACAGGAGCGCAGCCGCGCCGAGCAGGCAGAGGCGGAGAACAAGCGCCGCGTTGAGTTTAAAAAGAAGCAGGAAGAAGAGCGCCGCCTCAAGGCGGAGGCCGCGCGCAAGAAAGGCGCGGCCGAGGCCGAGAAGAAACGCAAGGCCGAGGCGGAGAAGAAAACAACCGCGCAGCAACGTCGGAAGCAGGCGGAAGCGGCGCTGCAAGAACAGCTCGCGGCCGAGGAGCGCGCCCGCGGGGAAGAGGCGCGCCGCGCGCGCGCTGACGCCGCGGCCGTCCAGTACAAGACCGTGATCCGGCAAAAGGTGAGCCGCAACTGGAACCGGCCGGTCACGGCCGGCAAGGGCATGGAATGCATGGTGCGGGTGCGGTTGGCGCCGGGCGGCGAGGTGCTGGAGGCGAGGGTGGTGCGCTCCTGCGGCGACGCCGCGATCGACCGCTCGGTGGAGAGCGCCGTCTACAAGGCCTCGCCCCTGCCGATCCCGGAGGGGGAGGAGCTTTTCGAATATTTCCGCGAGATCGAGTTTGTGTTTCAACCGGAAGAATGATCTAAGAGCGTGAGGAGTGAGGCGTGAGGGT
>MFSU01000010.1:5161-12702 GCA_001785115.1 Candidatus Muproteobacteria bacterium RBG_16_65_34
TAAGAGGCATCATCCGCGGCAAGTTCTTCCGGTCCAGGCGCAAGGCCGGTCCGGGGCGCACACTCTTTTTCTTGCTACTGGTCACCTGTAACTTGCTGCTTGCGCCCGAAGGGCGCGCCGTTCTGACCATCGAGATCACGCAGGGGGCCGACACCGGGGTTCCCATCGCCATCGTGCCGTTCGCCTTCGAGGGCAAGGGCGAGCCGCCGCAGGCGCTGGCCGCGATCGTGGAGGCGGACCTTGCGCGCAGCGGCCGTTTCCGGACGTTGCCGAGGAAGGACTTCCCCGCCGCCCCGCACGAGGACAAGGAGGTCGTGTTCAAGGACTGGCGTGCGCTCAAGCCCGAGGCGCTCGTGATCGGGAGCGTGCGCGCGGCAAAGGACAAGTTTCAGGTGCAATTCCGCGTCTACGACGTCTTCAAGGAGACGCAGCTTGCGGGCTATCGCTATACCGTGTCGGCCGGCGCGCTGCGCGCCGTGGCCCATCAGATCAGCGACGTGATCCATGAGAAGCTCACCGGCCAGCCCGGTGCGTTCGCCACCCGCATCGCCTACGTCACCAAGGAGGCCGCTGGCCCGGCGGCGTTCAAGCTGCAAGTGGCCGACTCCGACGGCTACAACCCGCAGACGACCCTGAAATCCCCCGAGCCGATCATGTCTCCGGCCTGGTCGCCGGACGGCAGGCGCCTGGCCTATGTGTCGTTCGAGGACAAGCGCGCCAAGGTCTACCTCCAGAACCTGAGCGACGGCAAACGTGCGCTCATCGCCGAGTTCAAGGGCATCAACAGCGCCCCGGCGTTCTCGCCGGACGGCAAGCGCCTGGCGCTCACGCTCTCGCGCGACGGTAATACCGAGATCTACGGGCTCAATTTCGAGACCAAGGAGCTCCGGCGCCTGACGAACGAGCCCGCGATCGACACCGAGCCCTCCTGGTCGCCGGACGGCAAGTACCTTGTCTTCACCTCGGACCGCTCCGGCCGGCCGCAGCTCTACCGCATGAGCGCCGAGGGCGGGTCCGCCGAGCGCCTCACCTTCGAGGGCGACTACAACGCCCGCCCTGTGTATGCGCCGGACGGCAAGACGCTTACGCTCGTGAATGGCCAGCAAGGCCGGTATCATATTGCGACGCTGCGGCTCGACAACGGGGCGTTGCAGGTGCTCACCGACACGCCGCTCGATGAGTCGCCGAGCTTCGCCCCCAACGGGGCCATGATCCTGTACGCCACCGAGCACCGCGGGCGCGGCGTGCTCGCCTCGGTGTCCGCCGACGGGCGCGTGCGCCAGTTGTACCGTTTTGAGGAGGGCGATGTGCGCGAGCCCGCCTGGTCGCCGTATAACCGTGAACTACAAAACAAGGAGTGAGCCTATGCAAGCGTTTGTTCGCAGTCTGATCGTGCTGTTCCTGTTCCTGGGCCTCGCCGGCTGCGCCGGTCTGGACGAATTCGAAACCCCGCCGGTGGAGGAGAAGGGCGCGCCCGCGCCGACCGCGCAGACCGCACCGGCAGCGCCCGCGCCCGGACCGGAGGCGGGCGCGCTCGCGGACAAGGAAAAGTCCAAGGAGGAGAAGGAGGACTTCCTGAGCAAACGGCAGACGCACTTCGCCTTCGACAGCAGCGCGATCGACGAGGAGGCGCGCGCCATCATCGAGGCGCACGCCGCCCACCTCGTCGCCCATCCCGACATCCGCGCCAGCCTCGAGGGCCATTGCGACGAGCGCGGCACGCGCGAGTACAATCTCGCCTTGGGCGAGCGCCGCGCCCAGGCGGTGGAGCGGCTGATGCGGGTGCTGGGTGTGGCCGCAAACCGCATCGTCACGGTGTCCTACGGCGAGGAGAAGCCGCTCAACCCGGAGCACAACGAATCCGCCTGGCGTCAAAACCGCCGGGTGGAGATCGTGTATAAGTGATGCACCGCCGGGAGCGCGGAGAACGCGGAGCCTCGGGGAAGGATTGGGATTTTCTCCGCGATCTCTGCGGTGAGTAATGGAGATAGCCTATGTTCCGATCATTAGTTTTGGTCTCCGTTGTCGCCGTGCTGTCGGCGCTCGCCGCCGCTGCACCGGGCTACGGCGCGGAGCCGGCCGGGCAGAAGGGCGGCGCGGCGGCGGTTACGGTCTCGCGCGACACCCTGGTGGAGATGATGCTGCAGCTCGAGGCGATGCAGACGGAGCAGCGCCGACTCCGCGGCGAGCTGGAGGTGCAGACGCACGAGCTCGATAAGCTCAAGACGCGCGAGCGCGAGTTGATCGCCGACATCGACCGCCGGCTGCGCGAGCTCGAGCAGCGCACCGGCGCCGCACCCGCGCCGGCCGCCTCCGCCGAGCCCGCGCCGGCCCGCGCCGGCACGCCGAAGACGGCGCCGGCGGCCTCGGCATCCGAGCAGCAGCAGTACGACGCCGCCTTTAACTTGATGAAGCAAGGGCTTTACGAGCGCTCGGTCAAGGCGTTTCGCGAGTTCATCGGCGCGCGTCCCCAGAGCGCGCTCGCCGGCAATGCCCAGTACTGGATCGGTGAGGCCTATTACGTGCTGCGCGACTTCAAGCAGGCGATCGAGGAGTTCACCAAGGTGCTGAACGATTATTCCGACAGCGCCAAGGTCCCGGACGCGCTGCTCAAGATCGGCTATACCCAGTACGAGCTCGGGGCGCACGACAAGGCGCGCGAGGCCTTGAACCAGGTGATCGCCCGCTATCCCAACACCACCGTCGCCAAGTCGGCCGAGCAGCGCCTGGCGAAGATGAAGAAGGAAGGACGGTGAAGTGCGTGAGGGGTGAGGGGCGAGGGGCGAGGGACGAGGGACGAGGGGTTACGAGTCACGAATTACCGTTCACGAATCACAGGTCTTAAGTCGCTTGGCGCCGAGGTATAATTAAGCAACCCCGCAACCGCAGATCGACGCCGCTCCGGCGTTTCGGTTTGATCCATGACGACGTTGCCTAAGCCTGACAGCCGTGATCGCGAATCCGCCGTGCTTCCGGTCGCGGAACGGCTGCGCATCACCGAGATTTTTTACTCCCTCCAGGGCGAGGCGCGCACGGTGGGGTTGCCGACGGCGTTCGTGCGGCTCACCGGCTGCCCGTTGCGCTGCGGCTACTGCGACACCGAGTACGCCTTCAGCGGCGGGGAGTGGATGAGCCTCGAGGACATCCTCGCGCGCGTGTCCGAATACCGCCCGCGGTATGTCACGGTCACGGGCGGCGAGCCGCTCGCCCAGCGCCCGTGCCGCGAGCTTCTCAGGCGTTTGTGCGATCGGGACTATGAGGTCTCGCTCGAGACGGGCGGCGCGTTGGAGATCGGCGACATCGACCCGCGCGTGAGCATCGTGATGGATCTGAAGACCCCGGGCTCGGGCGAGGAGCGGAAGAACCTTTACGCCAATATCGAGCGGCTCCGGCCCGGGGATCAGGTCAAGTTCGTGATCTGCGACCGCGAGGACTACGAATGGAGCCGCGCCAGGCTCGCCGAGTACCGCCTGGACGAGATCTGCGAGGTGCTGTTCTCGCCCGCCTACGGCCAGGTGAGCCCGACCGATCTCGCCGAGTGGATCCTCGCCGACCGGCTGCCGGTGCGTCTCCAGATCCAGTTGCACAAGTTGCTGTGGGGCGAGGCCCGTGGGCGCTGAAACGCCCAAGGCGGTCGTGCTGGTCTCGGGCGGGCTCGATTCCGCCACGGCGCTCGCGATCGCGCGCGCCGACGGCTACGCCTGCTATTGCCTGACCTTCGACTACGGCCAGCGCCACCGCATCGAACTCGAGGCGGCGCGGCGCGTGGCGGCGAGCCTGGGTGCGGCCGATCACCGTGTCGTGCGGCTCGATCTCTCCTGGATGGGCGGCTCGGCGCTTACCGATCCTTCCATCCCGGTGCCGCAACAGCCCACGGCGGGCATCCCCATCACCTACGTCCCGGCGCGCAACACGGTGTTTCTCTCCATCGCGCTCGGCTGGGCCGAGGTGCGGGGGGCGCAGGAGATCTTCATCGGCGTGAACGCCGTGGACTACTCCGGTTATCCCGATTGCCGCCCGGAATACATGGAGGCCTTCGAGCGTCTAGCCAATCTCGCGACACGCGCGGCGGTCGAAGGCCGGCGCCTGCGCGTGCGCGCCCCGCTCATGAGTCTGCGCAAGGCCGACATCATCCGCGCGGGCAGCCGGCTGGGGGTGGATTACGCGCTGACCGTGTCGTGTTACGCGCCCGGTCCGGCGGATGAGGCCTGCGGGGCGTGCGATGCGTGCCGGTTCCGCGCCGCGGGATTCGCCGAGGCCGGGGTTCCCGATCCCACGGTGTATCGAGGCCGCGCGGCGCGGTGAAAGCCGCGGGGTGTCAGGTTCGGCAGGCGGAGGGCCCGCCCGGGAGGGCATGGAAGCTATCTCAAAAACATCTGAAACGCAGATGAACGCGGATAATCAAGAGATCAATGCGGATTCATCACATGAGGTCTTCGTATATCTGCGTTAATCCGCGTTTAAAGTATTTTCAAACAGGTTTTAGTAGAATGATTTGAGCTGCCGTATCCGTGCATTTTTCAAGGTGATTCACCATGGAATTTACCATTCATAACCAGGTTTTACTGTCGGTCTTTCTCATCGCCGTCGTGATGGGCGGTGTCGCCAACAAGACCGACTTCTGCACCATGGGCGCGGTGTCCGACTGGGTCAACATGGGCGACACCGGGCGGCTGCGCGCGTGGCTCTTTGCGATCGCGGTGGCGCTGGCGGGCGTGCTGCTGCTCGAGGCCACCGGCGCGGCGACGCTGCCGACCAACACCTTCCCGCCGTACCGCACCGCCAACTTCGCCTGGCTGCGCTACGTCCTGGGCGGGGCGATGTTCGGGATCGGCATGACGCTTGCGAGCGGTTGCGGCAACAAGACCTGCGTGCGTCTCGGCGGCGGCAACCTCAAGTCGCTCGTCGTGCTCGCGATCGCTTCGAGCGGCGCCTACCTCATGCTGTGGACGGAATTCTTCGAGACGGCGTTCAATAGCTGGCTCGCGCCCACCACGGTCGACCTCGCGCGTTTCGGCATCCAGAGCCAGGAACTCGGCGCGGTCGTGGGCGGCATGGTCGGTCTCGAGAACAGCGTTTCGCTGCATCTCATCCTGGGTACGGTGGCGGCGCTCGGCCTGCTCGTGTTCGTGTTCAGGTCCGAAGACTTTCGCGGCCGCTTCGACAACATCCTGGGCGGCGCGGTCGTGGGGCTTGCGGTCGTGGCCGGCTGGTGGATCACCGGCGGTTCCATGGGGCAGGCGTGGAAGGAGTACGCCGAGTTCGCGGTGGAAATCCCAAGCCGCGTGGCCGTGCAGTCCTATACCTTCATCAGCCCCATGGGCGATACCGTGCGCTATCTCCTCGAGCCCGCCAAGCTCTCCTACGTTAATTTCGGCGTGATGGCCCTCACGGGCGTGATCGTGGGCTCGTTCCTGTACGCGATCTTCGCGAAGAGATTCCGCATCGAGTGGTTCGCCTCGGGCGCGGACTTCGCCAACCACGTCGCGGGCGGCGTGCTCATGGGCGTGGGCGGCGTGCTCTCCATGGGCTGCACCATCGGCCAGGGCGTGACCGGCGTCTCCACGCTCGCGCTTGGCTCGATCCTCGCCTTCGGTTCCATCGTCTTCGGCAGCGCCCTCACCATGAAGGTCCAGTACTACATGCTGGACGAGAAGGGCTTCGTCGCGGCGTTGCGCATGGGACTTGCGGACATGCGGCTCCTGCCGCGACCCAAGGCCGCCTGACCTTCGCCGTTGTGTTTCCTGCAAAAGGGCCGAAACGGCCCTTTTGCGTTTGACAGCCCCACGGCGGCTCCGGATAATGCCGCCTCCCGACGCAAGGGGCGAGAACGAGATGCCCGGCACGACCAGGCGCGGCTGAGCGAAGTCTACTTCCTCACTCTCGTCTCTCGACCCTCGCCACTCGTACCTGTTTCCGGGCCGTTAGCTCAGTCGGTAGAGCAGCTGGCTTTTAACCAGTTGGTCGGTGGTTCAAGTCCACCACGGCCCACCATTCGTCGTTTTCGCCTGCCGGAGCCGCGGCGCCACGAGCAGAACGTTGCCGCCTTCGAAGGACCACAGTCCCGGCGCGACCAACCGGACCGGTTTCATGCGCCGCCGCAGAGGAACTTGCGGGTCTCTATACTTGCCCTAACAGGATGCTGAAAAACGAGTTTTTCAGCATCCTGTTAGGGCAGGACGGAGACAACCGATTGTGTTCATTCCCTATCGCGCCAAGATCAAGATCACCCGCATCCCCTGGGCCGCCTTGGTCATCACGGCGGTCTGCCTGCTCGTGTATTGGGTCCAGGAGCGCAACGAAGAGCGCATCGTTGAATCCGCCGGGCGTTTTTGTACCGAGCAGGTCGCCGGGGACATCGAGCGGGCGCAGAAGCGCCATTTACGCAGCGATGCACCCTGCCGAGACGTGCTGGCGCACACGTACCTCAGAACCGACCCCGAGCGGCACCTGAAGTGGCACATCGAGGTCATCGAGGCCGCGGGCGACGCCGCCGCGGCCGAGGCGCTGGTGCGCCACTACCGCGCCTTTGCGGCGCAGGCACCCGGTTATCTCACGGCCGGGCTGTGGCAGTACTCCGGCGGCTGGAACCCACTGCGCATGCTTACGGCGACCGTCTCGCACGGGAGTTGGGATCACGTCATCGGCAACCTGTTTTTCTTCCTGGCCTTCGCCATGGTGGTCGAGACCGTCATCGGCCCGGTTCTGTTCGCGCTCGTGTTCCTCGCCATGGGGCTTTCGATCGGCGTCCTGGAGAACCTGCTCACCGTTACCCGCGAGGGCGGCGCCGGCCTCGGCCTCTCGGGCGTGGTGATGGGGATGATGTCGCTCGCCGCCTGGTTCGCGCCGCGCATCAAGATCAAGTATTTCTATTTTTTCTTCTTGTACATCGGTGTGCTGAGTGTTCCGCTGTGGGCCGTGGCGGCGTGGTATGTGGGCTGGAACATCGTGGATTACCTGACGCTGCGCGACTGGATCCCGATCGGCTACGCGGCGCATCTCGCGGGCGCGGCCGTCGGGCTCGCGCTCGGGGCCACGCTGTTCCGGAACAAGCGCCACTGGGCGGCGGAGCAACTCGTGGCCGACGAGCGCGCGCTGACGGATGAGGATGAGCCGTGGTTTACCCAGCTCAACGCCATCGCCGCCGTGCCGGTCGTGATGTACTTCGGTCTTATCGCCTTCCTTGTGGCGATGTATCTTCTGATCAAATTCATCGAGACCTTCGCCGTGCAGCTCCTCATCGCCGCGCCGGCCGTGGCCGCCGGGGTGCAGCTCTATCGGTTGCGACGCGAGGAGCGCCCGGACTATGCGCGCTACCGCGAGGCACTGGAGCGGCTCGAGCGGGGCGAGGATGGAGCGGCGCTGAGCGGCCTCGGGGCACTGGCCGGGCGCGGCCACCAGAAGGCGATGCTCGCGCTCGCCGGCTATTACTCGGGGAAGGCGGTCCCGCGCAACGACGCCGAGGCCTTCCGCTGGTACGAGCGCGCCGCCGCGCGCGGCAATTCCGAGGCGCAGTACGTGCTCGGGACCTGGTACATGGA
>MFSU01000010.1:12716-20070 GCA_001785115.1 Candidatus Muproteobacteria bacterium RBG_16_65_34
CGTGCTCGGGACCTGGTACATGGACGGCCGCCATGTGGGCAAGGATCCGCGGCGGGCGGTGGCGTTGTATGAGAGTGCGGCGAACCAGGGAAATCCCGACGCCGCGCGCAGCCTGGGATACCATTACGAGCATGGGGTCGGGATCGCGGCGGACCGGGAACGGGCGATCGAGTATTACTACCGCGCGGCCGTCGGCTACAAGAAGCTGGGGCGGCGCCCGGACCTGGATGCGATGATACGGCACCTCGAATCAACAGCGGCGCGCTACCCGGTAGTGCTCGGGATGCTGAACCGCTTGAAGGGCAGATGATGCATGGTGCCGGGCGGCGCTGAAACCCAGCGGTTGTTTTTTGCTCTGTGGCCGGAGCCGGAACTGGGCGAGCGGCTGTTTGCGCTCGGGGGCGATCGTCTGCGCGTGGGCGGGCGGTGGGTGGTGGCGGAGAATTTGCACCTTACGCTGGCGTTCCTCGGTTCGCTTGATGTCGCGCTGCGCCAGCGCCTCGAGCAGGGGGCGGACGGCATCCGCGTGCCGCGGTTTACGCTCGCGTTGGACCGCGTCGGATGCTTCCGCCGCAAGGGGATCTTCTGGGCCGGGGCGACGCAGACACCGGCGCCTTTGCTGGAACTGGTCGGTGCGCTCAAGGCGGCGCAGGCGGCGTGCGGGCTGACGCCGGAGGACCGCGAGTATCAGGTGCATGTGACGCTGGCGCGCGACGTGCGCCGCTGTCCGCCGGAGGGCCCGATCACGCCGTCGCTCGAATGGCCCGCGCGGCGGTTCGTGCTCGTCGAGTCGCACACCGACGCCGACGGTGCGCGGTATGAGATTCTGCGGTCGTGGGAGTTAACGACAGGTACGAGGGGCGAGGCGCGAGGTGCGAGGGGGGAAGGATAAAAGACAAGTTTCTTCAGCCGACTTCATTCCCTCGTCCCTCGTATCTCGACCCTCGTGCCTTCAAATCACCACTTGGCATACAGCTTGCCGTTCTCGATCTTGGCCTCGAAGCGCTTGAGCGGGCGGTCGCCCTTTTCGATGCACGCGCCGGTCGTGATGTCGAACGCCCAATGGTGCTTGGGGCAGGTCAGCCGCAAGCCCTCGAGCGCGAGATGCGGGATGTTGGTGACCTGGTGCGGGCAGCGGGAGTCGTACACGCGGAACTCGCCGTTCGTGCGGTAGATAAACAGGCTGCGGCCGTCGGCGTCGCAATAGGTGATCTCGCCCTCGGGGATCCTGTCGGCGGCCCGCACCTCGTGCCAGCGTTTCTCCGCGCCCAGGTTCTCGGCGCGGAACTCGGGCAGGTCCATGTCGAGCAGGATCTCGACCGCCCACACGATCTTGGTGAGCCCGAGCGCCGGGAAGGCGTGCAGGATCGCATCGAGGATCTCGCCCGGCGCGCATCCGGCCTGGAGCGCACGGACCAGGTACTGGCGAAAGCCCCCCTCGGTCTGGGTCGCTACCTTGGTGATGACGGTGATGAGCGCGCGGGTCTTGGGGTCGAGCGATTTGCCCGTCTCTTTGACGAACTTGAGATAGGCCTTCATGGCCTCGGGCCGGGTCCGGACGAGATAGTCGAGTGCGTCGCTCATGGAGCTCCCCAGATGGTTATTTTCAACCGTCGGCCATTATGCGCATTCCTCCGCGAGTGGGCCAGCCGCGGCGGCCTCCCAAAATAGGCTCATCGCGTATCCGCGTGGGCAAAAACAGGACCGACCGCGCGACCGGACCCTGTAATTCCTGGTCAAGAACGCAGTTTGAAGCGTGGCTCTGATTCGCCATGATCTCACCCGAGACAGCTCTTTCGTCGAATCGCCTCCGGCGATGATTGAACGGCTACTTGTGGGTGGCTGACCCACGGCAGGTGTCTTTCTTTTGCACGGCCAAAAGAAAGTCACCAAAGAAAAGGCCGCCCCGGAGCGCGTGCCGGCTGCGCCGGTCCCCTGCGTTCCTCACCCGAGCGGGCGCTGCGCAACTCGCCGGGCGCAGACAACGCGCCTCGGGCTCGATCAATGCTCGCTTAGAAGCCCCCGCTCGGGCTGCGGTACTCGGCACGCACTACGGGGACCCCAAAACACCCAAACCACTCAGCAGATACCACGGATCCTCTCCGGGAAGGGTATTTCAGGCCTGGGTGTGTTCTTGCTGTTGAATCCCCCGTCCGAGCGAGCGAGTGCTGCGCACGATGCGCGAATGCCGGGGATGGCCGAGAAGCGGCTACCACAGCGCCCCCAAGGGGTGTCGCGCGGCCCAAGGGCGAGGCGGACAAAGACAACGCTCCGGCGGAGCGTTGTCCCGCCGAGCGGGCTTGCCACGGATGGCAAGCCCCGGTTTCAAGTGCAGTAGGGAGCGCGCAGCGCAGAAACCGCAGGGCACCGCTCGGTGTTTGAGCGGCGAGCGGGCGCACCAGGGAAGGCGCGCCCCGGGCTTTCGAGCGCAGCGGGACTGCGAAGCGATGAAAGCGCAGGAGCGACCACGAACAAAGAAAAGCTACCTGCCGTGGGTCAGCCACCCACCTAGGCCTTCTTCTTTTTCTCGATCAGGTCGTGGATCATGGGGGTGAGGATCACCTCCATCGCAAACCCCATCTTGCCGCCCGGCACGACGATCGTGTTGGGGCGCGACATGAACGAGTCGCGGATCATGTTGAGGAGATAGGGGAAGTCGATCTCCTTCGGGTAGCGGAAGCGGATCACCACCATGCTCTCGTCCGGGGTCGGGATGTCGCGCGCGATGAAAGGGTTGGAGGTGTCCACGATCGAGACGCGCTGGAAGTTGACGTGGGTGCGCGAGAACTGCGGCGTGATGTAGTGCACGTAGTCGTGCATGCGCCGCAGGATCGTGTCCACCACCGCCTCGGTCGAGTAGCCGCGCTCGGCGGTGTCGCGATGGATCTTCTGGATCCATTCGAGGTTCACGATCGGCACCACACCCACCAGGAGGTCCACCCACTTGGCCACGTCCACGCCGGCCTTCGCGTCCACCACGCCGCCGTGCAGGCCTTCGTAGAACATGAGGTCGGTGCCGGGCGGGGCATCCTCCCAGGGCGTGAACTCGCCCGCCTTGAGATTCACGCCGAGACGCTTGTTGTGCTCGGCGGCTTCCTCATCGCTATGCAGGTAGTAGCGCTTCTTGGCGGCGCCGGTCTCGCCGTAGGTCTTGAACAGTTTCTCCAGCTCCCCGAACAGGTTGGCCTCCGCGCCGAAGTGACTGAAGTTGCGGTTGCCGGCGGTCTCAGCCTTTTTCATGGCCTCGCGCATCTCGGCGCGGTTGTAGCGGTGGAAGGAATCGCCCTCGACGATCATCGGATCGATCTTCTCGCGCCAGAAGATGTGCTCGAAGGCGCGTTTGACTGTGGTGGTGCCGGCGCCGGAGGAGCCGGTGATGGCGATGACCGGGTGTTTGTGCGACATGGATGGAACCCCTTGTGCCTCAAAGAGGGCGGATTCTACAACAAGGAAACCGGGCTGTTCCAATGACGCTCGGGTCGCGCGGCCGAGTTTAGAGTGAGTCCAACCTCGACCGGAATAGAGATTCTCACCTCCTTCCGACCGGAATAGAGACTCTCACCCACTTCCCCTCTCCCTCCGGGAGAGGGCAAAGGGTGAGGGAAGTTGGCCTCATTCCCATCCCTTCTCCCAGACCCTCACCCCTTACCCTCTCCCGCCCTCACCCTCATTCCCTCTCCCGGAGGGAGAACCCTCACCCCTTGCCCTCTCCCGCTCTGGCGGGAGAGGGGGAGTTGGTGAAAATCTCCTGTTCGGTCGAGGCGAGCCGATGCGCGCGAGGCGCACCTATTCACCTTGGGAGAGGGGGAGTTGGTGGGAATCGACTCTTTGGGTCGAGAAGGGAGCGAGCCGAGCGTTGGCGCGCGACCTCCTTTACTGGGGGCGGGCCGGCGCAGCACGCTGACGACGCGATCTCAGGCCGCGTATCCGGGATTGCCCTCGACGCCCTTGAGCTTCGGCGTGTACGGTTGGGTGATTTTCACGGTCTTTCTGGCGCGCAGGTACTGCGCAACGATGTCCCAGACCGGCTTTTTGTCTTCCGGCTGCGGCTGGATACTGGCCCAGCCGGCCACCTTGTAGGTTTTCGCGGGGTCGAGCGGCTTGCCGCCAAGCTCCAGGTCCTGGATGCGCCGGCCGTAGGACTCGGCGACATCGAGCGCGTAGCGCAGCCCGCCCACGCGCACCATGTCGCCGCCTTGCTGATAATACGGGTCCGGGTGATAGAGGTTGTCGGCGATGTCCTCCATGATCTCCTTGATCTGGGCGCCGGTGAGCTCGTTGAGCGTCGTGGCGGCATAGGTGATGGCGGTCTGATCCATGAGATGCTCCAAGGTGATCGCATCGCCCGGCAGGAGCGTGGTGCCCCAGCGGAAGCCCGGCGAGAAGGCGATCTCCGCCCCCTGCACCTCGAGCAGGGCGTCCACGATCAGTTGGTCGAAGGTGCCGCTGAAATTGCCGCGGCGGTAGAGCAGGGATTCGGTCACGGCGAGTTTCTCATCGAGCTTCTGCTTGAACGGCGCGCGCACTTTTTCGATGTATGCCGCCATCGCCCGGTCCGGCGAGATGAGGTTGGAGAAGACCGGCAGCAGCTTGTAGCGGTAGTCGGCCACCTTGCCGCCCCGGACGTCGAGGTCGAGCACCGAGAGGAATTTGGTGTTGGAGCCGGAGTTGACGACGAGCGTCTTGCCGCCGCTGTTTGCGACGATCGTGGGCGCGGGTACGGCGTCGTGGGTGTGCCCGCCCAGAATCACGTCGATACCGGTCACGCGCGTGGCCATCTTGAGGTCCACGTCCATGCCGTTGTGCGACAGCAGCACGACCACCTGGGCGCCCTTGGCGCGCGTCTCGTCCACGAGCTTCTGGACCTCTTCCTCGCGGATGCCGAAGGACCAGTCGGGGAAGGCGTAGCGGTTGTTGGCGATCGGCGTGTACGGGAAGGCCTGGCCGATGATCGCCACCGGAACCTTGTTGACCTCGCGGATGACGTAGGGCTTGAAGACCCGCTCCTCGCCGAAGCTGGTGTCGAACACGTTCTGGGCGAGGAAGTCGATCTTGCCCTGGAAGTCCCGCGCCACGACCTCCCGGACGCGCTCCGCCCCGTACATGAACTCCCAGTGCGCGGTCATGGCATCCACGCCGAGGAGCTTCTGCGCATCCACCATGTCCTGACCCCCGGTCCAGAGCGCCGTGGCCGACCCCTGCCAGGTGTCGCCGCCGTCGAGCAGCAGCGTGCGGCCGGGGCGGCTCGCCCGCAGGCTCTTCACCAGGGTCGCGAGGTAGGCAAAGCCGCCGACCTTGCCGTATTGGCGCGCGGCCTCCGTGAAGTTGAGGTACGTCAGCGCATGCGCTTCGATCGAGCCCGGTGCAATGCCGAAGTGCTTCAGCAGCGCCTCGCCGACGAGATGCGGCGGCCGGCCCCGCGCCTCGCCCACGCCGATATTGATCGAGGGCTCGCGGAAATGGACCGGCAGGAGCTGCGCGTGGCAGTCGGTGAAGTGCAGCAGCGTCACGTTGCCGAATGGCGGCGTCTCATAGAGCGCGCCGGGGTTGGCGGCGCCGTGCGCGCGTCGCATCGAGCCGCCATAACCGCCGAGGCCCGCGGCGCCCACGGCCAGCATCTGCAGAAATTCGCGTCGGGAGAGACTCATCGTTTCGGGGCTCCAGGGTTAAACCTAAAAACGGCGATTGCATCCGCAGATTACGCAGATTTCCGCAGATTTTAAGAATGTGATTGACGCTCCTTCTCTCGCCCTATGGGCGCGCCGGGCAGTCATTCGAACCAAATGATTCACCTGCGTTAATCTGCGAAATCTGCGGATAACTGCTTTTCTAGGTTAAACGGTTGCGTTCGGGCGGCGCCCGCCTGCTGTAACCGACACTGCCTAGGGACGCCCGGTGCAGTGGCGCTATTCCGCGGCGACCTGCGCGCGGCAGAAAAAACCCGGCCAGCGGCCGGGTTTTTTTCAGACCGCGGAATGCCGGTTCAGTTGCGCATCGCCGGTGCGCTGAGCGGCAGCCCGCTGCTCATATAGGTCTCGTAGAGTTGCAAGTGGTTGTAGGCCTCGCTGCCGTGTTTCAAGGACTTGGCGCGTACCTGGGAGTTGCAGGTCATGTAGCGGAAGTGGATGGTCTCGATCCGCCCCCACTCCAGGCGCTGCGCCGGCCAGGCCGTCGTGTGCCCGAGCGCCGCCGAGAGCGGCTGGTTGCCGCCCAGATTTTTGCCCGCGAGGTCCATGTGGCAGTTGGCGCAGGCGAAGTTGAGTTGTCCGCGCCGGGACCACCAGAACTTCTTGCCTTCTTCGTACGCCTTGACCGCGCCGGGCTGCGAAAGATCGATGCTGATGCGCTGGCCCTTGGAGAGCGAATAGAAGTAGGCGGTAAGCTCCGCGAGCGGCACACGCGCGCCCTGTTCCTTGCCGAGGTCGGCCGTGAGGAACTTGAAGTCCGCCTCGTTGCGTTTGGCGCAGTCCATCAGGTCCATCTCGGCGGTGCGGACCTTCTGTGTGGTTTGGTCCCAGTACGGATAGTGCTGGGCGATGTTCTTGCCGCCGTTCTTGAAGCAACTGGCGAAGGTCTTGCCGCTCTTGAGCGGCGTCTCCCACATCTTTTTGCCGTTCGCCAGCCCCAGCTCATACGGAGGAAACTCGTTGTACGCCTTCCACTGCTCAAGGTAGTCTTCGTTGCCCGGCAGCACGTAGAGCCCGTTGGCGAAGTCGTCGAACTTCACGGTCTGGAACTTCTTTTTGAAGAAGTCCTGAAACTGCTTCAGGTCCGAGGCCGGATCGGCCAGCGCCGGGGCCGTGGCCGCACCGGTCAGGCCGATGGCGGCCACAAGGATCAGTATTCTTTTCATGTCTCCTCCTGCGGGTTGTTCTGGGTCGGCATCGAGCGCGTGGCCCGATCAGCCGACGGTCGTTTCCTCGGATCCGGATTCGCCCTGGTTATCGCTCCAGGCGACCTTGACCTTGTCACCCGGCTTCGCGCCTTTCACCCGGATCGCGACGAGCGGGTCCTTGGAGACGGCGATCCCGAGATCCGCCACGGCGATCTCCTTGCCGTTCAGCGTGAAGGTCATCTTCTGGATGAAGTGGGCCGGAATTTTTTCCTTGGTCTTGGGATCGGTGCGCTGGCCGGTCTCCATGGGGTGACTTACCAGCACCAGGACCTCGGTGACACCCTCTTGGGGCTTGGTACGGATTCGCGTCTGTCTGGCCATGTTCTATATTCCTCTGGTTCGTTCTCACGTGAGCCCGCGGCCTACCCGCCGCACCCGCCCACCGTGACCTTGATGTTTTGCCTGGCGCTGTAGAGCTTGCCGGCGGATTTGACGATGACGTGCACATCGGAGGTCGCG
>MFSU01000011.1 GCA_001785115.1 Candidatus Muproteobacteria bacterium RBG_16_65_34
ATTCGGGCGAGATGGCCGTCGCGTTCTCGATGTTTCCCACCTCGATCGCCGAGATGATGGCCGTGGCCGACGCCGGCCAGGTGATGCCGCCCAAATCGACCTGGTTCGAGCCCAAGCTCGCCGACGGGCTCGTGTCGCATGTTTTAGATTAGAAGCTGGAACCGCAGATGAACGCAGGGCGGATAGATTAAAGAAGAAATCCTATTCAAGGTCGGATCGGCGAATAGGATTCACCCGCCGGCCGCGCGCGGGACCTGCGAAGCGATCTCGGCGCCTTGCTCCCTTTCGGCAACGGCAAGATCGTATCGCGTCTGGAGGTTCATCCAGAACTGCGCACTCGTGGCGAAGAATCGCGCCAGGCGCAATGCGGTATCCGCCGTGATGCCGCGCTGGCCGTTGAGAATGGCGGTGATGCGACCCGAAGGCACGCGTAACGCCAGCGCGAGTCGGTTCGCGGAGAGTTCGCGCGCCTTGAGTTCGCGCATCAGGATGCGACCGGGATGTATCGGAGTCATGCGTCACCCCCTGCGATATTGACCCGGCACGATTGTACTTGAACGAAGGCCGGCCGGATGTGCCTCCTGTGGCGTCGGTAACGGCACGGATGTTCCGGGTCAATAACGAAAATCATATGAGTTCCCGATTATTGTGGCGGCATCAAGGCTTCGATCCCGCGCCGGCGCGGAGCGAGCCGCCCGGTCCCCGGGGTGGCTTCAGCGCTGTCCGCTGCCGCTCACGGTCGCCGCGACGGCGTCGAGCGCGCGGCCGGGAAGCATGCGCCGCAGCGCGGTGAACAGGTGCGCGGGCGCCGTCACGGGATAGCGCAGCTTCGGCCGCCTTACCTCGAGCGCCCGAATCACCTTCCTTAACACCGCCTCGGGTGGGAGCGTGAAGGGCAGGGGCTTGTCCCCGCCCAGGCGCCGCTCCACGCGCGCGTAGTATTCGCGGTGGGCGCTCTGTTCCTTGTCGATCCAGCGTTTGTACGCGGCGTAGGCGTTGTCACGAAAGCGGGTGGCGATCGGGCCGGGTTCGATGAGGACGATGTGGATGTTCGTGCCGCGCAGCTCGAGGCGCATGGTGTCCGAGAGCGCCTCGAGCGCGAACTTGCTCGCGTTGTACGCCCCGCGGTAGGCGAGGCAGACGATGCCGAGGAGCGAGCTTATCTGCACGATCCGCCCCTCGCCCTGCGCGCGCATCGCCGGCAGCACGAGGTTCGTCAGCTCCTGCGTGCCGAAGACGTTGGTCTCGAACTGCGCGCGCAGCGCATCCCGCGAGAGGTCTTCCACCGCCCCGGGCAGGCCGTAGGCGCCGTTGTTCACGAGTGCGTAGAGCCGCCCGCCGGTGCGCGCCTGAACCTCCGCGACCGCGCCGCGGATGGAGTCGGAGGAGTCGAGATCGAGCGCCAGGCTTTCGAGGCCGAGTGCGGCGAGCGCGGCCACGTCCGCGGGCTTGCGCGCCGTGGCGAACACCCGATAGCCGCGCGCCTTGAGGCCGAGCGCCGAGCAGCGGCCGATGCCGGAGGAGCAGCCGGTGATGAGGACGCTCTGTGCCTGCGCCGATGTCATGGCCTATAGTTTATCCTACAATGCGGTTGTTCAAGATGACGATACGTTCGGTACATCGAGCTCATGTCTGAGACACACCCACGACTTCTCATCGCGGAGGGCGCCGCGATCGCGGAAGCGGCCCTGGTGCCGCTCGCGGGCTGCGCGGCCGTGCGGCGCTTCCGCACGCTCGATGAGGTGGCGGGCGAGCTGTCCTGCGCGGTGCTCGTCGCCCCGCCGGAAGCGGTGCGGCGGGCGCTCGCGGCGCGGCCCGCGGACGAAGGCGGCGCGGAATTCGTCGCGGTGGTCTGGTGCGACGGGAGTGCCCCCGACCGCGCGCTCCTCGATCACCCGCAGGTCGTCGGCGCGCTCGACCGAAGTTGCCCGGGCGAGACGGTCTACGTCACGCTCAGATCGGCGCTCACGCGCATCGCGCAAACCCACGAGGGGCGCGCCGCGCAGATGCTCGCGCGCGTGCTGGAGATCGGGCGCGCGCTCGCCTCCGAGAAGGACCTCGACACGCTGCTCGGGCTCATCCTCACGCATGCGCGCCATCTCACGAATGCCGACGGCGCTTCCATCTACACCCGCGACCGCGACGGGGTGCTCTATTTCCGGCTGTGGCAGAACGCCTCGGTGGCGGCGATGGCAAGCCCGCAGAAGACGCCCGTGGGTGAGGACAGCATCGCCGGGTACGTCGCGCGCGCGGGGGACGCGGTCGTGCTGGACGACGCCTACGCGATCCCGGACTCGGTTCCGTACCGTTTCAATTCGGCCTCGGATCGCGCGCTCGGCTACCGCACCCGATCGCTGCTCACCGTGCCGCTCAAAAACAAAGCCGACGAAGTGGTGGGTGTGTTGCAACTCATCAACCGCAAGCGCGACCCGCAGCAGTTGCTCCGCGCCGCGGCGGATTTCGATCGGCAGGTGCTGCCGTTCGATATCCACGATGGCGCGATCGCGGCCGCGCTCGCCGGCCAGGCCGGCGTGGCACTCGAGAACAGCATGCTCTACGCCGACATCGAGCGCCTGTTCGAGGGCTTCATCAAGGCCTCGGTGCAGGCGATCGAGGCGCGCGACCCGACCACCGCGGGCCATTCCTTCCGGGTCGCGGAGTACTCGGAGCGTCTGGCGGTCGCCGTGGACCGCGCGGACCGAGACGGCCTGCGCGATGTCCGCTTCAGCCGCGAGCAGATGCGCGAGCTGCGCTACGCGGCGCTGCTGCACGATTTCGGAAAGGTCGGCGTGCGCGAGCATGTGCTGGTGAAGGCGAAGAAGCTGCACCCGCACCAGCTCGATCTCCTGAGAAACCGTTTCCGCTACGCCCGCGCCTGCATCGAGCGCGATACCTTCCGGCGGCTGCTTGCGCTGCGCGAGGAGCGGTGGAGCCCCGAGGAGTTCGGCACGCGCCGGATCGAGGTCGAGCGCGCGCTCGCGGCGGATCGGGCGCGGCTCGATGAGTTTCTGCGCGTGGTGCAGACGGCGAACGAGCCCACGGTCGCGTCCGAAAAGGTATCGGCCGAGCTCGATGCCGTGCTCGCGTACCGCTTCCCGGGCGAAGACGGCGAACGGGCGGCGCTGATCGAGCAGTTCGAATTCGCCGATCTGATGTTGTCGAAGGGGAGCCTGAACGCCGAGGAGCGCGCCGAGATCGAGTCGCATGTCTCCCACACCTACGCGTTCTTGAGCCTCATCCCCTGGACCCGCAATCTCGCGAGCCTCCCGGACATCGCCTACGCCCACCACGAGAAGCTCGACGGCAGCGGCTACCCCCGCCGGCTCACGGCCGAGCGCATCCCGGCGCAGTCGCGGATCATGACCATCGCCGACATCTACGACGCGCTCACCGCGGGCGACCGCCCGTACAAGCGCGGCCTGCCCGAAGACGCGGCGCTCGATATCCTCACGGCCGAGGCCGCGGCCGGCAAGATCGACCCGGCGCTGTACCGCGTGTTTGTCGAGTCGCAGGCCTGGCAGTTGCGCCGCTGACGCCCCGCGGGCTTCGTCGGACCGCGGTTTTGCGTGTATAATTTGCGTCGCCGAACCGCCGCGGCCGCGGCTCGGCGAGCCCAGGGCGCACCGTTGACCGATTATTGCGACGGCACGAATCCCTTAAACATGTCGAGGAAACCTGAAACCACGCCGGCACGGCGTCGAAGCCTCGATGCCGCCGCAATAATCGAAAACTCATAAGATTTTCGTTATTGACCCGGCATGTCCGTACCGTAACCGATGTCATAAGGGCCACAACCGGATTGCCTTCTCTCAGATACCATCATGCCGGGTCAATAACATGACTCCCACCCCCCAGACCGTCGCTGGCAGGCTGCGCGTCGGCGTCATCGGCGTCGGTTACCTCGGCCGCTTTCACGCGCGCATCTACGCGGCCATGCCGGATGTGGAGCTGGTGGGGGTGGCGGATATCGACGCAGCCGCGGCCGCCGATGTGGCCGCGCAGCACGACTGCGCCGCCTACACCGATCCCGGCGCGCTGCTCGGCAAGGTCGACGCCGTGAGCGTCGTCGTCCCCACGGTGTACCACGCCGAGGTGGCGCGGCCCTATCTCGAGCGCGGCGTGCACATGCTCATGGAGAAGCCGATTGCGCCGAGCTACGCGGAGGCGCTCGCGGTGGTGGAGCACGCGGAGCGCGCGGGCGTCATCTTCCAGGTCGGGCATCTCGAGCGCTTCAACGCCGGCGTCATGGCGCTCGCGGCCCACGCGCCGCATCCGCGCTTCATCGAGGTGCACCGCATCGGTCCGTTCGTGGCGCGCGCGACCGACGTCGATGTCGTCACCGACCTCATGATCCACGACATCGACATCGTGCTGTCGCTCGTCAAGCAGCCTATCAAGAGCATCGCCGCGACCGGGCTTGCGGTGCTCACCGACCACGTGGACATCGCCAACGCGCGCATCGAGTTCGACAACGGCGCGGTCGCCAACGTCACCGCCAGCCGCGTGTCGAACAAGAAATTGCGGCGCATCCGCATTTTCGGCGACGCGCATTACTACGGGCTCGATTACATGGAGCAAAAGCTCGAGATCGCACGCGCCGCGCCGGACGAGGACGGCGGCAAGTGGCCCAAGATCGTGAGCGAGAGTCTTTCGATCGAGCCGCACCCGCCGCTCGACACTGAGCTCGAGCATTTCGTCCGCTCGGTGCGCACCGGCGCGCCGCCGCTCGTCAACGGTCGCGTGGGGCTCGAGGCCCTGCGCGTGGCCCTGCTTGTGAAGGAGAGGATCGCCGCATGCACGACGCAGTGAAACCGGTTCCGTTTCTCGATTTGTCCGCGCAGTTCCGGGAGCTCGAGGCCGAGTGGCTCGCCGCCGTCCGCGCCGCGGGCGCGAGCGGCGCCTTCATCCTCGGGCCGAACGTCACGGCGTTCGAGCAGGAGCTCGCGGCCTACACCGGCGCCAAACACGCCGTCGCCTGCGCCAACGGCACCGACGCGCTGATTCTTTCGCTGCGCGCGCTCGGCATCGGCCCGGGCGATGAGGTCATCACCACGCCGTTCACCTTCTTCGCCACCGCCGAGGCGGTGACGCTCGTGGGCGCACGACCCGTCTTCGCCGACATCGAGCCCGAGAGCTACGACATCGACCCTAAGAGCATCCGCCGCCTCGTCACACCGAAGACCAAAGCGATCATCCCGGTGCACCTCTACGGCTACCCCGCGAAGATGGACGAGATCCTGGCGA
>MFSU01000012.1 GCA_001785115.1 Candidatus Muproteobacteria bacterium RBG_16_65_34
GAGCGTGGTCTTGCCAGCCTGTCTCGGGCCGGCGAGGACCTGAAGAAACCGCCGGGGCTCTCTGAGCCGCGACATGAGTGTGCTGCCAATCGGGCGCTGGAACATGGCTGGGTTTCCGGTTTACAAATTACTCAATTGGTTGAGTAATTTTACTCACAATCCTGCTTATATCAACCACCCGCTCTTCCTGGAGCCCGACCCCGCCAAGCTTCCGGCGATGCTGTACGTGGTGCTCGGCATTTTCGACCTGATCACGCTCGCCCTGCTGCTTCACGGCCTGAGGCTTATCGCGCGTCGGATGCGCTACGGCCGCACGCGCGTACGCCTGAACACGTTCCCGTTCTATGTGGGCAACACGCTCGACCTCGCGTACGAGGGCGGCGCCGCGCTCGCCGACCTGCAGGGCTTAAGCGCGACGCTGCGCTGCGTCGAGGAACAGATCGAGACTTGGGGCCACGGCAAGGGCCGCACGACGCGGTCCGTCTGCTACCAGGTCTACGGCGATGAGCGCACGTTCGACACCGACCCTCACGGCCGCGCCGCACTGTCGTTCGGCCTGCCCGCGGATTTGCCCGGCAACCGGCTGCTCGAAACACCGCCGACCTACTGGGAACTCGAAGTCCGCGCCGCGCGTCCCGGCGTGGACTATGACGGCGTTTTCCTCATGCCGGTGTACCGCGCGCCGACACCATGAATACCACACCACTTACGGTTTTGAATGGCCGCATTCGCGGAATTAGCGGGACCACAGCGCGTGTTTGACGTTATCATTCGATCCTGTGAATCCTGTGAATCCTGTCCGCTCTTATGAAGATTTGCATCGTCTCCGACAGCCATGACCGCCGTGACCGGCTCGCGGCCGCGGTCGCCGAGGCTAAGGCGCTCGGCGCGCAAGCGGTCATCCACTGCGGCGATCTGATCGCACCGTCGACCCTGCATGCGATTATCCCGCTCGGTCTTCCCATCCACCTCGTGCACGGCAACAACCAGGGCGATCTTTTTCACCTGGTGAAGCTTGCGCATAAATCTGAAAACCACGTGCACTACTACGGTCAGGACGGCAGCTTCACGCTCGCCGGGAAGCGCATCTTCATCGTGCACTATCCGCACTACGCGAAGGCCATGGCGCTGACCGGCGACTATGACTTGGTATGCAACGGCCATGAGCACCGCGCCGTCATCGAGCGCATCATGAACATCAAAGGCGGAGAAACGCTGCGCGTGGACCCCGGCACGGTGGGCGGCGTCAGCGCCCCGGCGACTTATGTGCTCGGCGACCTCGTAAAGATGGAGTTCGGCGTCCGGCGCGTTCCGGAGCCGACGGACGAGCACGTTGCGACCCGGCAGGCCGCGGCTGGATAAAGATCAGGGCGCGGAACCGCGGCGCTCCGCCGTTGCGGTTTCCAAGCCGCGCGCAGCGAGCTGGCGCAGCACCGTGGCGGCAAGCGCCAGGGATTTTTCCTCGGCGCGCGGATCGACAAGATAATGATCCCGCCCGAGATCGATCAGCGTGACCCCCTGCGGGACAATGGCATCCGCAAGCAGCGTGAAGCCGTCATTAGGTCCGTACGGCCGCAGCTCGTCGTAGCCGGAGCGGGCGCGCTCGGTCACATCGCCCGAGAGCGGAACGCCGAGATAGTTGACCACCTGCACGTGCGGCGGAAGCTTCTGCGGCGCGGAACGCGCGCGGCTCGCCTCCGTGCCCAGCCCCTCGACGCCGGCGAAATCCCCGCCGAGCAAGGTCATCGCGGCCTTTGCGAGCCACTGTGCCGGCGAATGCTGCGCGGCGTCGGCCAGAACGCTGCCCCGAAGCCGGCCGCCCGCGTTGACCCAGGCCGCGACCGCGCGCGTCTCCTCCGGACGCAGCAGTTTACTTAAGGCAAGCGCGGCGCTCTGGCCACCTGAGCCGACGCTCGCCACCACAAGCCTTTTGCCACGGCCGCCATAGCGGCGGATCTCCTGCGCCAGGAGTTGCGCGTTCTCGTCCACCGTTGCGGTCTCCGCGATATCGACCAGCCGGATCTCGAATCCAAGCCGCTCCAGCGCCCCGCGCGTCACGGGGAGCCCCGTGCCGTTCTGCGGTTCGGGCTTAGGGGCCCAACCCGGGACGAACAGAAACGCATACGTGCGCGATCGCGTGCGCAGCCAATCCCAAGCAGCCGGATCATTGCGGACAAACCGCGAGAACTCGCGGTCGAAAAGCTGCTGCGCCGCGCGATTGCGCGGCACATCGAGCATGGCCTGAACGAAATAGAGCGCGGCGAAATCCACCGAATTGCTGACAGAGATGGCCCGCAGCATCTCGCGGTCCGGGAGCACGCCCGGCGCCGGCGCAGGCATCGCGCGCATGAGATCATCGCATTTCGGGCCCGACTGCTTGTCGGACCGATGATAATCGAGGTAACAACTCGCGTAGATGGAGTCCACCGTCGTGTCCACGACCTTCCCGGCGAACACCACTTTGACCGGATAGGATGACACGGCGCGTTCGCAAGCCACACCCAGCAGCGCCGCAAAGATAACCGCGAATGCGGCGAGGTGAAATACTCCGTCGCGACCCAGGCTCGACGCCATGGCTCCTTCTCCGACATTGGCCGCAAGGACTTAGACCGGAGAGCGCAGGCACACTATCCCGGGCCATCCGGGCTCCCGCCGCGCAACTTTAAGGGAAAGACCGGACTCGCGGCGCGACGTACGGGCCACGGGATCCGGAAAATGGGTTCCAGATTGGGGAAGCAGCCGGGCGGGCTGCGCCCGCCCGCCAAAACCTGTGCGAAGCCGACTGCCGCGCCGGTTTAGGCGCAGCGGCAGGCCGAGGACTGCGGCTGCGCCTCCTCCGCGGCAACCGGTAGCGGGTGCAGCCCGAGCTTCTCGAACAGCGCCCGATCGGCATCCGCCCCGGGGTTGGGCGTGGTGAGAAGTCGTTCGCCGTAGAAGATCGAGTTGGCACCGGCGAGGAAGCAAAGCGCCTGCAGCGCCTCGGGCATCTGCTGGCGCCCCGCGGAGAGTCGCACGAACGAGGTCGGCATTACGATGCGCGCCACCGCGATCGTGCGCACGAACTCGATGGGGTCGAGCGCGGGAACATCCGACAGGGGCGTTCCCGGAATGCGCACCAACATGTTGAGCGGCACGCTCTCGGGTGGCGGGTCGAGGGCGGCGAGCTCGACCAGGAACTGCGCGCGGTCGCGGCGCGACTCGCCCATGCCCAGGATGCCGCCGCAGCAGAGCTTGATGCCGGCGCCGCGCGCGCTGCGCAAGGTAGTCAGCCGCTCGTCGTAGCTATGCGTGTGCACGATGTTGCCGTAGTGCGTGCGCGCGGTGTCGAGGTTGTGGTTGTAGTAATCGAGCCCGGCCTCGGCCAACTGTTCCGCCTGTCCGTCCTTGAGCAGACCGAGTGTCGCGCAGGTCTCCAGTCCGAGCGCCTTCACCGCGCGGATCATCTCCGTCACCGGCTTCAGGTCTTTGTCCTTCGGTCCGCGCCAGGCCGCGCCCATGCAAAACCGGGTCGCGCCCTTCGCCTTGGCCGCGCTGGCCGCCGCCACGACCTCCTCGATCCCCATGAGCGGCTGGCTTTCGAGCGCCGTGGGATGGCGCGCCGACTGCGAGCAGTAGCCGCAGTCCTCGGAGCAGCCGCCGGTCTTGACCGACAGCAGCGTCGAGAGCTGCACCGCGTTCGGATCGAAATGGCGCCGGTGGACGATCTGGGCCTGGAAGATCAGGTCGTTGAAGGGCAGCGCGAACAGGGTTTCGAGGGCGGCGACATCGCGGGACATGGGTCAAACCTTGGGGAAACCGGGGGCCCAAGGTAGGACAAGCCCACCCCGGATGTCAACCTGCCCGGTGTTTCGGTGTTATTGACCCGGCACGATTGTACTTGAACGAAGGCAATCCGCCTGTGGCCCTCATAGCATCGGTTACGGCACGGACATGCCGGGTCAATAACGAAAATCTTATGAGTTTTCGATTATTGCGGCGGCATCGAGGCTTCGATGCGATGCCGGTGCCGTTTCAGATCTCCTCGGCATATTCAGGTAGATTCGTGCCGCCGCAATAACCGCTGGATGCGGTTCAGGCGTGTACGCTCCGGCCACCGGCGCCGCCGCTTGCCAGAGCCTGGAGCCGGTCGAGACTGCGCAGCAGGATATGCCGGCCGCGCACGCTGATGAGCCCCTCGTCCTGGAAGCGGGTGAACAGCCGGCTCACCGTCTCGAGCGCCAGCCCCAGGTAGTCGCCGAGATCCTGGCGCGACATGCTCAGCTTGAACTCGGCGCCGTTGCGCCCGAGGCGCGCGTGGCGGCGCGAGAACGAGATCAGACACGAGGCCAGGCGCTCCTCCGCGCTCATGCGCCCGAGCATCATCAGCATCTGCTCATCGCGCACGATCTCCTGGCTCATGATGCGCAGCAACTGGTGCTGCAATCCGGGAACCTCCTGCGCCAGCGCCTCGAGCGCGAGGTAAGGGATATCGCAGACTTCGGTGATCTCCAGCGCCTCGGCGCTGCACGGATGCCGGTCATCGTTGATGGCGTCGATTCCGAGCATCTCGCCGGGAAGACAGAACCCCGTGACCTGGATACGCCCGTCTTCCATGAGGCCCGTGGTCTTCACGGCGCCAGAGCGGATGGCGTAAAGCGATTTCAACGGGTCGCCGTAGCGATACAGCAGCTCGCCCTTGCGCAGCATGCGCTGGCGTTTTTTCAGTCTATCGAAGGCGTTCAGTTCGGTTTCGCTCAGCCCCAGGGGCAGGCATAATTCGCGCAGCGTGCAATCCCTGCATTCCGCCTTGGTGTTCGTGATACTGATAACCTTGGCGGTGCGCTTGTCGGGCATAAACTTCTCTCCCTCGTCCGTGTGAGGAACCGCATCTTTATTTGAACAGGATTACCCGGATGCGTCTATCAAGCCCATGTAAACTACGCGGCTTACAATGACGAATGACTCGCCGCATGCATAAAACACATAAAACACCCGCAGGCTACGACGCCTGGTACGCCTCGCCGCGCGGGGCCTGGATCGGCGCGCGTGAGGCGGAGCTGCTCGTCCGGCTGGGAAAAATCGCTCCGGGGCAAACGCTATTGGATGCGGGTTGTGGCAGCGGCTGGTTCACGCGTCGCTTCGCCGCCACGGGCTGTGAGGTCAGCGGCATCGACCGCGACCCCGGCATGATCGCCTATGCCGCCGCGCGCGGCGGGCCGGCGCGGTATCTTGCGGGCGATATGACGGCGCTGCCGCTGCCGGACAAAAGTTTCGACATCGTCACCGCCGTTACCTCGCTTTGCTTCGTGCGCGACGAGCGCGCGGCGCTCGGCGAGATGATCCGGGTCGCGCGCCGGCGCGTGGTGCTCGGGCTGCTGCACCGGCGCTCGTTGTTATATCTGACAAAACGCGGGCGGGGCGCTTATGCCGGCGCGCATTGGCACACCCGCGCGGAAATCATACGGCTCGTGTCTGAATTTCCCGAGATTCGGAGCTATGAAATAGAAACGGAGCTGTTTTGGCCGGGCGGACCGGCGCTCGGGCGAGCGCTGGAGAAGTTGCCGTGGCTGCCGCGGCGTTTCGGCGGATTTATGGCGGTGAAACTGGAGCTGTGAGGGGTCAGGGGTCAGGGGTCAGGGGAATTTCACTCCTCACCCCTAACTCCTAACTCCTTTCGCTCAAATTACTTTCGAAAACCGCTGCCCCGGCTGCTGGCGCAGGTACTTGTCGAACACCATGCAGATGTTGCGGATGAGGAGCTTGCCGCGCGGCTCGACGTCGATGCGATCGTCGCTGACCGTGAGCAGCCCGTCCCGGTGCATCGCGGCGAGATCGGCGAGCTCCTGGGCGAAGTAGTCGTTGAAACGGATGCCGTGCTCGCGCTCGACGCGCGGGATGTCGAGCGTGAAGTGGCAGATGAGACTCGTAATGACGGCGCGCCGCAGGCGGTCGTCGGCGGCGAGCTCGACACCGCGGAACACCGCGAGCTCCCCGGCGTCGAGCCGCCCGTAGTACTCATCGAGCGTGCGCACGTTCTGGGCGTAACTCGCGCCCACCTGGCTGATCGCGGTCATGCCGAGGCCGACGAGGTCGCAGTCGGCGTGCGTCGAGTAGCCCTGGAAGTTGCGGTACAGCGTGCCGCTGCGCTGCGCCACGGAGAGCTCGTCGTCGGGCTTGGCGAAGTGGTCCATGCCGATGTAGACGTAGCCCGCGGCGGTGAGTTTCTCGATGGTCAGTTGCAGAATGTCGAGCTTCATCTGCGGGCTCGGCAGCTTCGCATCCTCGATCTGGCGCTGCGACTTGAACATCTGCGGCAGGTGCGCGTAGTTGAAGATCGAAAGCCGGTCGGGGCCGGCGCCGATGATCTTGTCGAGCGTGCGCGCGAAGCTTTCGACGGTCTGGAGCGGCAGGCCGTAGATGAGGTCCATGTTGACCGAGCGGAAGCCGTTCCCGCGCGCGGCCTCGAGCACCGCGAAGGTCTCCGCCTCCGTCTGGATGCGGTTCACCGCCTGCTGCACCGCGGGGTCGAAATCCTGCACCCCGAGGCTGATGCGGTTGAAGCCCAAGGCGCGCAGCAGCGAGATGGACTCGGCGTTCGCCTCGCGCGGGTCCACCTCGATGGAGTACTCGCCCTGGTCGTCGTCGCGCAACGTAAAGTTCCGGCGCGTGATCTCCATCAGCTCGCGCATCTCGTCCTGGGAGATGAAGGTCGGCGTGCCGCCGCCCCAGTGGAGCTGGTCCACGCGCCGGCCGCGGTCGTAAAGCGCCCCTTGCAGCTCGATCTCGCGGTGCAGGCGCGCGAGGTAGGTCGTCGCGCGCGAGCGATTCTTGGTGATGATCTTGTTGCAGGCGCAGTAGAAGCAGACCGTGTCGCAGAACGGGATGTGGAAATAGAGCGACAGCGGCCGCTGCGGCGACTCGTTGTTGGTGCGCTCGACCCACGCGCGGTACTGCGTATCGCCGAAGCCGCTGTGGAACTGGACCGCGGTGGGGTAGGAGGTGTAGCGCGGCCCGGACTTGTCGTAGCGGCGCAGCAGCTCGGAATCGAAGGCAAGCAGATGTGACATCTCGGAATACCTGGACAGAGGAACGTCTTTAGAACCCGCTATTTTCCCAGAAAACCGCGGTTAAATCTCGGCCTGCGTCAACCCCGCGTGCGGACCGTGGAAAAGGCCGGCAAAACGCCGCGTTAGCGACGCACCGGGCACCCGCCACTCCTTCATTCGCGTTGATCCGCGTTCATCTGCGGTTTCACGAAATATTCAAGCTTTTCCACAACTCATCCACCCGCCGCTTCACGTCCTCGCTCATCGCAATCGGCTTGCCCCAGGCGCGGGTGGTCTCGCCCGGCCACTTGTTGGTTGCGTCCATCCCGATCTTGCCGCCCACGCTCGGCGCGGGGCTGGCGAAGTCGAGGTAGTCGATGGGCGTGTTCTCGACCACGAGCGTATCGCGCGCCGGGTCCATGCGTGTGGTCATGGCCCAGATGACCTCCTTCCAGTCGCGCACGTTGATGTCGTCGTCGGTGACGATGACGAATTTCGTATAAGTGAACTGCCTTAAATAAGACCACACCCCGAACATGACGCGCCGCGCATGGCCCGGGTAACGCTTCTTGATGCTGACGCACGCCACGCGATACGAGCAGCCCTCGGGCGGCAGGTAGAAATCCACGATCTCGGGGAACTGTTTTTGCAGGATCGGGATGAAGACCTCGTTCAACGCCATCGCCAGCACCGAGGGTTCGTCCCACGGCGAGCGGCCCATGTAGCTCGAGTGATACACCGGATGGTTGCGGTGCGTGATGCGCTCGATGGTGAAGACCGGGAAATGGTCCTGCGCGTTGTAGTAGCCGGTGTGGTCGCCGAACGGGCCCTCGAGCGCGGTCTCGCCCGGATGGATGTGCCCTTCGAGGACGATCTCGGCGCTCGCGGGAACGTAGAGCGTACCGGATCGGTCGCGCACCACCTCGCTGCGCGCGCCGCGCAGCAGCCCCGCAAACTCGAACTCCGAGAGCGTGTCCGGGATCGGCGTCACCGCCGCGAGCAGTGTCGCCGGGTCGGCGCCGATCACGACCGCCAGCGGGAACGGCTTGCCCGGATTCTTCTCCTGGAACTCGCGGAAGTCGATCGCGCCGCCGCGGTGGTGTAGCCAGCGCATGATGACCTTGTTCTTCCCGAGCACCTGCTGGCGGTAGATGCCGATGTTCTGGCGCTCCTTGTACGGGCCTTTGGTGATGACGAGCCCGAAGGTGATGAGGCGACCGGCGTCCTCCGGCCAGCAGTGCTGGATCGGGAATTTCGCGAGGTCCACGTCCGGCCCCTCGATCACGGTGTCGCGGCAGGCCGCTGAGCCGAGCACCTTGGGCGGAACATTCAATATCTGGCTCCAGGCCGGGAGCTTCTCGATCATCTCCTTGATGCCGCGCGGCAACTGCGGCTCCTTAAGAAACGCGAGCATCTTGCCCACCTCGCGCAGATCCTCGACCGAGTCGCGGCCGATGGCGCGCGCCACGCGCCGGGTGCTGCCGAAGAGATTTCCGAGGAGCGGGATGTTCGAGCCCTTGGGGTTTTCGAACAGCAGCGCGGGACCCCCGGCGCGCAGCGACCGCTGGCAGATCTCGGTCACCTCGAGCACCGGATCGACCGGCACCCGAACGCGTTTCAGCTCCCCCGTGGCCTCGAGATCGCGGATAAAATCGTGGAGATTGCCGTATTTCATGGGCGGGTCACGTTATGCGATGATATTCGCATACGGCTTGACCTGGATCAATTACGCCCAAGTTTTCCGACGGAGAATGCGCCATGATGTTGCCCGCCCCGCTCATCGCCCCCCTGAAGCTTCCGCTGCGGATCATCCCGGCCGCGGTCCAGGCCGAGGTGTTCACGCGGGTGTTCAATCACCTCATGCGCGGGCAGTCACTCGCCCGGAGGCTGCCGGCGCTCGATGGCAAGTCGGTGCGCCTTGAGGTCAGCGACGTCCCCAGCCACGTAGACTTTCTGATCCAGGGTACGCAGATCAAGCCGGGCCGCGGGCGCGCACCCGATGTGACCATCCGCGGCAAGTTCGAGGATTTCTGGCAGCTCGCCACGCGCGCCGAAGATCCCGACACGCTCTTCTTCCACCGGCGGCTCTGCATCGAGGGCGACACCGAGACCGGGCTGCACGTGAAGAACCTGCTCGATGCGCTCGACTACGACGTTGAGGCGCATATTAAAGATGTGCTCGGTCCATTCTCGGGCCCCGCGGTCGCACTCGCCCGCTTCGTCAGCCGCGCCCTTCCCGCCAAGAGCTTCTTCTCCGCCCGCTGACTTTCAAGACCGGCTCTGGCCGCGTGTCCGGTCGGGCAACGACTATCCTTGGTTGACAGATTTATGCATGATACATATGCTTTTCCCTATGAGAACAACGCTCGACATCCAAGACAAGCTGATGCGGCTCGTGAAGAAAAGGGCCGTAGAGACCGGGCAGACGGTTACGGGCGTCGTTGAGCGCGCCCTGCGGGAGTCGCTCATGCGGGAACGGGGGGCGAAGGCTAAGCACTTCGCGCTGCGCTGGGTCACCGTACGCGGTCGTGTCCAACCCGGCGTCGATCTCACGGATCGTGACGCCCTTTATGAACGCATGGAAGGGCGTTCGTGATCGCGGTCGATACCAACGTCCTCGTTTACGCCCACCGCGAAGAGCTTCCCCAACACAAGCAGGCCGTTACCTGGCTCAAGGCATTGGCCGAGGGATCCGCACCCTGGGGCATCCCCGTCTTCTGTGTCGGTGAGTTCGTCCGAGTTGTCACGCACGCGAAGGTGTTCGATCCGCCCTCTACGATTGAGCAGGCGCTGGCGGCCCTGGAAAGCCTGCTGGCGAGCCCTTCGCTACAGATACTATCGCCCGGCTCCGAGTATACGCAGCACTTCTTCGAATGCGTGCGGGAAGCGGATGCGCGCGGAAATCTCGTCTTCGACGCGCAAATCGTCGCGGTTTGCCGCGCGCATGGTTGCTCCGCCCTTCTTACTCTTGACCGTGACTTCGCCCGCTTCAAGAAATTCAGGACGCTCTCGATCACCGAGCCGCCGGCGTAGATCCGGCTTCAACAGTTACGGCGGTCGCCTTCTCACTCCACCCAAACCATCCCCGCCCGCCCGTGCCAGTGACCGTTACAGGGCCCGTTGGGAACGTACGGCTCCAGGTGCGTGCGCGCCAGGGCGAGATCGAGCGTGCCGTCGGCGGCGGCGCGGAAGATGTCTATCACCTCGAAGGTACCCTGCGACTGCGGCGAGATGCGCGCGACATCCACGGCGAGCGCCTTCATCTCCGGCAGGACCGTAATCAGGTTATAGGTCTCGGCCGACTGCGTCTGGATGCCGTTCAGCACCAGGAACGCCTGGTCCTCTTGGGTCGAGAGCAGCATCCCGTCGGCGTAGTCGCCGCAGCGGAAGCCGCACTCGTCCTTCGGGAGATTGTGGGCGCGCGCGGTGAAGCAGCGCGCGGAGAAGGCAAGCGGCAGCCGCCCGAAGGCGAACACCTCGGTTTCCATTCCGGCGGGGCGCGCGGCCTGTAACGCCTTCAAGGTATTGCGGTCGAGCTCGACCGGCATCACCCAGCGGCGCGCGCCGGCGGCGGCGAGCATGGCGAGCGTGCCGGCATTGTAGGTATTGATATTCGGCCCGGCGACGAAGCGCGCGCGGCCGGCGAGCATGTTCACCGCGCCCATGTCGTTGGCCTCGACCATGAAGCGGTTGTTATCCGAGATGCGGCGCATGACGCCGAGCTCCGACTCCGCCTCGATCAGCGTCATGGTGGAGAGCACCGCCTCCTTGCCGGCGGCCTCGAGCTGCTCGGCGATTTGTATCCAGTCCTCGGGCCGCAGCGCGCGGCGCTTGGAGCACACCACCTCGCCCAGATACACGATGTCCACCGGCGAATCGGCGGCGCGCTGGTAAAACTCGAAGACGGCGTCGCGGTTCCAGAAGTAAAGGATGGGGCCTAACGATAGTTTCATATGTGAGTGCGGAATTCGGAATTCGGAGTGCGGAATGGAAAGCGGGTTTTATTCCGCATTCCGATCTCCACATTCCGCATTGGAATTATTGCCACGGCCGGTAATACGCCCCGAGCGTGTGCGTCACACCCTCGGCGACCTTGTCGAGCGCGGCGACCCACTCGCGGCGCAGGGTGTAGTTTTCGGGATCGCGGTTGCAGGCGTCGAGCGCCGCGCGCAGCGCACGCGTGACCTGCGCGACGTAGGCAGGACTCCGCTGGCGGCCCTCAACCTTGATCGCGACCACCCCGGCCTCCTTGAGCTGCGGCAGGATGTCGAGCACATTGAGACTCGTGGGCTCTTCCAATGCGTAGTAGGGTTTGTGCGGCAACTCGGCGTCGTGCGCCGCGTTCGCGTTGTCCTGCACCGCAAACCGGCCCTTGCAGAGCGTGGGATAACCCGCCGCCTCGCCGGGGCCGTAGGAATCGATGAGCACGCCGTTCAGGCGCGACTGCCGCCCGCTCGGCGTCTCCTCCCAGCGCACCGCCTTCGCCGGCGAACAGACCCCGCTCATGTTGGGCGACTCGCCGGTCACATAGGACGACAACGAACAGCGGCCCTCGGCCATCACGCACAGGCTCCCGAAACCGAAGACCTCGATCTCGACGTTGACGCGCTTGATGATCGCGCGCACCTGCTGCAACGACAGCACCCGCGGCAGCACTACGCGCCGCACGCCGAACTGGCGCGCGTAGAAAGCGATCGCCTCGGCGTTCGTGGCCGAGCCCTGCACCGAGAGGTGCAGCCGCTGCTGCGGGTGCTTCTGCGTGCAGTAGTGCATGAGGCCCGGGTCGGCGAGGATCAGCGCGTCCACCCCGAGCCCCGCGGCCTGATCGACCGCGGCGCACCACTTGTCCCACTGCGCGGGCGAGGGGTAGGTGTTGATCGCGAGGAACACCTTGCGGCCCGCGCGGTGCGCGTACTCGATCCCCTGACGCGCCTCGGCTTCGTCGAAGTTGAGGCCGGGGAAGTTGCGCGCGTTGGTGCCGTCGCGGAAGCCCATATAAACGGCGTCCGCGCCGTTGTCCACGGCCGCCTTGAGCGCCGGCAGGCTGCCCGCCGGACACACAAGCTCCATCGAATTATTCATTGCTGTACTCCTGGTGTACCGCTCTGGAACCAAGTTAGCCGATAGCCGTTAGCTGATAGCTGATAGCTGATAGCTGATAGCTGATAGCTGATAGCTGATAGCTGATAGCTAATTCAATGCTCCCCCTTCGTACGCAACAGGCCCGCGAGCCGGTTGCCCTGCTTCTGCGGCCCGCCGCGTGGGAAAATTTTGTGGAGATAATGATTGCTGCCCTTCTCCGGGCCCCACTTCTCGCGGAAATGCTTAATCATCACGCGCACCTGCGCCTGCACGCCGTGCTTGTGGTAAAAATCGCGCAGAAAACGAACGATCTCCCAGTGCTCGTCGGTGAGCGTCAGCTCCTCCTGCTTGGCGAGCGCGCGCACGAAGTCCTCGGACCAATCATCGAGGTTGACCAAATAACCTTCGGAGTCGGTCTTGATCTCCTTGCCGTTGACGTGGATCGTCTTGATGAATCGTTCGGAAAGCAACATGAATACTCCTTCGTTCGCTCTCGGCCGTCGCCGCAACTTCGCGCCGAGAGCGGTTTACCTCGATCGCCCGTGGGGATGGATATACCTAAAAACGGCGATTGCATCCGCAGATTACGCAGATTTCCGCAGATTTTAAAAATGTGATCGACGCTTCTTCTCTCACCATACGGGTGCGCCGGGCAGTCATTCAAACCAAATGATTCACTGCGTTAATCTGCGGACAGCTGCTCTTTCCAGAATATAAGGTATGACTGTTTACGCCCTAGATAATCCGATCCAGTCGAAGGTTTAAATGATCTAAGTCAAGCTGGCATATATCACCTTCGAGATGGAAACATCCCCCCTTTATTTTGCCGGGTCTTCGTAAAATCGCGTGAGCGATTTAACGTCACCGGCCGCATTTCACCGGTTGTGCTTGTTTGTCGGGTCTAGTCGAATCGCCTGCGGCGATGATTGAACGGCCACTTGTGGGTGGCTGACCCACGGCAGGTGTCTTTCTTTTGTGCGGCCAAAAGAAAGTCACCAAAGAAAAGGCCGCCCCGGAGCGCGTGCCGGCTGCGCCGGTCCCCTTGCGTTCCTCGCCCGAGCGGGCGCTCGCAAACTGCCGGGCGCTTATATAAAACGCGCCTCTGGCTCGAACAGTGCTCGCTTAGAAGCCCCCGCTCGGGCTGCGGTACTCGGCACGCGCTACGGGGGCCCGACTCCCGTTTTCGGCCTCTCATCGCGCTTCACCCTTCACCCTTCACCCTTCACCCTTCACCCTTCACCCTTCACCCTTCACCCTTCACCCTTCACCCTTCACCCTTCACCCTT
>MFSU01000013.1:0-8280 GCA_001785115.1 Candidatus Muproteobacteria bacterium RBG_16_65_34
CCTTCGTTCAAATACAATCATGCCGGGTCAATAACAGGATTTTTCAGGATTCACAGGATTAAGGCAGAATCGAGAAAAAATTGGACGTGATTAACAGCGGTGTTCGGGACTCACAGGAGTGGTGTCCAAGGTAATAGGCATCTCCGCATCTCCGGCTTGCGATATTCCCTGAACTTTCGTCCGACGGTCACGCTCTTCCCGAAATCCGGGGGCAGGCCGGTATTGATACCGGTCACCTCGAGATAATTCACGAGTTGCGTTTCATGTTCCGACATTTGCGATGATCCGCTCAGTAAGCTCTTTTATCTTCCAAGTTTCACATGACAACCCCGGGTTGTTTTAATCCTGTAAATCCTGAAAAATCCTGTTAATCCTGTCTATTCTTTGCTTCTCTTCTCCACCGCCGCCAGCTCCCGCTCGTGGCGGTCGAGCTCGGCGTCCATCTGCTCCTCGGTCGGGGTCTGTGCCTCGCCCGCCCGCTCCCTGGGCGTTATGCGGCGCGCAACGAAAAGCCCGAGCTCAAAGAGCAGAATCATGGGCACGGCGAGCAGCACCTGCGAGAACACGTCGGGGGGCGTGAGCACCGCGGCGACAATGAACGCCCACAGCACCACATAGGAGCGCTTCGCGGCGAGCGATTCGGCCCGCACCACGCCCATGCGCACCAGGATCACCACGGCCACCGGCACCTCGAAGGCGATTCCGAAGGCGAAGAACATCGAGAGCACGAAGTCGAGATAAGACCTGATGTCCGTCATCATCGCCACGCCCTGCGGCGCGGCCTTGGCGAAGAACCCGAAGGCCACGGGGAAAACGACGAAATACGCAAACGCCATGCCGGCGTAAAACAGCGCGATGCTTGAAAAAAGCAACGGCAGCGCCAGGCGCTTCTCGTGCTTGTAGAGTCCCGGCGCGACGAAGGCCCAGACCTGATACAAAATAAAAGGCACGGCGATCACCACGGCGAGGCCGAGCGTGAGCCGGATGGGCGTGAGAAACGGCGAGGCGACGTCGGTCGCGATCATGCTCGCCCCCGCGGGCAGCACGTCCATCAGGGGCTTCGCAAGCAGCGTGTAGACCTCGGCCGAGAACGGCACGAGCGCGAGAAACACGAGCCCCACCGACGCCAGCGCGTACAGCAGCCGGTTGCGCAGCTCGATCAGGTGGGAGATGAAGCTGCTCTCAGCGCCGCTTCCGGCTTCGGGTTCGGCCATGGCTTTTTCCGGATGCGGGTTTTTTCTCCCGCTTCACGCGCGCGGGCGGTCTCGTCCGTTTGCGGGGCGCCGTAACCGCGGACGGGGGCGGCTCGGGAGCCGGCGGCGCGGGCGTCGGGGTTGGGGATGCCGATGGCTGTGGATTTGCAACGGTCGCGCGGGCCTCGGGGATCGCCGTGAATTCCTGGATGAGCTTTCCGGAGGTCTCCTGCATCAGGCGCCGCGTATCGTCGAGATCGTCCTTGAGCTTGCGCAGCTCCTTCAACTCCTCATCGTGCATCTCGCGGTCGAAGTCCTGCTTCACGTCGGCGACGAAGCGCCGGATCCGCGCCAGCCAGCGGCCGGCGGCGCGCGCCACCTCCGGCAGCCGCTTCGGCCCGAGAACGATCAGCGCCACGACCGCGATCAGCAGCAGCTCGGAAAGCCCGACGTCGAACATGGATGCGCCCGCGACCGGTGGGCATCAGGCCTTTTTCTTTTCCCTGGCGGTCACTTCCGCGTCGATGACCCGGCCGGATTGGGACAGCGGCTTGGTCTCCTCGCCGGCGGCCTGCTCCTGCTTGGCCTTTTCGTCGTCTTCCTTCATCGACTGCTTGAAGCTGCGGATCGCGCCACCCAGGTCGGATCCGATGTTGCGCAGCTTCTTCGTGCCGAAGATCAACACCACGACGGCCAGCACGACCAGCCAATGCCAAATGCTGAATGAACCCATGTTACTCTCCAGTCTGCGCCAAAAAATCCGGCCGGTTACGCGTCGGCTATAAAGGGGGCTTAGGTCCGGCCTCCGCGCGCGGCCTTCTCCTCGAGCCCGGAGACGCCAAAGCGCCGCTCGAGCTCAACGAGAATATCATCCGGCTTAAGCCCCTGCTGCGCAAGCAGCACCAGGGTGTGGAACCAGAGATCGGCTGTTTCATGCACGATTTTGGCCCTATCGCCGGACTTGGCCGCGAGCACGGTCTCGGTCGCTTCCTCGCCGATCTTCTTCAAAATCGCATCGAGACCTTTAGCATACAGCCCGGCGACGTAGGACGAATCGGCTGCGGCCCCTTTCCGGGACTCGAGTACGGCGGCCAGTTTGTTGAGGACGTCTGTCATATCTTTGAAGGGTGGGTTAGCGCCGCTTCTCAGGTGCGTAACCCACCGAAATAATATTTGGTGGGTTACGGCAAAAATCGCCTAACCCACCCTACATTCCCTACATTATTTCTTTCCGTAAATTTCGTCTTCGCTCTTGATGACCGGCTCGACGCTCACCCACCGATCGTCCCGGAGCCGCTGATAGAAACAGCGTTCGCGTCCGGTGTGGCAGGCAATGCCGCCCTGCTGCTCCACCAGCAACAGCAGCGCGTCGTTGTCGCAATCGAGGCGGATCTCCTGCACGACCTGCACGTGACCCGACTCCTCGCCCTTGCGCCAGAGTTTCTTGCGTGAACGCGACCAGTACACCGCCCGGCCCTCTTTCGCCGTCGCCGCCAGGGCCTCGCGGTTCATCCAGGCGAGCGTGAGCACCTTGCCGGTAGCGGCCTCCTGCGCGATGACGGGGGCGAGGCCTTCGGCATTCCACTTTACCGCATCCAGCCAAGAATCGGTCATTATGATCACTTGTCGCAAAGACGCGAAGGCGCAAAGAACAACGAAGAAAATATATAAGCGATCTTAGCGCCTTTGCGTCTTTGCGGCAAAAACTCTTATAACCTTACTTCAATCCCCGCCGCGGCCATGCGCCGCTTGGCCTCACCGACGGTGTACTCGCCGAAGTGAAAGATGCTCGCCGCGAGCACCGCGTCGGCATGCCCGATCAGGATGCCGTCCACGAGATGATCCAGGTTGCCTACGCCGCCGGAGGCGATCACCGGGATGCTCACGGCATCGCACACGGCGCGCGTGAGCTTGAGATCGAAACCGTCCTTCGTGCCGTCGCGATCCATGGAGGTCAGAAGAATCTCGCCCGCGCCGTATTCGGCCATCTTTCCGGCCCAGGCGACGGCGTCGAGACCCGTCGTCCTGCGGCCGCCGTGGGTGAAGACCTCCCAGCGGTCCGCCCCGACCTGCTTGGCGTCGATCGCCACCACGATGCACTGTGCGCCGAAATGATCGGCGGCCTCCCGCACGAACTCGGGACGGGCCACGGCCGCGGTGTTGATCGCGACCTTGTCGGCGCCGGCGTTAAGCATGCGGCGCACGTCCTCGATCCGGCGGATGCCCCCGCCCACGGTGAGCGGGATGAACACCTGGGAGGCGACGTCCTCGACCACGTGCACCAGGGTCTCGCGGTTGTCGGAGCTGGCGGTGATATCAAGGAAGGTGATTTCGTCTGCGCCCTGCTCGTCATAGCGGCGCGCGATCTCGACCGGATCGCCCGCATCGCGGATGGCGACGAACTTGACGCCCTTCACCACGCGGCCGTTGTCGACGTCGAGGCAGGGAATGATGCGCTTGGCTAGGCCCATTTTATATGATCACTTGCCGCAGAGACGCAGAGGACGCAGAGAGAAGCTGGGATCAAAAAACCTCTGCGTCCTCTGCGTCTCTGCGGCGAAAGATATTACTTGCTCAATTCATCCGCGAGCTTCTGCGCCGCGGCGAAGTCGAGCGTGCCTTCGTAAATCGCGCGTCCGGTGATCGCGCCCGTGACGCCGGAGTCCGTGACCTCGCACAGGCGGCGGATGTCATCGAGATCGGTGATGCCGCCCGAGGCGATGACCGGGATGGAGATCGCGTTCGCGAGCCGCACCGTGGCCTCGATGTTGACACCGGTCATCATGCCGTCGCGCCCGATGTCGGTGTAGATGATGGCCTCCACGCCCATGTCCTGGAACTTCTTCGCCAGGTCGATCACCTCGTGCCCCGAGAGCTTGGACCAGCCGTCAATCGCGACCTTGCCGTCCTTGGCGTCGAGCCCGACGAGGATGTGACCGGGGAACTCGGCGCAGACATCGCTCACGAAGTGCGGCGCGTTCACCGCCTTGGTGCCGAGAATGACATAGCGCACGCCGGCATCGAGATAGGCCTGGATCGTGTCCTCGTCGCGGATGCCGCCGCCGACCTGCACCGGCAGCTCGGGGAAAGCGGAGACGACGGCCTCGATCGCCTCGGCGTTAACCGGCCGGCCCGCAACCGCGCCGTTCAGGTCCACGACATGCAGCCGCCGCGCGCCGGCCTTCACCCAGCGCTCCGCGGTCGCCACCGGGTCATCGGAGAACACCGTGGCCTCATTCATCTTGCCCTGACGCAGACGCACGCACTTGCCGTCCTTGAGGTCGATCGCGGGGATAATGAGCAGAGACATAAAAATAAAAATGGACAGGATTAACAGGATTTTTCAGGATTCACAGGATTAAACCGTTACGTGATAGAACTGAAAAATGATTTAATTTTTGCCCTAATCCTGTTAATCCTGAAAAATCCTGTTAATCCTGTCTATTGCCTTTGTTCAGGCGCCGCCGTCCCAGGCGACGAAGTTCTCCAGCAGCTTCAGTCCCGCCGCCTGGCTTTTCTCGGGGTGGAACTGCACGGCGAAAATGTTCTCATGCGCCGCGGCCGAGGTAAACCGCAGGGCGTACTCGGTCGTGCCGGCGACCTCCTCGGGACGGTCGGCCTCGGCATAGTAGCTGTGCACGAAGTAGAAGCGGCTGTCCTGCGGGATGCCCTTCCACAGCGGATGCGCCCGCTCCTGGTGCACCTGGTTCCAGCCCATGTGCGGGACCTTGAGCGCCTGGCCCGTGGCCGCATCCTTCATGCGCTCGCGCGGGAAGAGCTTCACGCGCCCGGGCAGAATGCCGAGACAGGCCGTGCCGCCGCCCTCCTCGCTCCGCTCATAGAGCGCCTGGAGCCCGAGGCAGATACCGAGGAAGGGCTTGCTGCGCATCGCATCGAGCAGTGCCTCGCGCAGGCCCCGTACGCCAAGCGCCGCGACGCAACCGCCGATCGCCCCCTGGCCGGGAAACACCACCCGGTCGGCGCGGCGGACGGCGTCCGCCTCGGTCACAATCTGCACGGTCGCCTTCGGCGCCACGTGCTCGATGGCCTTGCACACCGAGCGCAGATTGCCCATTCCGTAATCCAGCACCGCAACGGTGTTCATGTGGGCTTCTAAGATCGTTTGCCGCAGAGACGCAGAGGACGCAGAGAACAACGGATGAAGGGTTACCGGTTACGCGCTGTTCGTCCCGAGAATCTTTTCCTGTCTCTGCGCTCTCTGCGTCTCTGTGGCAAAAACTCTTACAAGCTTCCTTTCGTTGACGGCACGACATTACCCAGGCGCGCGTCGGCCTCGAGCGCCATACGCAGCGCCCGGCCGAAGGCCTTGAACACGGTCTCGACGATGTGGTGCGCGTTGCGTCCGCGCAGACAGTCGACGTGCAGCGTCGCCAGGGCGTGATTGGTGAAGCCCTGGAAAAACTCCTGCACCAGATCGACATCGAAGTCGTTGACGCGGGCGCGGGGAAAATCCACGTGGTATTCCAGGCCGGGACGGCCGGAGAGGTCCACGACCACGCGCGCGAGCGCCTCATCGAGCGGCACATAGGCGTGCCCGTAGCGGCGGATGCCTTTCTTGTCGCCCGCGGCCTTGTTGAACGCCTGCCCGAGCGTGATGCCGATGTCCTCCACCGTGTGGTGCGCGTCGATGTGCAGATCGCCCGTAGCCTGGATCTTGAGATCGATGAGGCCGTGGCGCGCCACCTGCTCGAGCATGTGCTCGAGAAACGGCAGACCCGTTTCGAGCGTGCAGCGGCCGTCGCCATCGAGGTTCACCTCGACGGCGATGCGGGTTTCCTTGGTGGCGCGCTCGACCCGCGCGCGGCGCTCAGCCATGGGGTGTTTGTCCGATCATGAACCGAAATAGTAGCGGAATCACAACGCCTTTTCGAGGGCCGCGAGGAAGGCGGCGTTCTCAGGGTCGGTGCCGACGGTGACGCGCAGACAGCCTTGAAGCGCCCCGCCCGCGGGGTCCAGGTTCTTCACCAGCACGTGACGGTGGCGCAGGCCGTGATGGACCTCGGAGGCCGAGCGCCCTTCCACGCGAAACAGAATGAAGTTCGCGCGGCTCGGCCAGGCGCGCACGCCGGGCAGGGCGCAAAGCGCCCGGTACAACGCCTCGCGGTCCTTGCGGATTTGGGCCGCCTGCGCCTCGAGCACCTCGGCGTGGGCGAGCGCGAACTCCACACTCGCCTGAGTGAGGCTGTTGATGTTGTACGGCAGCCGCAGCTTGTCGAGCTCATGCACCCAGGCGTGGGCGCCGGCGAGCACCCCGAGGCGCAGCCCGGCAAGGCCCTGCTTGGACAGGGTGCGCAGCACCAGCAGGTTGTCGTAGCGCCCGAGCCGGTCCATGAACGATTCGCCCGCGAAGGCGTGGTAGGCCTCGTCCACGACCACCAGCCCCTCGCTTTCGCGGATGAGCGCCTCGATCTCCTCGGCGGCGAAGAGGTTTCCCGTCGGGTTGTTGGGATAGGCAAGGAATATCGCCGCCGGCCGGTGCTCCGCCACGGCGCGGCGCAGCGCCGCCAGATCGAGCGCGAAGTCTTCTTTCAGCGGCACGCCGACGAACTTCATGCCGACGAAGGTCGCAGTCATCTCGTACATGACGAAGGTCGGGGTGGGGGCAAGCACCACGGCACCGGGCCGCGCCAGCGCGAGCAGGATAATCTGGATCAGCTCGTCCGAGCCGTTGCCGAGCAGAAGCTCCATGCCCGCCGGCGGCTTGAGCGCGGCACGCAGCTTTTCTTTGAGCGCATGCGCCACGGGGTCGGGGTAGCGGTTGATCTCGACCTTGCGCAGCACCTCGAGCCAGGCCGTTTTCAGCTCCTCCGGCCAGGCGTAGGGGTTCTCCATGGCGTCGAGCTTGATGAGCCCGTGCGCCTCGGGGACGTGGTAGGCCTTGAGCGCCCGGATTTCGGGGCGGATCAGGCGCTCGATGAAAGATTTTTCTTTCATATGATTATTTGCCGCAGAGACGCAGAGATCGCAGAGAACACCTGTATCTGGTCTTCTGCGCTCTGCGTCCTCTGCGTCTCTGCGGCAAAAACTATTACTTTTTGATTCGGTATTCCGCCGAGCGCGCGTGCGCGGTCAGACCCTCGCCGCGGGCGAGGGTCGCGGCCGTGCGCCCGAGCGCGGAGGCGCCTTCCGGCGAGCACTGGATGAGGCTCGTGCGCTTCTGGAAATCGTAGACGCCCAAGGGCGATGAGAAGCGCGCGGTGCCGGAGGTGGGCAACACGTGGTTGGGGCCGGCGCAGTAGTCGCCGAGCGCCTCGGCGGTGTGGCGCCCGAGGAAGATCGCGCCCGCATGCCGCACGCGCGCGGCGACCACGGCGGCGTCATCGAGCGAGAGCTCCAGGTGCTCGGGGGCGATGCGGTTGACGAGCGCCAGCGCTTCGTCGAGATCGCGCGCGGTGATGAGCGCCCCGCGGGCTTCGAGTGAAGCCTTGATGATGTCGCGCCGCGGCATGTCGGCCAGGAGCTGCTCCATCGCCGCGCGCACCTTCTGCGTGAAGGCTTCGTCGAGACTGATGAGAATGGACTGGGCGTCCTCGTCGTGCTCGGCCTGGGAGAAGAGGTCCATCGCCACCCACTCGGGGTCGGTCGCGCCGTCGCACAGCACCACGATCTCCGAGGGCCCCGCGATCATGTCGATGTCCACGGCGCCGAACACCAGGCGCTTCGCGGTCGCGACATAGACGTTGCCAGGGCCCACGATCTTGTCCACCTTCGGGACCGTCTGCGTGCCATAGGCGAGCGCGGCCACAGCCTGCGCGCCGCCGATGGCGAACACGCGGTCGACGCCGGCAATCGCCGCCGCCGCGAGGACCAGCTCGTTCAATTCCCCGCCCGGCGCGGGCACGACCATGACGAGCTCGGGCACACCCGCGATCTTGGCCGGGATCGCGTTCATCAGCACCGACGACGGATACGCCGCCTTGCCGCCCGGGACGTAGAGCCCGACACGCTCGAGCGCCGTCACCTGCTGGCCGAGCCGCGTGCCGTCGGCTTCGGTGTAGCTCCAGGACTCGAGCTTCTGGCGCTCGTGGTAGGCACGGATGCGGCTCGCCGCCGTCTCGATCGCCGC
>MFSU01000013.1:8291-32388 GCA_001785115.1 Candidatus Muproteobacteria bacterium RBG_16_65_34
TTCGCCTGCGCCAGGCGCGGGCGCGGGATCTCGAGCGCCGCCGCCGACGCGACTTCGTAGCGATCGAAGCGGCGCGTGTAGTCCATGAGCGCCGCGTCGCCGCGGGCACGCACCTCGGCGATGATCTCGCGCACGGCGCCCTCGATCTTCGGATCCGCCGCCTGCGTGCGGTCGAGCAGCCGCGCGAGCTCGGCCTCAAAGCCCGGTTCGGTCGTCTTCAGCGTGCGCAGGTTGATGGTCATTTACGCCTGATACACAGATGAAAAAAGCGAATAGACAGGATTAACAGGATTTCTCAGGATTTACAGGATTAAGTCGTAAAACTTTTTATGTTTTAATCTTGTTAATCCTGCGTAATCCTGTAAATCCTGTGAAATTTTTTTTGCTCCCTTATCCCACCGCCTGCGCCAAGCGGTCCACGAGCGCCTTGAGTCGCGCGTGCTTCATCTTCATCGAGGCCTTGTTGGCGACGAGCCAGGCGCTCACGTCGGCGATGTGCTCGACCTCGACCAGGCCGTTGGCCTTGAGCGTATTGCCGCTCGAGACCAGATCCACGATGCGGTCCGAGAGCCCCACGAGCGGCGCCAGCTCCATCGAGCCGTAAAGCTTGATGATGTCGGTCTGGATACCCTTGGCGGCGAAGTGCCGGCGCGTGAGGTTGACGTACTTGGTGGCGACCCGCACGCGCGTCCAGAGCTTCGGGTCGTCGCGCGCGGCGAGATTCGCGGGCTCGGCCACCATCAGGCGGCAGCGGGCGATTTTCAGATCCATGAGCTCATAGAGCCCGTCACCCTCGTACTCCATGAGCACGTCCTTGCCGGCAATGCCTAGGTCGGCCGCGCCGAACTGAACATAGGTCGGCACATCGGCAGCGCGGATGATGACGAGCCGCACATCCGGGAGATTTGTCGCGAGCACCAGCTTGCGGCTCGAGAGCGGGTCCTCCGCGGGCGTGATGCCCGCGCGCGCCAGCAGCGGCAGGCCCTCCTCGAGGATCCGCCCCTTGGACAGCGCGATGCTGAGCGCCTGCGTCATGTTCAGGCCGTCTGCCGCGCGGCGGGCGCGGCCGTGCCCGGCACGCGCCGAATGCATGCGCCGAGCTGCGCGAGTTTCTCCTCGATGCACTCGTAGCCGCGGTCGATGTGGTAAATGCGGTCGACCACGGTCTCGCCCTGCGCCACCAGGGCCGCGAGCGCCAGGCTCGCCGAGGCGCGCAGATCGGTGGCCATCACGGGCGCGCCTTTGAGCCGGTCCACTCCGCGCACGATGGCGGTGTTGCCCTCCATCTCGATGTTCGCGCCCATGCGTTGCAGCTCGTAGACGTGCATGAAGCGGTTTTCGAAAATAGTCTCGGTCACGGTGCCGGTGCCTTCGGCGATCGCGTTGAGCGCCACGAACTGCGCCTGCATGTCCGTGGGGAAACCGGGATAGGGCGCGGTCCGGATGTTCACCGCCTGGAGCCGCCGACCGCGCATCGAAAGCCGCACCCAGTCTGGCCCGGTCTCGATCGTCGCGCCCGTCTCCGCAAGCTTTTCGAGCACCGCCTGCATGAGATCGGGCCGCACGCCTCTCAGCCGCACGTCGCCGCCGGTCATGGCCGCGGCGACGAGATAGGTTCCGGTCTCGATGCGATCCGGGATTACGACGTGGGTGGCGCCATGCAGGCGCTCCACGCCCTCGATGGTGATGACGTCCGTTCCGGCGCCATCGATCTTTGCGCCCATGGCGATCAGGCAGTCGGCCAGGTCCACCACCTCGGGCTCGCGCGCGGCGTTCTCGATCACGGTCACGCCATCCGCGAGCGTCGCCGCCATCATGATGTTCTCGGTACCGGTCACCGACACCATATCCATGAAGATGCGCGCACCCTTCAGCCGTTTGGCGCGCGCACGGATGTAACCGCCGTCGAGGTTGACCTCCGCGCCCATCGCGCGCAGCCCCTTGACGTGGAGATTGACCGGCCGCGAGCCGATGGCGCAGCCCCCGGGCAGCGACACCTCGGCCTCGCCGAAGCGCGCCACCAGGGGCCCCAGCACCAGGATCGAGGCGCGCATGGTCTTGACCAGTTCGTAGGGCGCGCGCGCCGAGTTGATCTGGGCGGCATGCGCCTCGATCACCATCTTGTCGCCCACCACGAGATGCACACCCATGCGGCCGAGCAACTCCATGGTGGTGGTGATGTCCTGCAGGTGCGGGACGTTGCTCACCATGAGCGGTTCGTCGGTGAGCAGCGAGGCCACCAGCACGGGCAACGCGGCGTTCTTGGCGCCGGAGATGCGGATCTCCCCCTTGAGCGGCTTGCCGCCTGTGACGATTAATTTATCCATATTACTTTTTGAAACCGCAGATGAACGCGGATGAACGCGGATAAGAAGAATGCGCCATCCGGTTTTGATCTGCGTTCATCTGCGGTTTCGCCAATCTTAATAAAAACAAAGGCCGCCAGAGGGCGGCCTTTGCGGATCGGGTCCCGGGCGGATTATTGCGCGATTGCCTCGGTCACCAGCTTCTGCAGCTCACCCTTCTGGTACAGCTCCGTCATAATATCACAGCCCCCGACGAGTTCGCCGTTGACGTAGAGCTGGGGGAAGGTCGGCCAGTTGGAGTGCTCCTTGAGGCCCTGGCGCAGCTCCGGGTCCGAGAGCACGTCGTACGAGTCGTACCGGGCGCCGCAGGCGCTCAGCAACTGCGCCGCCTTGGCCGAAAAGCCGCACTGCGGAAACTGGGGCGTGCCCTTCATGTAGAGCACGATGCGGCTTGCGCCGAGCTGCTGCCGGATTTTGTCCTGTGTGTTCATGCTGCCTGCCTCAGGGTAACTGCGTTGCGATAAGCGGACCGGGGAGCCCGACTATTCTTCTTCCGGGGTGAGGGTCTTGAGCGACAGCGCGTGGATCTCGCCCCCGACCTTGTCGCCCAGGGTCCGGTACACCATTTGATGCCGTTGCACCATGTTCTTGCCGGCGAACGCGCCGGAGACCACCAGCGCCTCAAAATGCCGGCCGTCGTCACCCGTAACGCGCACGCGCGCCCCGGGGAACCCCTGCTCGATCATACGTTCGATGTCGCGCGCCTGGACCATGGTCTGCAAAAGTTATCGGGGCGCCCCGCCCGATTTCAAGGGCCGCCCGGCTCGTCCGCCACCGGAGGATTCGCCACAAAGAATCTACAGGATTTTTGAATAGACAGGATTAACCGGATAAGAATCGGTCTTGAGTCTTGAGTCTTAATCCTGTTAATCCTGAGAAATCCTGTTAATCCTGTCCATTCGCCTTTTTCAAAGGGCGAAGGCCGCATCGAGCCCGCTCACGCGGATCATGTGGCGCAACTGCTCGGGAAGATCGGTGAAAGTCAGCTCCCGTCCCGCGGCCCGGGTGCGTTCGCGCCACTCGAGCAGCAGCGCCACGCCGGCGCTGTCCACGCGCGTGACGCTCTTGAGATTCACCGTGATCGCGCCCGCGCCGTTGATCCAGGAGCCGCTCTGCACGAAGAACCGCGGCACGGTCTCGAAGGTGAGCGCCCCGCTGAGCTCGACGGTGCCGTCCGGCCGCACGGCCATCCCGTTGTCGCTCATTTAGCGCCCTTCGATGCGGCGCCCGACAGCGGGGCGATGGGTTTGTCCACCTTGCCCGCCCGGTTGTCCTCCGCGAGACTCGCGATCAGCGCATCCAGACCCCTGTTGCGAATCCGCTCGGCGTAGGTGGAACGATAATTGGTCACGAGACTCACGCCGTCGATCTTCACGTCATACACCTTCCAGGCCGCGTCCTTGAGATAAAAGTTGTACTCGAGCGGAATGTTCGGCCCGCCCGCGGCCTGCTTCACTTCGGTCTTCACCACCGCGGTCTTGTCGTCGATCGGGCCCTTGTAGGGCAGATGGATGATCTCCTCCTTGTTGTACTTGAGGAGCGCGGTAGAGTAGGTGCGCACGAGCAGATCGCGGAACTCAACTACGAAGCGGGCGCGCTGATCCTCGTTCGCCTCGCGCCAGGACTGCGCCAGCACGAGCTTCGCCATGGCGCGGAAGTCGAAGTGCGGCAGCACCAGCTCGTCCACCATGGCGTAGAGCTTCTTGTGGTCCTTGGCGTAGGCGTCCTTGTTGGCCTTGATGCGCGCGATGATCTCATCGGTATTCTGGCGCACCAGAACATCGGGCGCGGTCTCGGAGCGCGCCGGACCGGGAACGAGCGCAATCAGCGCGAGCAGGATCGGAACCAGGCGTTTCATGGCAAGATCTCCCCGGGCAACGCCTACTTGCCCTTGTCGCCGCCGGCGGCCTGGTTGAACAGGAACTGGCCGATGAGCTTCTCGAGCACCAGCGCCGATTGGGTAAGCCGAATCGTTTCGCCGTCTTTCATATACACCTCGTCGGCGCCGGGCTCGAGGCCGACGTACTGCTCGCCGAGCAGCCCCGCGGTCAGGATCGTGGCGCTCGTGTCCGTGGGGATGGTCTTGTAGCGGCCGTCGATGTCCATGGTGACGACCGCCTGGTAGCGCACGCTGTCGAAGCTGACCTCCGACACGCGCCCGATGCGCACCCCGGCCATGGTGACCGCGGACTTGACCTTGAGGCCGCCGATGTTTTCGAAACGCGCCTTGATCCGGTAGCTGTTGAGCACGTCCGCGGTCGTCAGGTTGCCGACCTTGAACGCGAGCATGGCGAGCGCCAGCAGCCCGATCGCCACGAACAGGCCCACCCACAGTTCCAGCGTCTTGCGGTTCATTCTAGATTTCTCCCAGCATCAAGGCCGTCAGGATGAAGTCGAGCGCGAGCACCGAGAGCGAAGAATACACCACGGTGCGGTTGGTGGCGCGGGCCACGCCCTCCGAGGTCGGCACGGCGTCGTAGCCCTCGAACACCGCGATCCAGGTGCACACCACGCCGAACACCACGCTCTTGATCACGCCGTTCACGATATCGTCGTAGAAGTCCACGCTGCCCTGCATCTGCGACCAGAAGGCGCCGGCGTCCACCCCCAGGAGCCCCACGCCCACGAGGTGCCCGCCGAGCACGCCGATGGCGGAGAACAGCGCGGCGAGGAGCGGCATGGCGAGGATGCCGCCCAGGAAACGCGGCGCGATCACGCGCGTGATGGGATTCACCGCCATCATCTCCATGCCGGCGAGCTGCTCGGTCGCCTTCATCAGGCCGATCTCGGCGGTGAGCGCCGAGCCCGCGCGCCCGGCGAACAGCAGCGCCGTCACCACCGGCCCCAACTCGCGCACGAGCGACAGCGCCACCAGGAGCCCGAGCGTCTGCTCGGAGCCGAACTTGACCAGCGTGTTGTAGCCCTGAAGCCCCAGCACCATGCCGACGAACAGGCCCGAGACCAGGATAATGAGCAGCGTGAGCACGCCCACGGCGTAGACCTGCTGCATCACGAGAAAAAAGCGCCGGGCGAGCGGCCGCGTCGCGATCACGACCTCGTAGAGAAAAAACGTCGCGCGCCCGAGACGCTCGATGGCGGCGAGGAACGTGCGCCCGAGCCGGGCGATCGTCTCTAGCGCCCGTTCCATCGCATCAGGTCCTCGAGGTAGGGCGCGGCCGGATACTGGTACGGCACCGGCCCGTCCGGCAGCCCGTCCATGAACTGGCGCACGTGCTCCGATTTCGTCTTCTGCACCTCGGCCGGCGTGCCCTCGCCCATCACCCGGCCGTCGCCCATGAGATAGGCGTAGTCGGAGATCGAGCAGGTCTCGGCGACGTCGTGCGAGACCACGATCGAGGTGATGCCGAGCGACTGGTTGAGCTCGCGGATGAGCTTGCCGATGACGCCCTTGGAGATGGGGTCGAGCCCGGTGAACGGCTCGTCGTACATGATGATCAGGGGCTCGAATGCGATCGCGCGCGCCAGCGCCACGCGCCGCGCCATGCCGCCCGAGAGCTCCGAGGGCATGAGGTCGCGCGCGCCGCGCAGCCCCACCGTCTCGAGCTTCATCAGCACCACCTTGCGCAGGATCGGCTCGGGGAGCCGGGTGTGCTCGCGGATCGGGAACGCGACGTTCTCAAAGACCGTCAGGTCGGTGAAGAGCGCCCCGGTCTGGAACAGCAGCGCCATGCGCTTGCGCAGCTCGAACAGCTCCCGGGTGCTGAGATCCGGCACCGAGACGCCGTCCACCCGGATCGTGCCGGAGTTGGGCTTGATCTGGCCGCCGATGAGATTCAGGAGCGTGGTCTTGCCGCAACCGCTGCCGCCCATGATGGCGGTCACGCTTCCGCGGCGGATCGGCAGGGTGATGCCCTTCAGAATCGGGCGGTCGCCGCGCGAGAAATGAACGTCCCGAATATCTACCAGAATATCCCGCGCGACGCTGTCAGACTGCGGCTGAGCCAATCCCGTGTCCTATAGGTTTCGATCGCGGCACATTCTAAATCACGCCAGATGCGGTTGCCAGTACCGAGCTGTCGGCTATCAGCTATCGGCGGTCGATCCAGCCCCAAGCGAGGTTTTGGCTGACCGCTACTTCACCGCACGATTCTTCACGAGGTCGTCCACTACCGAGGGGTCCGCAAGCGTGCTGATGTCACCGAGGTTCCCGATGTCGTTGGCCGCGATCTTGCGCAGGATGCGGCGCATGATCTTGCCCGAACGCGTCTTGGGCAGGCCCGGCGCCCACTGGATCACGTCCGGGGTGGCGATCGCGCCGATCTCCTTGCGCACCTGCTGCATGAGCTCCTGGCGCAGCTTGTCGCTCGGCTCCACGCCCACCTTGAGCGTGACGTAGCAGTAGATGCCTTGACCCTTGATGTCGTGCGGGAAACCCACGACCGCGGCCTCGGCCACAGCGTGGTGCAGCACGAGCGCGCTCTCCACCTCGGCGGTGCCGAGCCGGTGGCCCGAGACGTTGATCACGTCGTCCACGCGCCCGGTGATCCAGTAATAGCCGTCCTGGTCGCGGCGCGCGCCGTCGCCGGTGAAATACATACCCGGATACTGCTTGAAATAAGTATCGACGAAGCGCTGGTGATCGCCGTAGACGGTGCGCATCAGCCCGGGCCAGGGGCGCGTGAGCACGAGATTGCCGCTGCATTCGCCCTCGAGCACCTTGCCGCCCCCGTCCACGATCGCCGGCGCGACACCGAAAAACGGACGGGTCGCCGAACCGGGTTTCAACCGGGTCGCGCCCGGCAGCGGCGTGATCAAAATGCCGCCGGTCTCCGTCTGCCACCAGGTATCCACGATCGGCACGCGCGCCTCGCCGACGACGTGGTAGTACCACTCCCAGGCCTCGGGGTTGATCGGCTCGCCCACGGTGCCGAGGAGCCTGAGGGATCGGCGCGAGGTCTTCTGAACCGGCGCCTCGCCCTCGCGCATCAGCGCGCGGATCGCGGTCGGCGCGGTGTAGAAGATATTGACCTTATGCTTGTCGATCGCCTCCCAGAAGCGCGCCGCGCTCGGGTAGTTCGGCACGCCCTCGAACATCATCGTGGTCGCGCCGTTCGCGAGCGGCCCGTACACGATGTAGGAGTGCCCCGTCACCCAGCCCACGTCGGCCGTGCACCAGTAGATGTCGCCGTCGTGGTAGTCGAAGACATACTTGTGGGTGATGGCGGCGAACAACAGATAACCGCCGGTGGTGTGCAGCACACCCTTGGGCTTGCCGGTGGAGCCTGAGGTATAAAGCACGAACAGCGGGTCCTCGGCGTCCATCTCCTCGGGCGGGCAATCGGTGGAGGCCGCGGCGGTCAGCTCGTGATACCAGACATCGCGGTCGGCGTGCCAGGCGATATTGCCCCCGGTGCGCTTCACGACGATTACGGTGCGCACGTTCGGACAGTGGGCGAGCGCGGTATCGGTGTTCGCCTTGAGCGGCACCCGCTTGCCCCCACGCACCCCCTCATCGGCGGTGATGACCACGCGGCAGTCGGAGTCGAGAATGCGGTCCTTCAGCGACTCGGGCGAAAAACCGCCGAAGACGACCGAGTGGACGGCGCCGATGCGCGCGCACGCGAGCATGGCCATCGTCGCCTCCGGGATCATGGGCATGTAGATGCAGACGCGATCGCCCTTCTGCACACCGCGCGCCTTCAGGACGTTCGCAAGCCGGCACACCTCGGCGTGAAGCGCTCGGTAGGTGATCTTCCGGTCCTGCGCCGGATCGTCGCCTTCCCACAGGATCGCGACCTGGTCGCCGCGCTTCTCGATATGGCGGTCGAGGCAGTTGTAGGCGGCGTTGAGCTTTCCGCCCTCGAACCAGCGGATGTGGAGGTTTTTGGCGTCGTAGCTCCAGTCGCTGACCTTCTTCCAGGGCTTGAACCAGGTGAGGAATTCCTTCGCCTGCTCGGCCCAGAAACCGTCCGGATCCTCGATCGAGCGCGCGTACAGCGCGCGGTATTTCGCCTCGTCAATCCAGGCACGCCGCGCCACCTCGGCGGGAACGTCGTAGACTTTTTCTTCGGACATGGATTCGCCTCCTCCGCATCGACCCAAATTAAAAAAGGATTGTGCAGTATCTTCGGACCGCGGCTCAAGTGGTCCTTGCCGGCGCACACGTGCGCCCGCACAATGCGCCACGCTCGGCTTGCTTCGCGATACGCCGCACGTACCGTTGAAGGATGAGGCGCTTCAAACCATCATTAATTCCGCCAGAAGCCGCGCCTGTCTGGCCTGTTCCGGTGCCTTCCCGGGGGTATCGAAAATGAGCGCCGCGACGCCCTGCTCCCCCTGCCAGCGCGCCAGCGCCTCGATCAGGCGCCGCTGCGCCTTCGGTTCGCCCTCTTGAGCGAGCGCCACCATAAGGCGTCCCCCTGGACGCGGGGCGGGCCCGTCGCCGGTGCGCCAGAAAAGGCCAGCATGGTGGCGCGCAAGGCAGTCCATATATTCCGGCATGCGCCACGCGCCGGGCAGATCCGCGCAGAGGGGGTGTGTCGGCGCGAGCAATTCCAGAAGCGCTTCCAGCCACGCACGGTCCGGCGGCGATTCGGGCGTCACGCGAATCAGAAGACCCGCCACCTGCGCGCGGATCGGCCCGATGAGCCGGAAAAACTCCATGAGTCTTTGTTCGACGGCGTCTGCCGAGGCGGGATGCGAGAGCCCCGCCGGCAACTCCAGCACGAACCGGAATGCGGGATCGCTGTCCTCGACCCACCGGCGCGCGTCCTCGACGCCCGCGGTCTCCCAGGTCTCGCCCGGGACCAGCACCGAACGCAGCAGGTTACTGTAATAACCAAAGCGCCAGTCCGCGGGCAGCTCCGGCGGATAGAACCCGCCGCGCCAGTCCTCGTGCTCCCAGCCGCGCGTGCCGATCAGGATCGGTTCGCTCATGGTGCACCTGTCGTTATGGGACTGCACCAGCCTACCGCAAGCGCACCGTCCACGGGTAGTTTCGGCGCGTCCAGCGGCGCGGCAGTAGACAGCGTTCGGGGAAGCATGCAAACATTCGCGCGCAGCGGCATTCCTCATTTCGCACGCCATAAACCTGGAAAAAGCAGTTGTTCGCAGATTAACGCAGATGAATCAACTGGCTTGAATGACTGCCTGGCGTACCTATATGGCGAGAGAGGAAGAGTCGATAACATTCTTAAAATCCGCGGAAATCTGCGGATGCAATCGCCGTTTTTGGGATAAATGAAAATCCTCGTCACCGGCAGCGCCTCGCACCTCGCCCGCGCGCTGCTGCCCCGGCTGCTGAACGATTCGCGGATCAAGCGCATCGTCGGCGTGGACCTCAGGGACGCGCGCTTCCGGCATCCGCACTACCACCACAAGGTGCTGGATGTGCGCTCCCCGGATATCGCGGGCCTCATGAAGGGCACGGATGCCGTGGTGCATCTCGCGTTCGTCGTGTTGCAAAGCGATCTCGGCAAGAAGCGGCTCGACCGCGGGTGGATCCGCGACAGCGACGTGCGCGGCAGCCAGAACGTCTTTGCCGCGGCCGCGCAGCACGGTGTCCCGCGGCTCGTCCACTGCTCGAGCGCCGCGGTCTACGATCTCGCCCATTGGCACAAGGGCGCGATCACCGAGTCGCACCCGCGCGCGGCGCTGCCCGGCTTCGGCTACGCCGAAGACAAGATCGCGGTGGAGAACTGGCTGGATGAATTGGAGCAGACGCACCCGCAGGCGCGCCTCATCCGGCTGCGCCCGCACGTCATCGTCGGACCACGGGCGCAGCCGTTTCTGAACTACCTCGCGCGCTCCAGGTTCTATCCCCTGCTCCCCGATCCGCAGCCGCTCACCCAGTGCGTGCACGAAGCGGACGTCGCGCAGGCGCTGCATCTCGCGCTCTTCGCCGAGGCAAGCGGCGCATTCAACCTCGCGCCCGCGGACTCGCTTTCCGTACGCGATATGCGCCGCGTGCTGCATCGCCGGCCGCTGGCGCTCTCCTACGGGTTCATGCGCGGGCTGCTCGCGTTCGGTTGGCGATTCCTCGGGATCGGCACCGACCCGGCGTGGATGGAAACGCTCCGGTACAACCTCGTGCTCCACACCCGCCGCGCGCGCAAGGAACTGGGCTGGACCCCGCAGTACGACTCGGTCAAGGACTGCCTGCTCGCGCTCGAACCGCAACGCGCCGCCCGTGGGCGAGCTATTGACCCGGCATGATTGTTCTTGAAACGAAGACAGAAAGACATGAATAGACAGGATTAACAGGATTTTTCAGGATTTACAGGATTAAGTCATAAGGCTTATTGGTTTAATCCTGTCCATTATCCTTCTAATAAAATCTTCTCCGCCTCCTCCAGCGCCTCCGGCGCGCCGTAGAGCACGAGCACGTCGCCCGCCGCGAGCTGGGTCTCGGGCGCGGGCTCGGGGCCGCGGATGCCGCCGCGGCGCACGGCGCTCACCGTGACGCCGGCCTCCTCGAGGTGCAGGTCGGCGAGGAGCTTGCCCGCCGCGTGCGCGCCCTCGGGCAGCGCCACCGAGTGCAGCCGCTCCTGGTAGGCGTCCGTCAGGCGCTGCTCGAAGATATCCTGGCCGTGGAAAAAGCCGCGCAGCATGCGGTAGCGATCGGTGCGCACCTCGCGCACGCGGTTCACGATGCGCGACACCGGCACGCCGAGCAAGAGCAACAGGTGCGAGCCCATCATGAGGCTGCCCTCGAGGCTCTCCGGCACGACCTCGGTCGCGCCAGCGGCGTTCAACCGCTCGAGATCGGCGTCGTCCATGGTGCGCACGATCACCGGCATGTCGGGGCGCACGTGGCGCGTGATCTCGAGGATCTTGAGCGCGGCGGCGACGTCGTTGAAGCTCACCGCCAAGGCCGCCGCGCGGTGCAGGCCGGCGGCCTCGAGCACGTCGCGGCGCGTGGCATCGCCGTACGCCACCGGCTTGCCCGCGTCGCGCGCGTCGCGCACCCGCACCGGATCGAGGTCGAGCGCGAGCGACGGGAGCTCCTCGCGCTCGAGCATCCAGGCGAGATTCTGGCCGCTGCGCCCGTAACCGCAGACGATGACGTGCCGCCGGGCGTCCCTCGCCTCGGCGCGGATCACATCGAGGTTGCTCCCGCGCGCGCGGGTGTACCCGGGCACCAGGCGCTTCACCGCCGGGCCGTTGTAGCGCACGATGACCGGCGCCACGAGCATGCTGAACACGACGGCGGCCAGCACGATCTGGGACGTGCGCGCGTCCAGCAACTGATACTGGCGCGCCTGCAGGAGCAGCGCGAACGCGAACTCGCCCACCTGCGAGAGCACCAGTCCCGTGCGCAGCGCCACCCCGGCCTCGAGGCGGAACAGCCCGCCGAGGGCCGCGATGAGCAGCGTCTTGAATACCAGGATCGCGGCCACGGTCGCGAGAATCCACGGCCAGAGCGCGCGCACGACGCCGAGATCGAGCATCATGCCGACGGTGACGAAGAACAGCCCCAGGAGGATGTCGCGAAACGGCAGGATGTCGGCCTCCACCTGATGCCGGTACTCGGTCTCGCCGAGCATCATGCCGGCGAGGAACGCCCCGAGCGCGAGCGACAGCCCCGCCAACTGCGTGATCCAGGCCGCGGCGAGCGTCAACAGCAGCACCGTGAACATGAAGAACTCGCGCAGCCGCGCCGAGGCGACCGCGTGAAACAGCGGCCGCAGCAGCCAGCGCCCGAGGAACAGGATCGCCGCGAGCACCAGAGCGCTTTTCACAAACGCCCAGCCGAGCGCGATCCACACCGATTGTTTCCCGTCGCCGCCGAGCGCGGGGATGAGGATCAGGAACGGCACCACCACGATATCCTGGAACAGCAGCACGCCGATCGCCACGCGCCCGTGGCGCGAGTTCTGCTCGAGCTGCTCGATGAGCAATTTCATGACGATCGCCGTGGAGGAAAGCGCGAGCATCCCGCCGATGACGATGGCGCCCTCGGCGGAAACGCCGGCGAGCCAGGCGATGGAGCCGAAGACGAGGCAGCTCAGCAGCACCTGCGCGCCGCCGAGTCCGAAGACAACGGACTTCATGGCCATGAGTCGCGGCAGCGAGAACTCGAGCCCGATGGTGAACATCAGAAACACCAGCCCGAACTCGGCGAGCGTGCGCGTGGTCTCGCTGTCCGGGATCCAGCCCATCCCGTAGGGCCCGACCACGATACCGGCGGTGAGATAGGCCAGGATCTGCGGCAGGCGCAGATAGCGGAACGCGGCGACGAGCGCCACCGCCGCGCCCAGCAGAATCAGGATGCGGTCTAGCCCGATCGACTCCATGCGGCGGGTTCCATAGGATGTTGGCGGCCGTTTCGATATACTCCGCGCAAGATTATCCCAAGCCGCCGCAAACTGCGAAGCACATGACCCGCCACCCCCCGTTCGAGCAGCTCGGGCGCGATGTGATTCAGCTCGAGGCCGACGCGCTCGCCGCGCTCGCGCGGCTCCTGGACGGCTCGTTCGCGCGCGCCTGCGAGATCCTCCTGCACTGCCCGGGGCGCGTCGTCGTCACCGGCATGGGCAAGAGCGGGCACATCGGCGGCAAGATCGCGTCGACGCTCGCCTCGACCGGCACACCCGCCTTCTTCGTCCATCCGGGCGAGGCCTCGCACGGCGACCTCGGCATGATCACGCCGCAGGACGTGCTGCTCGCCATCTCCAACTCGGGCGAGACCGAGGAGATCCTGACCATCCTCCCGATCGTCAAGCGCATGGGCGTGAAGCTCATCGCGCTCACGGGCAATGCCAAATCGACCCTCGCCACCCAGGCGGATGCCGCGCTCTACTGCGGGGTCGAGCGCGAGGCCTGCCCGCACAACCTGGCGCCCACGGCAAGCACCACGGCGGCGCTCGCCCTGGGCGATGCGCTCGCGGTGGCGCTGCTCAAATCGCGCGGCTTCACGCCCGAGGACTTCGCGCGCTCGCACCCGGCCGGGCTGCTCGGGCGGCGGCTGCTGCTCTACGTAACCGACATCATGCACACCGGCGCCGAGATCCCGCTGGTCGGCGAGGACGCAAGCCTGCGTGAGGTGCTGCTCGAGATGACCGGCAAGGGCCTCGGGATGACCGGCGTGCTCGACCGGGACCGGCGGCTGACCGGCATCTTCACCGACGGCGATCTGCGCCGGGTGCTCAACCACGGCGTCGATGTCTACTCCGCCAAGATCACCGAGGTCATGACGCGCAATCCCAAGACCACGCAGGCCGACCGGCTCGCCGCCGAGACCGTGCAGCTCATGCGCGCGCTCAAGATCAACGGCCTCTTCGTCGTGGACGCGGACAACCGCGTGCTCGGGGCGCTCAACATGCACGATCTGTTGAAGGCGGGAGTGGTTTGATCGTAATGGGTAATGGGTGAACGGTAATGGGTAAGACAGAAAAGCGAACCAACACCAACGCACCGGGCAGACCGAAGACCGTCGCCGCGTCCAGCCCATCCCCCATAACCCATCACCCATCACTCCTAGTGCCCTCATTTGAGGTAAGCGACGAAGTGCTCAAGCTGGCATCCAAGGTCAAACTCGTATTATTCGACGTCGACGGCGTGCTCACCGACGCACGCCTGATCCTCGGCGACGACGGCCAGGAGTACAAGGCCTTCAACTCCAAGGACGGGCACGGCATCAAGATGCTGCAGCGCAACGGCGTCGCCGCGGGCATCATCACCGGCCGCAGCTCGAAGGTGGTGGAGCACCGCGTGCGCGACCTCGGGATCCGGCACGTCTACCAGGGCTGCAAGGAGAAACTGCCCGTCTACCGCAGGCTCCTCACGGAACTCGGGCTGCGACCCGAGGAGACGGCGTTCGTCGGCGACGATGTGGTGGATCTGCCGATCCTGTTGCAGGTGGGCCTGGCGATCGCGGTGCAGGACGCCCACCCCCTGGTGCGGCGCCACGTCCATTGGGTCACGCCGAGCGGCGGCGGTCAGGGCGCGGCGCGCGAGGTGTGCGAGATGATCCTCGATGCCCAAGGAACCTATAGCGCGGAGATGTTGCGTTACTTCCCCGGCGGCGGCGCGGCCGCGCCGTGACGCTCGATTTACGCAAGGCCGCGGTCGCGGTCGCGCTCGTCCTCGCCGCGCTCGGCACCTGGTGGCTCGCGCGCTCGGTCGCGCCGCCGCTCCCCGAGTTCAACGGCAAGGCGCGCCACGACCCGGACTACATCGTCGAGAATTTCAACGCCACCGTCATGAACGAAAACGGCCGGCGCAAATATTTGCTCTCCGCCAAACGCCTGGTGCACTATGGCGACGATGCATCCTCGTTCCTGGAGCAGCCCTACCTCATCCAGTACGCCGAGGGCCTCGCCCCGACGCACACGCGCGCCGACACCGGCTGGATGCCGAAGGAGGCCGATGAGATCCGCATGAACGGTCACGTGCAGGTCGCGCGTGGGCGCGACCCGCGCGGCGCCGGGGCCGAGATCCGCGCCGACAAGATGAACGTCAGGCTTAATAGATGAACAGCGAGAGGAAAGAGGAAAGAGGAAAGAGGAAAGGGGCGGAGCCGCAAACAGCGCGGCGCTCCATTGTATTACTTTGCTCTTTGCTCTTTGCTCTTTGCTCTACATCAGCGCTCGCGCTGATGTCGGACAAAGACGCACCGATCCACATCGACGCCAAACACGTGGACCTCAACGAAAAAACCCAGATCGCGGTTTATCGCGGCAACGTGGTCCTGACGCAGGGCACGTTCCGCCTCGAGGCCGAGCGGCTGGAGGTCCGTGCCCGCAATTACAAGGCCCGGGTCGTCAACGCCTGGGGGGCTCCGGTCCGGCTTAAAGTGCGGCCCGACGACCGCGATGAGGACGCGCACGCCGCCGCCATGCGTCTCACGTACAACGTCGACCAGCGCGAGGTCGAACTCTCCGGCGAGGCCCTGCTGCGCCAGGGCGAAGATGAGTTCCGCGCGGCCGTGATTCACTACGACCTCGACGAGCAACTCCTGACGGCCGTGGGCGGGAGCGGCGCCGAGACCGAAGAACGCGTTCACGCCGTGATCTATCCGAAAGCAGACGCCCCCGGCGAGCCCAACGCGCCATGACCGTGCTTTCCGCGGAACACCTCACGAAACGCTACAAGGGCCGCGAGGTCGTCAAGGACGTCTCGCTCGAGATCCGAAGCGGAGAAATCGTCGGGCTGCTGGGCCCGAACGGCGCCGGCAAGACCACCTGCTTCTATATGATCGTGGGTCTCATCCCCACGGATGGCGGGACCATACGGCTCGACGGGGCGGACATCGGCCGCCTGCCCATGCACGAGCGCGCGCGCCTCGGACTCGGGTATCTGCCGCAGGAGCCGTCGGTGTTCCGCAACCTCACCGTCGCGGAAAACATCCTCGCGATCCTGGAGACCCGCAAAGACCTCGCGAAAGCAGAACGTGCGCGCCTGCTCGAGCAACTGCTGCGCGATCTCAATATCGCGGAGCGGCGCGACAGCCTCGGCATCAGCCTCTCGGGCGGCGAGCGCCGGCGCGTGGAGATCGCCCGGGCGCTGGCCACCGCGCCGCGCTTCATGCTGCTCGATGAGCCCTTCGCCGGCATCGACCCGATCTCGGTCATTGAGATCCAGGGGCTGATCCGGCACTTGCAGCAACGCGGCATCGGGGTGCTCATCACCGACCACAACGTGCGGGAAACACTGAAAATCTGCGACCGGGCCTATATCCTGAGCGACAGCCGGGTGCTCACGGCGGGCGCACCCGAAGAGATTCTGTATAATGAAGATGTCAAGCGGGTTTACCTGGGCGCGGATTTCCGCCTGTAAAATAACAGTTTCCCCACATCCCCCGCGCGCGGTCGCGGACGGACGGCCTCCGCCCACTCGGGCCGGAAAATGGACTAGACTCTCTAGTGAGACAAGGAAGCGGCCGCGGCAGGTGCAACGGCCGAACCCGATATTCAAGAAGAACCGCCGTAGGTGTCCATGAAGCAGTCACTCGACCTCAGGTTAGGCCAACACCTGACGATCACCCCGCAACTGCAACAGGCCATACGGCTGTTGCAGCTCTCCTCCGTGGAGCTTCAGCAGGAGATCCAGGAGGCGCTCGAAACCAACCCGCTGCTGGAGGAAAAAGAGGCCGAGCCCGCCGAGATTCGCGGCGAGGCCGAGGCGGAGCCGGCCGCCGAAAGCGAGCCGCTCAACGGCGAGGCCATGAAGGCCACGGATGTCGAGATGGAGCGCGGCACCGTCGATGAAGATCTCTCCGGGGACAGCGACTGGGCCGAGACCTTCGACACGCCCAAGGCCGCGACCACGCGCTCGAACGAGGACTACCCCGACATCGAGGCGCGCAACAGCCCTCCCCAGACCCTGCGCGATCACCTGATATGGCAGACGCAGATGACGCCCTTCTCGCAGAGCGACAAGGCCATTGCGCTCGCCCTGATCGACGCCATCACCGATGACGGATACCTCTCCTGCACGATCGAGGACGTGCAGCAGGCGCTCGCCAAGGGCGGCGACGAGATCGAACCGGACGAGGTCGAGGCGGTGCTGCACCAGATCCAGAATTTCGAGCCCCTGGGCGTGGGGGCGCGCCATCTCGCGGAATGCCTGCAATTGCAGCTCAAGGCGCTGCCGCCGGACATGCCTCAGATTAAGGAAGCGATGGCCCTGGCCACGCCGGAGCATCTCGCCCTCCTCGCCGCGCGCGACTACGTGCAGCTACGCCGCGCCCTCAGGCTCCCGCCCGAGGACCTGCAGAAAGCGATCCAGATCATCCAGGGCCTCAATCCGCGCCCGGGGAGCAGCGTGCAGTCGCTCCAGGCGAACTACGTTATCCCGGACATCATCGTCAAGAAATTCAAGGGCGTGTGGCGCGCCGAATTGAACCCGGACATCTCGCCGCGGCTGCGCATCAACAATCAGTACGAAAAGATGATCCACCGTGGCGACACCAGCACCCAGAACCGTTATCTCCAGGACCATCTCCAGCAGGCGCGCTGGTTCATCAAGAGCCTCAACAGCCGCAGCGAAACGCTCCTCAAGGTCGCGCGCGCGATCATCGACCGCCAGCGCGCCTTCTTCGAGCACGGCGCCGAGGCCATGAAACCGCTCGTGCTCCACGACATCTCCGAGGCCGTCAGCATGCACGAATCCACCGTCTCACGCGTCACCACGAACAAATACATGCTCACGCCGCGCGGGATCTTCGAGCTCAAGTACTTCTTCTCGAGCCACGTCGCCACCGCCGACGGCGGCGCCTGCTCGGCCACCGCGATACGCTCGCTTATCAAGAAGATGGTGGAGAACGAATTTCACACCAAGCCGATCAGCGACAGCAAGATCGCCGAGATCCTGGCGGACCAGGGCATCAATGTGGCTCGGCGCACGATCGCGAAGTACCGCGAGTCGATGAACATCCCGCCCTCCGGCCTGAGAAAATCGCTCGTCTAGCAAAAAAGAGAGGTCCCTATGCAGATTATGGTCAGCGGCCGGCAGATCGAGGTTACCGAACCCCTGCGCCAGTACGCCTCCGAGAAGATCGGACGCATCCAGAAGCACTTCGACCACATGACCACGACCAGTGTGGTGCTGTACGTGGAGAAGAACGCGCACAAGGCCGACGCCACGATCCACGCCAAGGGCGCGACCCTGGCGGCGTCCGCCGAAGGCGCCGATATGTACGCCGCCATCGACGCGCTCGCCGACAGGCTCGACCGGCAAGTGCTCAGGCACAAGGAGAAGGTTTCCGATCACGACCGCAACGGAGGCGCGCACATGAAACGGAAAACGACGTAACCGAACCGCCGGGACGCCTTGCGCCAGGACGCCTCCCGACTTGATCCTCCTCAAGGCATTCCGGCCGACTTTCAGAATAATGCACCGCCATGCGCATTCATGAACTCCTTTCCCCTCAACGCATCCAGCCCTCCCTGCCCGCCGCCAGCAAGAAGCGCCTGCTCGAGCGGTTGAGCTTCCTGCTGGGCGCGGGCGATCCAGACGTGGACGTCCACGCGGCGTTTCAGTCCCTGATCGAGCGCGAGCGCCTGGGCTCGACCGGCATCGGCGAGGGGGTGGCGCTGCCGCACGGGCGGCTCAAGGGCCTCAAGAAGGCGGTCGGGGCCTTCGTCACGCTCGAGCACGCGATGGACTACGACGCCATCGACCGCAAGCCGGTCAAAATGGCGTTCGCCCTGCTGGTGCCGGAGGAGGCCACCGAGGAGCATCTGCGGATCCTCGCCGAGCTCGCCGGGATCTTCAGCAACAAGGAGACGCGCCGGCACCTGCTGGAGGCAAAATCGGCGGACGAGCTGTTCCGCGAGCTCACCAAGTCCGCCCCGACGCACAGTTGATTTAAGCCGTCAGCGGTCAGCTATTGGCCTTTAGCTATCGGCTATAGGCTATCGGCTATCGGCTTCTTATTAAACGGATAGCAATTCCCGGATGCTCCCGGGTATCATTCCTCCCGCCATGACCCCGCTCGTCACCATCAGCGATCTGTTCGACGCCCAGTCCGCCTTGCTCAAGTTCAAGTGGGTGTCCGGGCGCACGGGCGCCAGCCGGCTGCTCGAACCGACCACCGCACGCTTCCCCGGCATGGCGCTCGTGGGGCATCTCAACTTTGTGCATCCCAATCGCGTGCAGGTCCTCGGCGAGGCCGAGATGGAATACCTCGACCGCCTGGGCAAGGCGCAACGCCGGGACGCCGTCCGCGACCTGTTCGGGAGCAAGCGCACCGCCGCCGTCGTCGTCGCCAACAACAAAAAGGCTCCGGCCGATCTCAAGGCCGGGGCGGACCGGACGAAACTCGCGCTGCTCACCTCGGCGCTCCCGAGCCCGGTGGTGATCGACCACCTCCAGTATTACCTCACGCGCGCGCTCGCCCCGCGCCTCACCGTGCACGGGGTGTACATGGAGGTCATGGGCATGGGCGTACTCATCACCGGCGAACCCGGCATCGGCAAGAGCGAGCTGGCCCTGGAGCTGCTGTCGCGCAACCACCGTCTCATCGCCGACGATGCCGTCGAACTCGTGCGCGTGGGGCCGGACGTGCTGGTCGGCCAGTGCCCCAACGAGCTTTCGGATTACCTCGAGGTGCGCGGCCTCGGGATTCTCGATGTGCGCCTGATGTTCGGCGAGACCGCGGTGCGGCACAAGAAGAAGCTGCACCTCATCCTGCACCTCGAGCAGCTCCAGAAAAAGCGCATGGGCCGTATCGACCGCCTGCAGGCGCAGCAGCAGACGCGCCGCATCCTCGATGTGGACATCCCGATGACGGTGCTGTACGTCGGCCCCGGCCGCAACCTCGCCGTGCTCGTGGAGACCGCCACCCGCGCCTACATCCTGCGCATGTGGGGCATCAACCCCGTCGAGGACTTCATCAAGCGCCAACAGGAGCTGATCCACAAAAACGCCACCGCGCCGGGCGCGGTCGCCCCGAAACCGCGCAAGCCGGCGATCCAGCCGGATTGAGCGCAAAGACAAGAAGAATGGACAGGATTAACAGGATTAATTCATGAATTCTTTGATCTGGTTAGTCCTGTTTTAGCCACGTAGCCCGGACGGAATGAAATGGAATCCGGGGAATGCAGAATGCCTCCCTGCATTTCGCGTCGCTGCATGCGGGCCAATTGCTTCACCACGGGAAACGCAGCGAAAAAAGAAATAGACAGGATTAACAGGATTTACAGGATTAGTTCATGAATTCTTTAATCCTGTTAATCCTGAGAAATCCTGTTAATCCTGTCTATTGTTATTTTCTGTGTCTCTACGCCTTGCGATAAAATTGGCAATGGCAACTTTTGCGGGCTCCCCTGAATGAGCTTTTTCATCGTGAGCGGTCTCTCGGGCTCGGGCAAGACCATTGCGTTGCAGGCCCTGGAGGACGCGGGCTTTTACTGCATCGACAACCTGCCGGCGGCGCTGCTGCCGCACTTCGCGCGCGAGGTCGGCGCGGCCCGGGACCAGGCGCTCGCGAACGCCGCCGTGGGGATCGATGCGCGCAACCGCGCCTTCCTCGCCGAAGTGCCGAACAGCCTCGAGGAGCTGCGCACCCTCGGCATCCACTATCGCATCGTCTTCCTCGAGGCCGAGGAGTCGATCCTGGTGAAGCGCTTCAAGGAAACCCGCCGCCCACACCCGATGCTCGACGACCACACCTCGCTGCTCGAGGCGATCGGTCTCGAGAAGCAGTTGCTCGAGCCGCTCGCGTTCGCCGCCGCGCTGCGCATCGACACCACCCACACCACGCCGCATGAGCTGCGTCACCAGGTGCTCGGCTTCGCGCGCGGCGAGGAGACCCCGGGGCTTACGCTCCTGTTCAAGTCCTTCGGCTTCAAGCACGGCACGCCGCTGGATGCCGACTACGTCTTCGATGTACGCTGTCTGCCGAACCCCTACTGGCAGGCGGAGCTGCGGCCCTACACCGGGCTCGACGAGCCGGTGATCCGGTTCCTGGAACAATACGACGAGGTCCACGCGATGTTCGACGAGTTGCGTTCGTTTCTGGAGCGCTGGCTGCCGCGCTTCGCGCGCGAGGACCGCAGCTATCTCACCATCGCCGTCGGCTGCACCGGCGGGCAGCACCGCTCGGTGTATCTCGTCAAGCGCCTGGCCGACCACTTCGCGACCCAGGGCATGAAGACCCAGGTCCGCCACCGGGAGCTGAAATGAACCAGGCCATGCTGGAAGCTGTCTCAAAAACACCTGAAACGCAGATGAACGCGGATAACGAAGCGATCAACGCAGATTCATTACACGAATTCTTCGTGTATCTGCGTTCGTCCCTAAAGTAAATCTGCGTTCATCCGCGTCTAAAGTATTATGATCGGACTGCTCATACTGGGACACAAAGGCTTCGGCGCCTCGCTGATCGAGGCCGCCGGGCACACGATCGGCGGCCTGCCCCCCCGGCTCGAGACGCTCGATATGGATTACCGCGAGCCGCCGGAGCGGTTGCGCGAGTCGCTCGAGGCGCGGCTCCGCACGCTCGACGAGGGCGACGGCGTGCTGATTCTGGCCGACATCTACGGCGCGACCCACACCAACATCGCCTGCCGGCTGGTCCAGCGCGGGCGGATCGAGCTCATCGCCGGGGTGAATCTCCCGATGCTGCTCAAGGTGCTCAACTACCGCGGCCTGCCCATGGACGATCTCATCAACAAGGCCCTGAGCGGGGGCTACGGCGGTATCGTGTGCGCCGGCAGCACCGCGGCGCTCAAGGAGGCGGGACGGTGAGGTGCCAGCGGATCACGCTCATCAACAAGCTCGGGCTGCACGCACGCGCCTCGGCCAAGTTCGTGAGCCTCGCGAGCGAGTTCAAGAGCGACATCACGCTCAAGCGCAACGGCCAGGAGGTCAACGGCAAGAGCATCATGGGCATCATGATGCTGGCCGCGGCGAAGGGCACGGAGCTCGAACTCTGCGCCAAGGGTGGGGACGAGGCCAAGGCCATCGCTGCGCTCGCCGAGCTCGTCAACACCCGCTTCGGCGAGGGGGAGTAAATTAATGAAGCCCTACTCCGCTTCGCTCCGTTCGTCTTGTCATATGATTACGCCCTACTCGCTCCGCTCGTCGCCGATTGGACAGAGGCGAGGGCCGCAGGCCGAGAAGGAAGCCCTGCTCGCTGCGCTCGCTCGTCTTGCTATAAGATCGGGCCTGTTTGCGGATTTCGTCTGGAGATAGACAATGCTCGCGCTGCACGGTACCGGGGTAAGTGACGGCATCAGTGTGGGCAAGGCCTTCGTGCTCCAACGCGAGCTGCCCGAGGTCCCCGAGTACACGGTGGCCCGGCACCAGGTGGACGGCGAGATTGCGCGCCTCGCCCAGGCGGTCGAGGCCGCGCGCGCCCAACTGCTCGCCATCCGCGAACACATCCCGGCCAGCGCCCCGCGCGAGGTGGCGAGCTTCCTCGATGCGCATCTGCTGATCCTCGACGACCCGATGATCTCGCAGGCGCCGGTGGACACCATCCGCCGGCGGCGCCTCAACGCCGAATGGGCGCTCAAGATCCAGCGCGAGTCCCTGGGCGCGATGTTCGAGAAGATGGAAGACCCCTACCTGCGCAACAAGAAGACCGACGTCGTCCAGGTGGTGGACCGCATCCTGCGCAACCTGATGCTGCGCGCGCACGAGGATCACGAGCGCATGTCCGCCGGCGAGATCGTGGTCGCGAACGACCTCACGCCCGCGGACGCGGTGATGCTCAAGCACCACCGCGTCCGCGCCTTCGTCACCAACCTGGGCGGCCCGATCTCGCATACCGCGATCCTCGCCCGCAGCCTCGGGATCCCGGCGATCGTCTCGGTCCACAGCGCCACGCACTACATCCGCCACGGCGAGGAGCTGATCGTCGACGGCAAGCGCGGCGTGGTGATCGTCGGTCCGGACCGGCGCATCGTTGCGGAGTACCGCAGACTCAAGACCGGCATCGCGCGGCTGCGCCGCGAGCTCGACCGCCTGCGCACGCGCCTCGCGGTGACGCGCGACGGACGGCGCATTCGCCTGTTCGCCAACATCGAGCTGCCGGCGGACGTGCGCGCCGCGACGCACGCGGGCGCCGAGGGCATCGGGTTGTACCGCACCGAATTTCTGTACATGAACCGCGACGGCCAGCCGAGCGAGGAGGAGCAGTTCCGCGCCTATGTGAAGGTCGCGAAGGCCTTGACCGGCAAGCCCGTGACCATCCGCACGCTCGACCTCGGCGCCGACAAACAGGTGGACGGCGGCCGCGCGGCGGCGGCGATCGCGGTGAATCCGGCGCTCGGCCTGCGCGCCGTGCGGCTGTGCCTGCACGATACCGCGCTCTTCCGGCCGCAGTTGCGCGCCATCCTGCGCGCCTCGGCCTACGGGCAGGTGCGCCTGATGATCCCGATGCTGTCCGCGCAGGATGAGCTCTTCCGCGTGCTCGAGCTGATCGAGGAGACCAAACGCGATCTCAAGCGCGAGCGGGTGCGGTTCAACCCACGGATCCCGATCGGCGGCATGATCGAGGTACCGGCGGCGGCGATCGCGGCGGATATGTTCGCGCCGTACCTCGATTTCTTCTCCATCGGCACCAACGACCTCATCCAGTACACGCTCGCAATCGACCGCGTGGACGACGCCGTGAACTACCTCTACGATCCGCTGCACCCCGCGGTGCTGCGGCTGATCGCGCTCACCATCAAGGCGGGCAAGGCGGCGCGCATTCCGGTGGCGATGTGCGGCGAGATGGCGGGCGATCCGCGCTACACGCGGCTGCTCGTGGGATTGGGGCTCTCCGAGTTCAGCATGCACCCGGCGACGCTGCTGGCGGTGAAGCGGATCGTACGCGAGAGCAGCTCGAAGAGGCTCGCGCAGACCGCGAACCGGATCCTGAAACGGCGCGACACGCGGGCGGTGCACGCGCTGGTGGATGAGCTCAATAGATAACGGAGAAGAGGAGAAGAATAGACAGGATTAACAGGATTTCTCAGGATTAACAGGATTAGTTCATGAAATCTTTAACACTGTTAAACCTGTCCGTTCTCTGCCTTTGCGTCTCCGTGCCTTGCGGCAAAAAAGATCGCGGGGAAAAAGAGATAGAGAAAAAAAGCTATAGACAGGATTAACAGGATTTACAGGATTAGTTCAAGAACGCTTCGACCTAAAAACGGGCCGAATACCGGCAGCGCATCGAGTAGCCGCGTTCTTCTGCGGTTAACTGCTTTTTCCAGGTTTAATCCTGTTAATCCTGAGAAATCCTGTTATTGACCCGGCATGATTGTATTTGAACGAAGGCAATCCGGTTGTGGCCCCTATGGCATCGGTTACGGCACGGACATGCCGGGTCA
>MFSU01000014.1:0-1511 GCA_001785115.1 Candidatus Muproteobacteria bacterium RBG_16_65_34
CCGCCCGCTCACGCTGTCTTCCGAGATGACGAGTCCGCCGTCCGGCAACAGCCCGATGCCTTCGGGGTTGTGCAGGACCGCGAGCACCCGTCGCGCGCCGCTGCGCGGATTCACTTCGAGAACGCGCCCTTCGGCGACCTCCTCCGTGACATACAGCAGGCCGCGCGCCGCAAGCAGGCCGTCCGGTCGGTTCAGATCCGAAACGATCGTTTCGTTACGGCCGTTGTGCACGCGCAAGAGCTTGCCCTTACCGTCCGAGAGCTCCTGGGTGGCGTACAACGACCCGTCGGGGGCGATCGCGAGATTATCGACGGCGGGAAGGTGTTCGGCGTAGACGCGGTAATGCCAGCCCTTGCCGGCCTCGACGGTCGGCGCGGCGTCCTGACCCGCCGCCAGCGGAACAATGCCGGCCGCAAGCAGGCAACACAGCAGCGCCGTGCGCGCCGGTTTCATCCGCGCCGCCCCGCCTGCGCCCGCCGACCGTCGAACCCGAGTCATGCCCCGTTTATTCCCGAAAGACCGCTGCTTATTGTTGCAGCATTCGCATTGAAGAGCTATTAGCCTTTAGCCTTTAGCCTTTAGCCTTTAGCCTTTAGCCTTTAGCCTTTAGCCTTTAGCCTTTAGCCTTTAGCTGACGGCTGAAAGCTGACTGCTGACGGCTATTCTATATCGGCTGGCCCACCTGCGGATGGGTACGCTCCGCGGGCGTCACCAGCTTGTTGAGCGCGTTGAGATAGGCCTTGGCCGAGGCGATCACGATGTCGGTGTCCGCGCCGTGGCCGTTGACGATGCGCCCGCCGTGCTCCAGGCGCACCGTCACCTCGCCCTGCGAATCCGTTCCGCTGGTGATGTTGTTGACCGAGTAGAGCAGCAACTGGCCGTTGCCGCCGACGATGCTGTCGATCGCCCGGAACGAGGCGTCCACTGGGCCGCTGCCCTCGGCGCTGCCTGCCTTCTCCGCGCCGTTCACCGCGAGCGTCACCTGCGCGTAGGGCGTCTCGCCAGTCTGGGAGCAGACCTTGAGCGACACCAGGCGAAAGTGCTCGTTTTCCTGCTCGAGGTCCGCCTCGGTCACAAGCGCCTGCAAGTCCTCATCGAAGATCTCGTGTTTCTTGTCGGCGAGGTCCTTGAAGCGCTCGAACGCAGCGTTCAGTTCCTGCTCGGTCTTGAACTCGATGCGGAGCTCGGACAGGCGCTGGCGAAACGCGTTGCGGCCGGAATGCTTGCCGAGCACCATGCGGTTCGCGGTCCAGCCCACGTCCTCGGCGCGCATGATCTCGTAGGTCTCGCGCTTCTTGATGACACCGTCCTGGTGGATGCCGGACTCGTGGGCAAACGCATTCGCGCCGACGATCGCCTTGTTGGGTTGCACCGGAAAGCCCGTGATGCTCGACACCAGACGCGAGGCCGGGACGATCTGGGTCGTGTCGATGCGCGTCTCGCAGCTGAAGAGGTCGCGCCGGGTGCGCACCGCCATGACGATCTCCTCGAGCGCGGCGTTGCCGGCGCGC
>MFSU01000014.1:1551-21980 GCA_001785115.1 Candidatus Muproteobacteria bacterium RBG_16_65_34
GCGCCGTTCAACACCGCCGAGAGCGAGTTCGCCACCGCGAGCCCCAAATCGTTATGGCAGTGGACCGAGAAGACGGCCTTGTCCGAGTTCGGCACGCGCTCGCGCAGCGTCTCGATCAGGGCGCCGAATTGGTGCGGCAGGTTGTAGCCTACGGTATCCGGGATGTTCACCGTGCGCGCGCCGGCCGCAATCACCGCCTCGATCACCCGGCAGAGGAAATCGATCTCCGAGCGCCCCGCGTCCTCGGGCGAGAATTCCACGTCGTCGGTGTGTCTGCGCGCGTGCTTCACCGCCCACACCGCGCGCTCGAGCACCTGCTCGGGCGTCATGCGCAGCTTCTCCTGCATGTGGATCGGGCTCGTGGCGATGAAGGTGTGGATGCGCCCACGTTTGGCGGGTTTGAGGGCCTCGGCCGCGCGGTCGATGTCCTTCTCGACCGCGCGCGCGAGCCCGCAGACGGTGCTCTCGGTGATCACCTCGGCCACGCTCTTCACCGCCTCGAAGTCGCCAGGGCTGGCGACCGGGAAGCCCGCCTCGATGATGTCCACGCGCATGCGCTCGAGTTGCTTGGCGATGCGCACCTTCTCCTCGCGCGTCATGGACGCGCCCGGACTCTGCTCACCGTCGCGCAGCGTGGTATCGAAAATAATCAATTGGTCGTTCATGACGTCCTCCGTGCTGTTTCAACCGCATGGGCGGTATCGCGCCTGCGCGGGAACAAATTCGGTCTGGTTTGGATGCGTATTATTCATGTCCTCGCCAGGACCGGGAAGATAGTGTGCGCCTAGCGGCGCAGCAGCAGAAGTCGCAGGGAAGGCAGGCAGAGGCGCGCCGCCGCGCCGTGAGGCGCGCGTGCGGTTTCGGGAACTGGGGCACGACGGAACATACGCCAAGAGTAGTCGATTTTAGAACAAGTTTAAAGCCCGTGTTTCTCCGCCGGCTTATCCTCGACCCGGTGGACCAGGCGCAGCGCGGCGGCGACCGGGCCGCTCAGGGTATAGGCCAGGGACACCAGAAACAGCACCTGCGGCGGATCGAGAAACACGAGTACGAAGACGAGCGGCACGATGAGGATCGTCACGAACGGCACCCGGCCCCGAAGGTCCAGATCCTTGAAGCTGCGGTAGCGGATATTGCTCACCATAAGCACCCCGGCCAGCACCGTGACGGCGAGCGCGAGGATGCTGATCTCGCGCCCGGGAATGCCGGAGGCGTGCAGCACCCAGATGAAACCCATGACCATCGCCGCGGCCGCCGGACTCGGGAGCCCGCGGAAGTAGCGCTTGTCGGCTGCGCCCGTCTGGACGTTGAAGCGCGCGAGCCGCAGGCCCGCGCCCGCGGCGTAGATGAAGGCCGCGAGCCAGCCGAACTTGCCCATGCCGGAGAGCGCCCACTGGTACATGACGAGCGCGGGCGCGAGCCCGAACGACACCATGTCCACGAGGCTGTCATACTGTGTGCCGAAATCGCTCTCGGTGTGCGTGAGTCGCGCCACGCGTCCGTCGAGCGCATCGAGCACCATGGCGATGAAGATGGCGAGCGGGGCCTGCTCGAAATTGCCGTTCATGGATTGGACGATGGCATAGAACCCGGCGAACAGGCTCGCCGTGGTGAACAGGCTCGGCAGGATGTAGATCCCCCGGCGCCGGCGCTTAGGCGTGTCCGCGTGCGGTTCGTTGGCTCTGGCTGTCATGTCCTTCTCCAGGGATTCAGCGCGGCAGTTGCGCGATCACCTCGGACGCGCCCCGCACGCGGTCGCCGAGTCCCACTTCGATGCGGCTCGCGGGCGGCAGATACACGTCCACGCGCGAACCGAAACGGATGAACCCGTAGCGCTCGCCCTGCGCGATACGCTCGCCCGGCTGCGCATAACAGAGTATACGCCGCGCAATGAGGCCGGCAACCTGCACCACGACCACATCGTCGCCCTCGTCGGTCTTGATCCACAGGGCATTACGCTCGTTGTGCTCCGAGGCCTTGTCCAGGGCGGCATTGAGAAACGCGCCCTGGTGGTACCAGCGCTCCATGACCTTGCCCTCGACCGGACAGCGGTTGGAGTGCACGTTGAAAACATTCATGAAAATGCTCACGCGCCGGGCCGGGCGCTTGAGATAGGGATCCTCGACCTCGCCCACGGCGATCACGCGCCCGTCCGCGGGGGCCACCACCCCGCGCGGGGCGGCCGGGATCTTGCGCGGCGGGTCGCGGAAAAACTGCACGACGAAGACGACCGCCAGCCACAGCGGCGCGGCCCAGAGGGGCCCGGCGTAATAATGCACGGCGGCGGCCGCACCGGTGGCGACCGCGGTATGCACCCAGCCCTCGCGCGCGAGAAGCGGATAACGGGAGTTGTTGCGCATGTATGAATCTCGAAACCGCAGATGAATGCAGTTTACTTGTTGTCTTGATTTTCCATCTGCGTTAATCCGCGCTCATCTGCGGTCGCCGTTCTTTTAGTTCTTGGACTTGTCCACGATGCGGCGGGCTTGGATCCAAGGCATCATCTCGCGCAGCTTGCTGCCGACCTCCTCGATCGGGTGCTTCGCGGCCTGGGCGCGCATCTCGGGGAAACGCTTGCCGCCGGTCTCGTTCTCCGCCATCCACTCCTTGGCGAACTGGCCGGACTGGATCTCTTTGAGAATCTTCTTCATCTCGGCCTTGGTCTGCTCGGTGATGATCCGCGGGCCGCGGGTGTAGTCGCCGTACTCGGCGGTGTTCGAGATCGAGTAACGCATGTTGGCGATGCCGCCCTCGTACATGAGATCGACGATGAGCTTCAGCTCATGCAGGCACTCGAAATAGGCCATCTCCGGCGGGTAACCGGCCTCGACCAGGGTCTCGTAGCCCGCCTGCACCAGATGCGTGGCGCCGCCGCAGAGCACCGCCTGCTCGCCGAAGAGGTCGGTTTCGGTCTCGTCCTTGAAGGTCGTCTCGATGACGCCGGCGCGGCCGCCGCCGATGGCGGAGGCATAGGACAGCGCGATGTCGCGCGCCTTTCCGGATGCGTTTTGCTTGATGGCGATCAGACACGGCACGCCGCCGCCCTGGGTGAAGGTCGAGCGCACCAGGTGCCCCGGACCCTTGGGCGCGACCATAAACACGTCGAGATCCGCACGTGGCTGGATGAAACCGAAATGGATGGAAAAACCGTGCGCCACGGCGAGCGCCGCGCCTTTCTTGAGATTCGGCTCGATGCTCTCCTGATAAATCTTCCGGTGGTGCTCGTCCGGCGCCACCAGCATCACCACGTCGGCTTCCTTCACCGCTTCCGCGATGCCCTTGACGGCGAGGCCGGCGTTCTTCGCCTTCTGGATCGAGATCGAGCCCTCGCGCAGCCCCACGCGCACGTCCGCGCCGCTGTCCTTCAGGTTCAGCGCATGCGCATGGCCCTGCGAGCCGTAGCCGACGATGGCGACCTTCTTTGCCTTGATGATCGAAAGATCCGCATCTTTGTCGTAATAGACTTTCATAAAAACTCCTAATAAGAAAATGGAACCGCAGATAAACGCAGATGGACGCGGATGAAAAACAACAGATCCCGTCTTATCCGCGTGTATCTGCGTTCATCTGCGGTTTCAAAAATATTAAACTCGTAAACTGCGCTCGCCGCGGGCGATGCCGGAGACCCCGGAACGCACCGTCTCGAGGATGCCGGCGCCGCCCACCGCCTGGATGAAGGCGTCGAGCTTGTCGCTCGTGCCCGTGAGCTCGATCACGTAGCTCGCCTCGGTGACATCGACGATGCGGCCGCGGAAGATGTCCACCAGGCGCTTCACCTCCTCGCGCATGGGGCCTTCGACCGTGACCTTGATGAGCAGCATCTCGCGCTCGATGTGCGTCCCTTCCGTGAGGTCGAGGAGCTTCACGACGTCCACCAGCTTGTTGAGCTGCTTGGTGATCTGCTCGATGATATCGTCCGAACCGCTGGTCACCAGCGTCAGGCGCGAGAGTGTCGGGTCCTCGGTAGGCGCAACCGTCAGCGACTCGATGTTGTAGCCGCGCGCGGAAAAGAGCCCCGCCACGCGCGACAGCGCGCCGGCCTCGTTCTCCAGCAGCATCGAGATGATGTGGCGCATTAATGTCTACCTACTTCGTTCGTCCGGTCATATTAACTTAAAAACGGCGTTTAACCGCAGATAAACGCAGATGAATCATGCCGTTGGTGTACCGAAGCCATTCACCCTTTTGGTGGGCTGGCGAATACAGGCATCGCTCTGAATATCCGCGTTTATCTGCGGTTAACTGCCTTTTCTAGGATTAAGCCAGCTCCCGGTCGGTCGGCACCACCGCCTTGCACGGCTTCAGGTGCATCTCGTTCTGGCCCTTGCCGGCCACGATCATCGGATACACGTTCTCGGTCTGGTCGGTGATGAAGTCGAGGAACACCAGCCGGTCCTTTTGCTTGAGCGCCTCGCGTAGCGCGGCTTCGACGTCGCCGGGCTTTTCGATCTTCAGGCCCGCATGGCCGTAGCTCTCGGCGAGCTTCACGAAGTCCGGCAGCGCGTCCATATACGAGTGCGAATAACGCCGGTCGTAGAAGAACTCCTGCCACTGGCGCACCATGCCCATGTAGCGGTTGTTCAAATTCACGATCTTGATCGGCAGGTCGTACTGCTTGCAGGTCGAAAGCTCCTGGATGCACATCTGGATCGAGGCCTCGCCCGTGACGCAGCAAACGGTCGCTTCGGGATGCGCCATCTGCACGCCCATGGCGGCGGGCAGACCGAAGCCCATCGTGCCGAGGCCGCCGGAGTTGATCCAGCGCCGCGGCCGGTCGAACTTGTAGAACTGCGCCGCCCACATCTGGTGTTGGCCCACATCGGAGGTGACGTAGGCATCGCCTGCGGTCAGCTCGTAGAGTTTCTCGAGCACGAACTGCGGCTTGATGAGCTGGCTTTCGCGGTCATAGTCGAGGCAGTTGAGCTTGCGCCACTCGTCGATTTTCTTCCACCACCCGGCGAGCGCCTCCCGGTCGGGCTGTTTCTTCGAGGCCTTGATCTGCTTGATCATCTCCTCGAGCACGAAGCCCGCCGCGCCCACGATCGGAATCTCCACCGGGACGTTCTTCGAGATCGAGGACGGATCGATGTCCACGTGGACGATGCGCGCGTTCGGGCAGAACTTGGAGACGTCTCCGGTCACGCGGTCGTCGAAGCGCGCGCCGACGGCGATCAGCACGTCGCACTCGTGCATCGCCATGTTGGCTTCATACGTGCCGTGCATGCCGAGCATGCCGACGAACCGGGGATCGGTCGCGGGAAAGGCGCCGAGCCCCATCAGGGTCTGGGTGATGGGGTAGCCGAGCACCCGCACGAGCTCGGTGAGCGCCGCGGAAGCCTCGCCCAGGATCACGCCGCCGCCGGTGTAGAACATCGGTTGCTTGGCCGCGAGGATGAGATCCACCGCCCGCTTGATCTGGCCCGGATGGCCCTTGGTCACCGGGTTGTAGGAGCGCATGCTCACGCTTTTCGGATATTCATACTCCGTCTTGTGCGCGGTCACGTCCTTCGGGATGTCCACCAGCACCGGGCCCGGCCGGCCGGTGGTGGCGATGTAGAACGCCTTCTTGATCGTGGCCGCCAGATCCCGCACATCCTTTACCAGGAAGTTGTGCTTGACGCAGGGGCGCGTGATGCCCACCGCGTCCACTTCCTGGAAGGCGTCATTGCCGATCAGGCTCGTCGCCACCTGGCCGCTCAAGATGACGAGCGGACTGGAGTCCATGTAGGCGGTGGCGATGCCGGTCACGGTATTGGTCACGCCGGGACCGGAGGTGACCAGCACCACCCCGGGCCGGCCGGTCGAGCGCGCATAGCCGTCGGCCGCGTGCGCCGCGCCCTGCTCGTGCCGCACCAGGATGTGCTTGACCTTGTCCTGCTTATAGAGGGCGTCGTAGATGTGCAGCGCCGCACCCCCGGGGTAGCCGAAGATGTACTCCACCCCTTCGTCCTGGAGACAACGGACAAGGATGTCTGCGCCGGTCAATTCCACGGTAGTCTCAAGAAAACAAATAAAAAAGCCCCCTGATGCCCGAAAACCGGGGGACAAGCGGGCCTGGGCTGGTTCCGGTTTAACAGAATGAGAAATTACTTATAAGTGTGCGCAGGGTCAATAGGAAAGCGGCCGAAAAGCCCGGATTTGCGCGGTTTTTTGCCGGCCCGGGCTAATCGCGCCGCCAGGTGGTCCCGCCGGGGCCGTCCTCCAGGACCACCCCCTGGGCCTTGAGCTCGTCACGGATGCGGTCGGATTCGGCGAAGTTCCTGGTCTTGCGCGCCGCAAGGCGTTGCGTGATGAGTGCTTCGATGTCGCCGTCGCTCAGGCCGCCCGTGGTGCCGCCGGACTTCAGATAATCATCGGCCGTGCGCTGTAGGATGCCGAGTATCCCGCCGAATTTCCGCAACAACGCCCCGAGGGCGGCGGCCTGTGTCGGGTCGTCGATGCGCGCCTTGTTGATGTCACGCACGAGATCGAACATGACGGCGACGGCGACCGGGGTGTTGAAGTCATCATCCATGGCCGCGTTGAAACGCTGCTCATACTCGGTGTTGGCAGGCGCCGAGACATCGGGCAGGTCCTTGAGCGCGGTGTAGAGACGCGTGAGCGCGCTCTTCGCGGCGTCCAGGTTTTCATCCGAGTAATCGAGCGGGCTGCGGTAGTGGCTCGCCAGAATAAAATAGCGCAGCACCTCGGGCCGAAACTGCTTCAACACCTCGCGCACGGTGAAAAAGTTGCCGAGCGACTTCGACATCTTCTCCTGGTTCACGCGCACGAAGCCCACGTGCATCCAGGTATTGACGAATTTTTCCCCGGTCGCGGCCTCGCTCTGGGCGATCTCGTTTTCGTGATGCGGGAACTTGAGATCCATGCCGCCGCCGTGGATGTCGAAGTGGCTCCCGAGGCAGGCGCTGGACATGGCCGAGCATTCGATGTGCCAACCGGGCCGGCCCGGACCCCAGGGCGAGTCCCATTGCGGCTCGCCGGGCTTTGCCGCCTTCCACAGCGCGAAGTCGAGCGGATCGTCTTTTTCCTCGCCGATCTCGACACGGCTGCCGGCACGCAGGTCGTCCACGGACTTGCCCGAGAGCGCGCCGTAGGGCGCGAACTTGCGCACGCGGTAGTACACGTCCTTGTTTTTCGCCTGGTAGGCGTAACTGCGATTCACGAGTGCGCCGATCAAGTCCCGGATCTGCGGCAGGTACGCCGTCGCGCGCGGCTCGGCGTCGGGCTTCGCCACCCCGAGCGCGGCGGCGTCTTCGTCCATGGCCTGGATGAAGCGCGCGGTGAGCGCCTGGATGTCCTCGTTGTTCTCCCGCGCCCGTTTGATGATCTTGTCGTCGATGTCGGTGATGTTGCGCACGTAGCTGACCTCGAACCCGCGCGCGCGCAAATACCGCGCCACCATATCGAACGCCACCATCACCCGCGCATGCCCCACATGGCAGTAGTCGTACACCGTCATGCCGCAGACGTACATGCGGACCTTGCCGGGCGTAACAGGCGTGAAGGGCTCTTTCTTTTTGGTGAGGCTGTTGTAGATGTGAAGCATAAATTCAGATGCAAGAGAAAAGAGTAAAGAGAAAAGCAACGCCCATACCACCGGTCGCGCTTTTCTCTTTACTCTTTACTCTTTACTCTTTTCTCCATTCTCGCACCATTCCAGTAATCGCTTCCGCGCCCGCTCGATCCCGATCAGCGGCAACAGTTTAACCATCTCCGGCCCGTCGAGCTCGCCGGTGAGCGCCGCGCGCAGCGGCTGAAACAACGCCTTGCCGGAAAGGCCGGTGTCCTGTTTGACGGTCGCCGCCAGCGCCTTGAAGTCGGTTCCGTGCGTTTCGAGCGCGCGGCGCGCCGCAGCGAAAAACCCGCCGCCGGCTGCGCCGATCGCGGCGTGGGCCGCATGACTCACGCGCAGGTCGTCGGAGAACAGAATCCGCGCCCAGGCGCGCGCGTCCGCGGGGACGGTCAGGTTGGCGCGCACCGCCTCGATAAAGGCCACGCGCGCGCCCGGCGGCACCAGCGCATCAACCTCCGGCGCCATCCAGGCCCAAAGCCCATCGGCGGTCGCATGCTGCACGGCCTCGCGCTGCCAATGCTTGAGGTGGCTTTCGTCGAACCGCGCCGGCGCGTGGTGCAGCCGCGCGACCTCGAAGCCCGCAGCGAGCCGGTCGAGGTCCATGAAGGCGTTGTCCGCGTAGGTATGGCCGAGGCGCGCGAGGTAGTTGTCGATCGCCTGCGGCAGATAACCCGCGGCGCGCAACTCCTGCACCGTTTTGCTTCCCGTGCGCTTGGAGAGCGGCGCGCCGTCCGCGCCCACCACGAGCGCGATATGGGCGTAGTCGGGCACCGGCAGGCCGAGTGCCTTGAGCAGCAGAATCTGGCGCGGCGTGTTGGAGAGATGGTCCTCGCCGCGCACGACCAGGGTCACCCCCATGACCGCGTCGTCGATGGCGTTGCAAAAAAAGAACGCCGGCGTGCCGTCCGAGCGACGGATCACGAAATCGCCGATGTCGGCGGTGGCAAAGCGCTGCGCCCCGCGCACCTTGTCCTCGAAGGCGACGGTCTCGCCCTCGGCCACGCGAAACCGAAGCGTGGCCGGCGCGCCGGCGGCGAAGCGCGTCTGCGCTTCCGCGGCACTCAGCTCGCGGCAGCGCCCGGAGTAGCGCGGCGGGCGGCCGGAGGCGAGCGCCGTCTTGCGCGCAATCGCAAGCTCGTGCTCGCTGCAAAAGCAGGGATAGGCGAGGCCGCGCGCTTCGAGCCCGGTAAAGAACCGCCGGTAGACCTCCCCGCGGCTCGACTGCGCGTACGGCGCATGCGGCCCGCCGATCCCCGGTCCCTCATCCCAGTCGAGCCCGATCCAGCGCAGGTCCTCCTGCAGTGCGGCGGCGTACTTTTCGTGCCCACGCATGGCGTCGGTGTCCTCCAGGCGCAGCAGAAACGTCCCTCCCGCCTGCCGCGCGAGCAGATAATTGAACAGTGCCGTGCGGACGTTGCCGAGGTGTAATAAGCCCGTGGGGCTCGGGGCAAAGCGGGTTTTGAGCGGGTGCGGCGCCATGGCGGCGAATGGTAACGGAAACCGCCCGCGGCGCGAACCCCTCGTATTGCGCCGCGCGGCCAATCCGGTTCAGAATACCCGAAACATCGAGACAGCCGCGATCCAACCCCAGGCGACGACATGATCCACATACAAACGAATTACGGCACCCTCATCCTCGAGCTTTTTGCGGACAAGGCGCCGAAGACCGTGGCCAACTTCCTGGCCTACGCAAAAGCAGGATTCTACGACGGCACGCTGTTCCACCGGGTGATCGACAACTTCATGGTCCAGGGCGGGGGCTTCACACCCGGGATGATGCTCAAGTCGACCCGCGCGCCCATCGAAAACGAGGCGAGCAACGGCGTGCGCAACACGCGCGGCACGGTCGCCATGGCGCGCACCTCCGAGCCCAACTCCGCGACCAGCCAGTTTTTCATCAACGTCGGGGACAACAATTTTCTGAATTACTCCGCGCCCACGCCTCAGGGCTGGGGATATTGCGTGTTCGGCCGGGTAGTCGACGGGATGCACGTGCTCGATGAGATCAAAGGTGTGCCAACCGGCTCCAAGCTCGGTTCCAAGGACGTGCCGCTTTCGGACGTCATCATCGAGAAGGTTCAAATCGTCGAGGGGAAATAGGCGGGCGCACCGTGGCGGGAATCACCCGGTTCATCTCCGATCTGCACCTGAGCGCCGAGCGCCCCGCCAGCACGGAGCTGTTTCTCGATTTTCTCGGACGTGAGGCGCGGCAGGGCGAGGCGCTCTATGTCCTCGGCGATCTGTTCGAGTACTGGATCGGCGACGAGGCGGCGGCGCAGGAGGAATTCCGGCCCATCGTCGCGGGCCTGCGCGCGGCCGTCGACGCCGGACTTCCCGTCTTCGTGATGCACGGCAACCGCGACTTTTTCATGGGCCGCGGCTTCGAACACGCGAGCGGCTGCCGCCTGCTGCCCGATCCCACCCGCATCGACCTCTACGGCACTCAGACGCTGCTGACGCACGGCGACGCGCTCTGCACCGCCGACACCGAATACCTGGCGTTCCGCGCCGTCGTGCGCAACCCCGAGTGGCAGCGCCAGATGCTCGCCAGGAGCGCGCCGGAGCGCGACGCGCTTTTTCGCAATTACCGGGACCTCAGCAAGCTCTCCACCGCGAAGAAGCGGCCCGAGATCATGGACGTGACCCAGGAGGCGGTGGAGTCGCTCATGCGCAGCCACGGCGTGCACGATCTGATCCACGGCCACACCCACCGGCCGATGGAGCACCGCTTTGTCCTCGATGGCCGGCCCGCGCGCCGCATCGTGCTCGGAGACTGGTACGAGCAAGGCTCGGTGCTTCGGTGCAGCGCCAAAGAATGGCGGCTTGAGACGCGGCCGCTGACGGCCGCTAGAGTTCAAAGTTCCAAGTTCAAAGTTCAAAGTTAAAGGCTTCACAGCACACAACCGCATATGCCGAACTTTGAACCTTGAACTTGGACCCAGCACGTAGGTTGGGGTGAATGAAATGAACCCCAACGAAATCTGAAATCGACGGCGTGTGGGCAGGAGCATGAAGGCGGCACGGGGGGTTATGTTGGGGTTCGCGGTGCTCACCTACGTGCTCAGCCCTCAGTCCTCACACCTATAAAGATATCCATCACATTCGTGCCCGTGGGTCCGGTGTGGATGAGATCGCCGCTCGCTTCCAGAAACATTCCGGCGTCGGCGCGCGCCAGCGCCGCGCGCGCATCGAGTCCGGCAAGCGCGCCGCGCGCGACGGTGCCACCATCGACGAGCGCGCCCGCGTCCTCCGTGGGACCGTCCGTACCGTCGGTGCCGGCGGCGAGCAACCAGGCGTTGTCATGCCCCTGGAGCGCGAGCGCCGCCGCGAGCGCGAGGCTCTGGTTGCGTCCGCCGCGGCCGGGCGAAGGCGGCAGCACGAGCGTCGTCTCTCCGCCCCAGACGTGCACCACGCCCGATTCGGATTCGAGCAGCACCCGCGCCAGCCGCGCGCCGGCTTGATGCGCATCGCCGGAAATAAACTCGGGCTCCACCGCCGCGCGATAGCCGCGCTCGCCCGCGGCCGCCGCGGCGGCGCGCTTCACATCCTCCAGGCGCGCAACGATCTCGAAACGCACGTTACGGAAACAGGCGTCGCCCGACTCCGGCGCCGGCGGCGCGGCCTGCAAGGCCGCGCGCACGAACGCCGGCAAACCGGCGGTCTCGAGCGGCTCGCTCAAAGAAGCGTCCGCCACCAGTGGCCCCGAGCCGATAGCGCGTGGATCGTCGAGCGGCACATCGGAGATCGCGAGACAGAGCACCGGCCGCGGCGCAAGCCGCTGTGCCAGCCGTCCGCCCTTGATGCGCGAGAGGCGCTTGCGGATCTGGTTCATGCGGGCGATGTCGAGGCCGCTCCCGAGCAGCCAGCGCGTGATCTCCTGAAGCCGTTCCAGGGTCACGCCGGCGGGCAGCTCCTCGATCAGCGCCGAGGCGCCGCCTGAAAGCAGCACCAGCACCGGCGCATCGCCGGGGATGGCGGCGACGAACCGCGCGAGCCGCGCGCCGGCCTCGAGGCTGCGCGCATCCGGCAGCGGATGTCCGGTCTCGAGCACCGGCCACGGCAGCGGCTCGGCGTGGCCCTCCTTGGTGACCACGAGCGCATCGGCGATCCCTGTGCCCAGCGCCTCGTGCGCGCCCTGGGCCATGGGGCAGGCGGCCTTGCCAATCGCAATCAGGTAGACCGGCGGCGCGAGCGGACGATCCCGCAGATACGCGCGCACCCGGGCGCGCCCGTTCGCCGCCTCCAGGGCGGTGCGGAAAATCTCTAAAAGCAGCGTGCGCGGAGCGTGGGGCATCGGGTGGCGGTCGGCATGCTGTCGGAGGTCATAGGACGTACTATATTTTAAATATGATAAGAAAACTTCCGGGGCGATCCCTCTCGCTGCGCGCCCGTGTCATCCTGGGCATGGTAATCGTATCGCTGCCGCTGCTGTTCGCGCTGCTGATCGGGCGCACGGTCCTGCTCCCGAGCCTGTCCGAGACCTTCCACGAAGCCATCGCGGAGGTCATCCAGGAGACGCAGCCCATCAGGCAACTCCAAGTCCTGCTGCTGAATGCGGCGATGCCGGTCAACGACATCATCATCAGCGGCGATCCCCGGGAGGTCGAACGCTTCGACAAGCTGAGCCACGAGATCGATCGGATGTTCCGGGAGACCACCATTACGGCCTTCAAACTGCCGCAGGAGCGGGAGTCCATTCTCACGGCGCAGCGCGAGTGGGAGGAGGCCAAGGCGCGGGGCCGGGCGATACTCGCCCGGGGCGGGCCGCGGCACGATGCAGCGACGACCAGGAACATGAAAGCCTTCGATGCCAAAATCGACGCGGCCGTGCAGACGCTTGATTACGTCCACGAGCTGGCGCGCGGCGAGCTGGCCGATCATCTCGCCCGCGCCGACGCGATCGAGCGCAAGATGCTTGTCTTCGTCGCGTCCATGACCGGCATCGGGCTCGTCCTGACCCTGGTGGTCGGCGTCCTCGTGGCGCGCTCGATCCTGCGGCCGCTGGCGCTGCTGGAAAAAGGCGCCGCGCAGATCGGCACCGGCGACCTCGCCCACCGTATTCCGCCGGGACGGGACGATGAGCTCGGGCGCGTGGCCGGTGCCTTCAACGCCATGGCGGCGAAGCTCGAGCGGGCGCGTTCCGAGCTCGAGGAGCTCGCCATCCGCGACAGCCTCACGCAGGCCTACAACCGCCGCGAGTTCCTGCGGCACATCGAGGAAGAGGCGCGCCGCTGCCGACGCACGCGCCGGCCCTTTTCGCTGCTCATGGTCGACATCGACCATTTCAAGTCGATCAACGACACCTACGGCCACCCGGCCGGGGACGAGGTGCTCAAAAACATCGTCGCGCGGTTGCGCAGCAGCGCGCGCCCGACGGATTTCATCGCGCGCTACGGCGGCGAGGAGTTCGCCCTGATCCTGCCCGAGACGGACGGCACCAACGCGATCCCGGTCGCCGAGCGGCTCCGCGAGGCGATCGCCGCCCAACCGGTCGCGGTCACCGCGGACAAATCCATCCGGCTGACCGCAAGCTTCGGCGTGGCGACCTACCTCGAAGAAACCGAGGAAATCGAACACCTGATCGCGCGCGCGGACGAGGCGCTGTATCAGGCGAAGCACGCGGGGCGCAACTGCGTGCGCCGGTTCACGCTAGCTTGACTATTATTCTTCGTAACCGCAGATGAACGCAGATAAGAAATCGAGAGGCAAAAGCAAAGCATTTTTAATCCGCGTTCATCTGCGTTCATCTGCGGTTCCGAGGTTCCCTTAAGCGCCGCCGACCAGCACGATCAACACCCGGTACGGCCCGTGCGCGCCGAGGGTCACGGTCTGCTCGATGTCGGCGGTGCGCGACGGTCCGGAAACGAAATTGACCGCGCGCGGCGGCGCGCCGCGTTCGGCGCGCAGCCGGTCCCAGGCATCCTCCATCGTGGCGACGACGCGGCTTACCTCCACCACGGCGACGTGCGTCTCCGGCAGCAGACTCACCGTCGCGGGCGTGTCGGGGCCCGAAAGCAGCATGAGCGTGCCGGTCTCGGCGATGGCGGCGAAGACGCCGGTGATGCCGACAAGATCGTCGGCGCGCGCGGCGCGCGCCTCGGTTTGAATCCCGGCCGCGCGCCAGTCGAGGCGGGTAAGCGCCGGCCAGCACACCGCGCGCAACGGCAAGCGCTGCTGCTCCAGATACCGGGCGATGACGCCGGGAACGTCCGTCATCGCATTCGCCTGGGCCACGTCGCTCGCCATGCGCGCGGCGCGCTCGCGGAAGCGCGCGATCGCATCCCCTTCCAGAACCGGCCGCGGACCGCGCGGGTGAGACTGCAAATGCCCCTCGATCCCTGCCGGCGCGGGGTCACCCGGACGGCCCAAGGCCTGCCCGATGCGCGCGAGAATGCGCTCCCGGCTATTCATGCTCCGCGCCGCTTGCGGTAAAGCGCGTGGAACGTCAGGCCCGGCGGCGCGGGCAGGTCGCGCCCGCGCGTCCAGCCGGATGCACCGGGGAGCCGATGCACCAGCCCGTCGGAACCGCCCAGCCCGTGCAGCAGCCGCGCGACCGCGCGCGCGACCACCGCATAGAGCCTCGGCCGCAGCGCCGTCCACGCCCACAGACGCAATAGCAGGCGCTCGCGCCGGGGACGCAGCCGTTGCTCGGTCTGGCGCTCGCGCCAATGGCGCATGAGATCCGGCAACGGGATCTTCACCGGGCAGACCTCGCTGCAGGCCCCGCAGAAGGTCGAGGCGTTCGGCAGATCGAGTGCCTGCTCGATCCCGGCGAGCGCGGGCGTGAGCACCGCGCCCATCGGACCCGGGTAGACCCAGCCGTAGGCGTGCCCGCCGATGTTCTGGTACACCGGGCAGTGATTCATGCAGGCGCCGCAGCGGATGCAGCGCAGCATCGGCTCGAGCTCGGTGCCGAGCATCCGGCTGCGACCGGCGTCGACCAGCACAATGTGACAATGCTCCGGTCCCTCCGACTCGCCCGCGCCCCGGGTTCCGGTCAACAGCGAGACATAATTGGTGATCGCCTGCCCCGTCGCCGAGCGCGGCAGCAGCCGCAGCAGCGTCGTCGCGTCCTCGAGCGTCGGCACCACTTTTTCGATGCCGCTCACGGCCACGTGCACGCGCGGGAGCGTGGTCACAAGCCGCCCGTTGCCCTCGTTGGTGACGATCAGCACCGAGCCGGTTTCGGCGATGAGAAAATTCGCGCCGCTGATGCCCATATCGGCGCCGAGGAAATGGGGCCGCAGCTCCTCGCGCGCCTCGCGGCAGAGCTCGGCGATATCGTCTTTGCGCGGCTTGCGGTGCTTCTCCTCGAACAGCTCCGCGATCTCCTCCTTGCTCTTGTGCACCACCGGCGCCACGATGTGCGACGGCGGCTCGTGCGCGAGCTGCAAAATGTATTCGCCGAGATCGGTCTCGATGACTTCGAGACCTTGGCGCTCAAGATATTCGTTGAGCCCGCATTCCTCCGTCACCATGGATTTGGACTTGACCGCCTTGCGCACGCCGTGGGCGCGCGCGATCTCGGTCACGATGCGGTTCGCCTCGTCGGCGTCCTCGGCCCAATGCACCGTCGCCCCGCGGGCGGCGGCCGCGCGCTCGAAACGCCGCAGCCAGGCGTCGAGGTCGCGCAGCGTGCGCGCGCGGATGTCCGCGGCGGCGTCGCGCAGCTGCTCGGTGTTTCCGAGCTCGGCGAGCGCCGCGGCGCGCGTATCCACGAAGCGCGACGGGAATTTCTCGAGCGCGCGTTGCAGGCGCTCGTTGTCGAGGGCCTCCGCCGCCTTGCGCCGGAACTGCACCGCCTCTAGCCGCATGCGCCCTCCTCGCCCGCGAGTACCTCGGCGACGTGCAGCACCATGGTTGCGTGATCGCCGCGCCGCCGCAGCCGGCCCTCGATCTGAAGCAGGCAGCCGAGATCGCACGCCACCACCGCGTCCGCGCCGCTCGCGTCGATGTGCGCGCACTTCTTGTCCGCCATGCGCGTCGAGATGTCGTCGTATTTCACCGCGAATGTTCCGCCGAAGCCGCAGCAGGTCGTGGCCTCGCGCATCTCGACGAGCGTCAGGTCGGGCATCCGGGCCAGCAGCGCGCGCGGCTGGCGCTGCACGCCGAGCTCGCGCAGGCCGGAGCAGGAATCGTGGAAGGTCACAACGCCGTGGAACTCCCCCGGCGGGGCGTCGAGCCGCGCGACGCTGACGAGGAAATCGGTGAGCTCGTAAGTGCGGGCGGAGAGCCGGCGGACCCGTTCGAGCGCCGCGGGTTCGTCCCGGAAGAGGGTGGGATAATGCACACGGATCATCCCGGCGCAGGAGCCGGAAGGGACGACGACGTAATCGCAGTCCTCGAATTCGCCGACCAGCTTGAGCGCCAGCGCCCTGGCCGCCGCGCGGTCGCCCGAGTTATACCCCGGCTGGCCGCAGCAGGTCTGGGCCTGCGGCACCACGACCTCGCAGCCCGCGGCCTTGAGCAACTCGAGCGCGGCGAAGCCGACGCTCGGCCGCATCAGATCCACGAGGCAGGTGACGAACAACCCGACGCGCATCGATCCTTTCTCCCGCGTTCACCGCAAGCATAACGAGGACACGCCGCCGCCGCTACCCGGGGGTTCCCATCGGGCGAAACCGGCAGTACACGGGGTGCGCTGAGCCTGCGAAGTGCACCGATCCATTACTCGCCGGCAGCCAAATCCCGAATTTCCTCTGGCTCCCTTCGCCCCCAATCGAGGGCATAAATCCTCTGTTCAACATAGCGGTGAAACGAAGACTGCGGCCAGTCCGAGCAACGAGACACATATCCATGCTTTACAGGATTGAAATGAATGTAATCGAAATGACGCTGAAAATCGATTTCATCCCGAATGGTGTGCTCCCAGAATCGACGCTGCCAGATTTCCCGTTCTCGGCGGCGAGTTCTGCTTGCCGTCGGCTCGGTATCGAATTTAGGAAGGGAACGGGAGAAGCGAGCTTTGAATAGACTAATGCGAGTTGAGAAGTCACTATCCTCTTCAGGTAAATCGACAATAAAATGGCAGTGGTCGGGTAATACAACGGCTGCTGTCAGCTGGAATGGATGTTTCGCTTGTACTGTCTTTAACGCTTCACGCAGCGGCTCGATGTGATCAATCAACAATGGTTTCCGCTGGTACGTCACCAGGGTGATAAAGACCTTTTGCCCAGGCGTGTAATAGCGTTTGTAATTCGGCATGGTTATGCGGTGCGCTTCGCCGCCGCTCAGCACACCCTACGTATTTTCATAGAAGTAGGGTGCGCTGAACGAATGTGAAGCGCACCGATCGGTTATTCGCAGACACTCATGAAAGCCCACGCACGAGGTCTTGCTTCACGTCCGCCACGGCCTCCAGCCCGGCTGAAATCCGGATCAGCCCGTCGCCGATGCCGGCCTCCTGGCGCTGCTCCGGCGTGAGGCGCCCGTGCGTGGTCGTGGCCGGGTGCGTGATCGTGGACTTGGTGTCGCCCAGGTTCGCCGTGATGGAGATGAGCCGGGTCGAATCGATCACGTGCCAGGCGGCGTCCTTCCCGCCCGCCACCTCGAAGGAGACGACGCCGCCGAAACCGGACTGCTGCTTCTTCGCGAGCTCGTGCTGCGGGTGCGAGGCGAGCCCCGGGTAGTACACGCGCTTGACACGCGGCTGCTGTTCCAACCAGCGCGCCAGCTCCAGGGCGTTGGCGCTGTGCGCCTTCATTCTGAGCGGCAGCGTCTCGAGCCCCTTCAGGAACACCCAGGCGTTGAACGGGCTCATGCTCGGGCCGCAGGTGCGCAGAAAGCCGAATATTTCTTTCCCGACCCGCTCGGCGTCGCCCACGATCGCGCCGCCCACGCAACGGCCCTGGCCGTCGAGATACTTGGTGGCGGAATGAATGACGATATCGGCGCCGAGCGCGAGCGGCTGCTGCTGCACCGGCGTACAAAAGACATTATCCACCACGAGCAGACACCCGCGCTTGCGCGCCAGCACCGCGAGCCGCGCGATGTCGGCGATCTCCATGAGCGGATTGGACGGCGTCTCCAGGAACAGCAATTTCGTGTTCGGCCTGATCGCCTTTTCCCAGGCGTCATAGTCCGCAAGCGGCACATAGCTGGTCTCGACGCCGAACTTGCCCAAAAAGTTATTGAACAGCAGCACCGTGGCGCCGAAGATGTTGCGCGAGGCGACGATGTGGTCGCCGCCCTTCAAGAGCGCGAGGCACGTGGAGAGAATCGCGACCATGCCCGAGGCGGTGGCCACGCACTTCTCGCCGCCCTCGAGCGCCGCCAGGCGCTCCTCGAAGGCACGCACCGTGGGATTGGTGAAGCGCGAATAAATATTTCCCGGCTGCGCGCCGGAAAACCGCGCCGCGGCTTCCGCCGCGTTTTTGAATACGTAGCTGGAGGTGAGAAAGATGGGCTCGGAATTCTCACCCTCGTTCGTGCGATGCTGCCCCGCGCGCACCGCGAGCGTGTCAAAACCCCACTCCTGGAAACCATCCGACATGATCGCACCTCCATCGATTGTACTACTCAACGCAGAGACGCGGAGACGCAGAGGAGTACGAACTGATCTCGCGCGCGCCGTTCTCTGCGTCTCTGCGCCTCCGCGCTGGGCCTTTCGATCCAGGCGCGGGCGCAAAAAAAGCCGCAAATGCGGCCGGAAGCGGGTGATCTCGCTTTAGCGGCATTTGTATCGCGCCCGCAAGCTGAAGCTCAAATCGGCGCCAAGTAATGTAAATCTATAGCGCCACCCACCCTCTGTCAATGCAGAAACAAGCAGACCGCTCACTCATTTAAGAGCAAGGAAAATTACCTTGGGAAGCTCAACACTTCCGCGGTGACGAGATCGTTACCACCCCCCTGCCCACCGGTACTGCGGCTGGTCTTGGCGGAGTCGTTGCGCTGGCGCTCGATGCGATCGAGATAGTCGCGGCTCACGTCGCCGGTGATGTACTCGCCGTTGAAGCAGGAACAATCGAAGCGCTGGATCTTGGGATTGCCCTCGCGCGCGGCTTCGATCAGGTCGTCGAGGTCCTGGTAGATGAGCTTGTCGGCGCCGATGGCTGCCGCAATCTCGTCTTCCGTGCGGCCATTGCCGATCAACTCATCGCGCGACGGCATGTCGATGCCGTACACGTTGGGGAAGCGCACCGGCGGTGCGGCTGAGGCGAAATACACCTTGCGGGCGCCGGCGTCGCGCGCCATCTGGATGATCTGCTTGCTGGTCGTGCCGCGCACGATGGAATCGTCCACCAGCAGCACGTTCTTGCGCCGAAACTCGACGTCGATGGCGTTCAGCTTCTGGCGCACCGATTTCTTGCGCTCCGCCTGGCCGGGCATGATGAAGGTGCGGCCGATGTAACGGTTCTTGATGAAACCCTCGCGGTACGGCAGGTCGAGCTCATAGGCCATCTGCAAGGCCGCGGTGCGCGAGGTATCCGGGATCGGAATCACGACGTCAATATCGATGTTCGGCCAGACGCGCTTGATCTTGTTGGCCAGGCGCTCGCCCATGCGCAGCCGCGTCTTGTGCACGTAGATGCCGTCTATCATCGAGTCGGGGCGGGCCATGTACACGAATTCGAAGATGCACGGGGAATACTGCGGGTGGTCCGCGCACTGGCGGCGATGCACCGCGCCGTCCATGTCGATGACCACGGCCTCGCCCGGCGCCACATCGCCCACGAGCTCGAAGCCCAACACGTCCAGCGCCACGGACTCCGAAGCGAACATGTGCTCCGGGCCTTGATCGGTCTCGCGCCGGCCGTACACCAGGGGACGGATGCCGAAGGGGTCGCGGAAGGCGAAGATGCCGAAGCCCGCGATCAGCATGGTAACGGCATAGGCCCCGCGGCAGCGCCGGTGCACCGCCGCCACCGCGCGAAACACATGCTCCGGCGTGAGCCGAAGCTTCGCGACCGCCTGCAACTCGTGGGCGAAAACATTAAGCAGGATCTCGGAGTCGGAATCGGTGTTGATGTGACGCAGGTCCTCGCGGAAGATCTCGTCCTTTAATTGTTCGGCGTTGGTGAGGTTGCCGTTGTGGGCGAGCGCGAGCCCGAAGGGGGAGTTGACGTAGAACGGCTGCGCCTCGGCGGGCGAATCGCATCCGGCGGTCGGGTAGCGCACATGGCCGATGCCCATCTGGCCCTTGAGCGCGAGCATGTGGTGCTGCTGGAACACATCGCGCACCAGGCCGTTGTCCTTGCGCAGATAAACGCGCCGCCCGTCGCTGGTGAGGATGCCGGCCGCGTCCTGGCCGCGGTGTTGCAGAACCGTGAGGCCGTCGTAGATGGCCTGGTTGGCTGGACCCTTGGTCAGAATGCCGATGATGCCGCACATGCGGACCAACCCCTCTGCTTAAAAAAGGATTTTAGCCGTAACGAATATGCCGGGCAACATCCGGCGGGATGTAGCCGCTCGCATACAGCGCCACGCGCTCGAACCACGGCGCGAACAGCGCCGCGCGCCACCACGGCCGCTGCGGATAATCGGTAAGCCCCGCGAGCAGGAACACGATGAGGATGACCACCGATCCGCGCGCGAGACCGATGCACCCGCCGAGTATGCGGTTGGTGACGCGGAACGAGGCGTTGCGGAGCAAGAGCCGGTGCAGCAGCGCGCCGGCAATGGCGCCGATAATGAAAACCGCGGCGAAGATCGCGGCAAATGCGAGCACCTGGCGCAGCACGGGATCGCCGGTCAATCCCTCGAAAGCGCGGGCGAGGTCGCCGGCATACAACCAGGCAAGGAGGCTGGCGAGGACCCAGGTGGCGAATGACACCGCCTCGCGCACCAGCCCGCGCCAGGCGCCGATGGCGGTGAACACGAGCAGGCAAGCGAGGATCAGCAGGTCGAAGGTGTTCAG
>MFSU01000014.1:22113-23179 GCA_001785115.1 Candidatus Muproteobacteria bacterium RBG_16_65_34
CGAGCGTGACGTTTTCCGCGGCCACCGCATGCCCGTGGCGCTTGAGCCGCTCGCGCAGCCGCTCGGCGTTGTCCGGATTGGCGAAGGTGCCGACCTGCACCACCCAGCCCTTCGCGGACTTGTCTGCCGACGTTGCGGATGCCGCCTTGGCCGGACCCGCGGACGATTCCTTCGTTTTCTCAACCGTCGCCGGGGGGGTCTTCGTTTTGCCCGGCGCACTCTCGGCGGCGGGGGTCGCTGCCGCGGGCGGGGCGTCCGCCGCGGACGCGGACGGCGCGGCGGTTGTTTTCCCGGCGGTCTCCGCCGGCACCGACGAAACCACGACCTTGGTCTCGCCCTCGGACGGCGTCGGGCGCGGCGCAATCTCGCTCACCGCTATCGGCTCCGCGGGCGGGGCGCGCTCATCGAGCAGCATGGGAACGAAAATCACCGCCGCCGCGATCAGAATGATCGCGCCCACAATGCGGTGCCTGGGATTGAAGTTTCGCGCCGAGTCTTCTTTATCTGCCATCGCCCGCGCCCTCCGGAAGCGCCGCGAGTATATCACCAACGGTGTAGAACGAGCCAAACACGACGACGCGATCCGCGGCACCGGCGTCGCGGCAGGCGGCGGCGTAGGCCACGCGCATCTCATCGAATGCGGCGACCGGCGCGCCGACACCGGCCGCGGCCAGCGCCGCGCGGATTTCCTCCACGCTCGCGCCGCGCGCGGTATGCAGTGTGGCGACATACCAGCGGTCCACGAGCGGGCGCAGCGCCTGCGCCACGGCGACGATGTCCTTGTCCTTGAGTATGCCGAACACCGCGAAGGTCTCGCCGGCGACGCGCTGCCGCGCGAGCGTCGCGGCGAGCGCGCGCGCCGCATCGGCGTTGTGCGCCACGTCCAGCACGCGCACCGGGCTTCCCGGCAGCACCTGGAACCGGCCCGGGATCGTCGCCTGGAGCAGCCCCTGGCGGATGTCTCCCTGACTCACGGGAAACCGATCGCGCAGCGTCTCGAGCGCCGTGAGCGCGCCGGCGGCGTTGTCGAGCTGGTACTCGCCGCGCAGCGCGGGATACGGCAACC
>MFSU01000015.1 GCA_001785115.1 Candidatus Muproteobacteria bacterium RBG_16_65_34
CACGGAGTCCATGTCCCTGATGGAGTGGATCTGGGCCCAGCGCCTTGAAAACTGCCACCGGCAGCTTCGCCAAGCCGATTCGCGAGAGCGGTCCATCTGCGACCTCGCCTACTCCTGGGGCTTCAACGACCAGGCCCATTTCAGCCGGGCCTTTCGCAAGCGGTTTGGCCGTTCGCCCACCCAGGCGCGCACGTGCGTCGGCGCCGACTAGGCCGGCGGTCTGCTTTTCCACCGAAGCTCCCGCACGGTTTTTCACTGTACGGTTTTGTGGCCTCTAATTGGCGCTCTCGATCAAAGACTCTGTCCTTTCAAGGCAATCATACGGATAGGGTTGTCGGCAAACTGCAAGCGGTTTAAAAGCGCCGGAAGCTCGTAAAGACAAACAGCGCGCGAGACGACCGGTTATCGTTGTTCGGCTGCCGCTTGGCTTCGCTGCGCTGCGGCGCAGAAGTGGAAGCCAGCAAGGCACAAGAACGCATGCCGGGGTATTCCGTGGTGGGTGTCCGATCCTTTGCTGCTGCTCAGTGTTGAAGAAAAAGAGGGAGTGCGCATGAGAATCCAGAATTCGCTTTGCATCATAAGGGCCCGTCTCGCCGCCGTGGCGGCCGTCACGGCGCTCGCATTGTTTGGCAGCCCGGCGATGGCCGCTGCCCCGGAGAGCGCTCCGGAGAGCGCCCCCGCGACCTACGTGGGCGAGAAGGCCTGTCTCCAGTGCCACGAACCCGCGAACAAGCATTTCGGACACACGCTCCACGCCAAGGTCTTCCGTCTCAACCCCAAGAACGACACCGAGCGGCAGGTGTGCGAGGCCTGCCACGGACCGGGGTCGAAACACGTATCCAAGGTTGACGACAAGAATTTTATCATCAGCTTCACGCGCGAGTGGGGCACGCCGATCGAGAAACAGAACACGCAATGCCTCCAATGTCATAAGGGAGGTCAGCGCCTGCACTGGCCGGGTTCGACCCATGCGTCCAACAAGCTCGGTTGCAGCGACTGCCACAACCCGATGGCCAACGCTTCCGCCAAGGGACTGCTGAAGAAGGCGAGCATCTCCGAGACGTGTTATACCTGCCACCAGCAGCAGCGCGCCGAGTTCAAAAAACGCTCCCACATGCCGGTCCCCGAAGGCAAGATGAGCTGCGAGGACTGCCACAATCCGCACGGCTCGACCACGAAGCCCCTGCTCAAGGCCGACAGCGTGAACGAGGTCTGTTATCCCTGCCACGCGGAGAAGCGCGGGCCCTTCCTGTGGGAACACGCGCCGGTGCGCGAGAACTGCATCAACTGCCACAGTCCGCACGGATCGAACCACGACAAGCTGCTGGTGAGTTCCCGCCCACAACTCTGCCAGCAGTGCCATAGTCCCTCGGTCGGGCACCCTGGGCAGTTCTTCCGGAATGACCAGACTGCGGCGTCCGCCCTCATAGGCGGCGCACAAAGCGCGCGCGTAATCGGGCGTTCCTGCCAGAACTGCCACACGCAGATTCACGGTAGCAATCATCCCTCGGGCGCGAGGTTCCAGCGATGAGCCGCCTCAGCGACCCGTCGAGGACCCTTGGCCCGAATAACCTGAATCGAACCGGGAGGCGCGCCAATATGAAAGCGAGAATTCGTTCCCGTCTGAAGATCCTCACCCTTTGTGTCGGTGCCGCGGTCGTGCAGCTTGCCGCCGCAGCCGCGCAAGCCGATACCGGCGTTGGCGTTGACACGGTGCTCGGCAATGCGCTCAACCCGGGCACGGGGAATACGATGCGGGACCGGGATCCCGCAGGCCTGAGCGGCCAGCCCCAGACGCGTCGCACGCCGACCGGGCAGCTCTACGAATTACCCTATCTCCCCGTCACGCCGAAGGCGACGGAGTCGGGATGGACGTACTCCGGTTCGGTGGAGGCGGGTGTTCTCGGCGGCGACGCCAACGAGAAGAATGCCACCTTCCGGATGTACAAGGACCTGGACAACGGGCTGTACCTCAACAATTTCGAGGTGGAGGCCGAGAAGGCCGACGAGGCCAGATTCGTGGAAGCGGTTGGCGGCGGCGTGGGTCGTAACGACCAGTATTTCGGCGTCGAGTTCGGCCGCTACAACGATTGGAAGGTCGAGGCCTTTTATAACGAGACCCCGCATGTTTTCACCTCGACTTACAGATCCTTGTGGAGCGGGCTCGGGACGGACAACCTGACCCTGAACGCCCTGACGCCGGGCGGCACGACGAGCGCCGCGGTGACGGGGCCCAATATCGTCAACGCGCTTGCGGCAACCGAGAATTCGGAGCTGAGCCTTGTTCGCAAGAAGGGCGGCGTGCGCTACGACACGAACCTGTCGGATGCCTGGAAATTCTTCGGCAGCTATAGCAACGAGAAGCGCGAGGGCGCGCGGCCGTTTGCCGCCGTGTTCGGCGGCGGCGGGGGCGGCGGCAACGTGGAGATCCCCGAGTCGATCGACTACAACACCCACGACCTGCTGGCCGGTCTGCGGTATTCGGACTCCCTCACCAGCCTGAATCTGCAAGTCGCGGCGTCGCTGTTCCGCAACAACATCGACACGATGACCTTCGACAACCCGCTGTTCATCACCACCAACACCATCGCGGGCGTGCCGGCCACGACGTTTACCCAGGGACGATACGATCTCTATCCCGATAACGACTACTACAACGCCAAGGGCGAGTACGCCCGCGCCTTGCCGGACTTCTACAGCGGCCGTTTCACCGCCGTCGCCTCCCTGAGCAGGTTGCGGCAGAACGACAACCTGATCCCGCCCAGCATGTATCCGTTGACGGGCGGAACGATCAACGGTGTCTCGACGGCCGACAACTGGAACACCACCGCCGCCTTGAGCAAATCGTCGGCCGACGCCGAGATCAACATCAGGCTGCTCGATCTGGGTCTGGCCCTCAATCCGACGGATGCCTTGAACGTGAAGGGCAAGGTCCGGTATTACGAGACCAAGAACTCGACCGAGTACTGGGCCTGCAACCCCCTTACCGGTCAATGGGGCCGGCTGCTGAACGACGGCAGCGGCGGGAATTTCCCCATACCGAACGCAACGGCCGGCAATAACCCCGTGGGGACGTTGAACACGGCCTACAACGCGGCCGGCTGCAATCTCGCCGCGACCCAGGCCCTGGGCCTGGTCCCGAGTGCCGGCAATGGTGGCATCCGGAATATCCCGTTCGACTACAAGCAGTTCAACTACACCCTGGGTGCCGACTATCGAGTCAGCACCGCGTCCAGCCTCAACGCGACCTTTGAGCGCGAAGAATACGAGCGGGAATATCGCGAGCGGGATAAGACCTGGGAAGACAAACTCAAGCTTGGATACACCAACCGTGGCATCGAGGACGGCACGGTCAGGGCCTCCTACGAGCGCACGAACCGCCGCGGCAGCGAATACCATCCCGATCCCTACGATCCATTCTTCAGCACTTCCCTGGGACCTCTGCCGACGGCCACCGGCACCAACGTGGCTAGCTGGATTCATATCATGGACAGCTTCAGGAAGTTCGACCTGGCTGACCGGGACCAGAACATCCTGAACGCGCGTTTCAATTACATGGTGGCCACCGACTTGGACGTCGGCGTGGCGCTGCAATATAAGGATGCCCGCTATCCCGATTCGGCCTATGGCCGCAACGATCGTCAGAAGCAGAATTCCTTGAGCCTCGACCTGAATTACCAGCCCTCGGCCGAGGTTGCGGTGTACGGTTTCTACTCCTACCAGGCGAGCCGGATGCACCAGACCGGTCTCCAGGCCAATGCCTGTGTCATCGGGACGACCTACAATTTCCTGAGCAATGGCGCGGTCCAGACCACCGCCTTGACCGCCGCCCAGATCGCCGCCGGTATTACGATCGTCAGCACCACCACGGTGACCGCCGCGGACTTCCTGGCCGTCTGCGGCGCGGCCTCGGATACCAGCCCGCTCTATCCCACGAGTCGGACCTGGGACGTGACCTCGGAAGACCGCAACGACACGCTCGGAATGGGCCTGAGGTACGATTTCGGCAAGGCGAAGCTTGACCTCAACTACACCTATTCCACCAGCCGCACCCAGATCAGCTACGGCTACAACGCCGCCGCCCTCGGCCTGACGGCGGCGCAGGAGGCGCTCATTGGAAGCGGCATGCCGGATCTGGAGTTTAAACAGCAGATACTTGACGCAAGCCTGCTGGTGCCGATTTCAAAGGCAGCCGCTACGCGCCTGTTTTACCGCTACGAAAAGGGCACGATCCGTGATTGGCACTACGACGGCGTGGCCCAGAACCCGGTCCCGGCTACCAATGCCGTGTACCTCGATGCGGGTCCGCAAGACTACAAGGCCAGCGTGGTTGGCCTCTTTCTTCAAGTGGCATTCTGAGGGAGCGGGGGATCGGGAATCCGCGCGTCCTCACGGACTGCCGCAACAACCTGAGAATTGTTGAGGCGGAATAGTGGTTGGGTTTTTCGGGTCCGCGTAGCGTGCGCCGAGTATCGGTCGCCCCTGCGCTTTCTTCGGCTGCGCTGTCCCGCTTCGCTCGAAAGCCCGGGGCGCGCCTTCCACGGCACGCCCGCTCGGCGGGACACGGTCCACTGGACCGTTGTCCCTTTCCGCCTCGCCCGTGCGCCCGCGGCATTCGTGCATCCCGGCAATTGCTCCTGCATTGCTCTACCTTCCGCCATCCATGGCGGTCGCCTGCACATCGCCGAGGCGGCTCGACAAAAAGTCACCCTCACCCCCATTCCAACCGGAATAGATTCTCACCCACTTCCCCTCTCCCTCCGGGAGAGGGACGCGAGCCGATGCGCGCGAGGCGCGCACCTATTCACCTTGGGAGAGGGGGAGTTGGTGAAAGTCCCCCATTCGGTCGAGGCGAGCCGAAGCGCGCTACGCGCGCACCTCTTCACCCTGGGAGCAGGGAGGTCGGTAGGGAGACATTGAGATACCGACGCCCTTCCGGCATCATGTCCCCGGAATCGCAAACTCCCGAGATGACCGCATGCGCGAAATCCCGACCGCCGACATCGTAAGCCTCGTGTGGTTCGTCGCGGTGTGGATCGGTTACACCTGGTACGCCGACCGGGGCCCGCAGCGGGCGCGGTCGTTGCGTGCGGTGATGCACACCCATCGCTACGAGTGGATGCGGCGCATGCTGGAGCGCGACAACCGCATCGTGGATGCCAATATCCTCGGCAACCTGTTGCAAAGCGTATCGTTCTTCGCCTCGACGACGCTCCTCATCCTCGCCGGGCTGGTGACGATCCTCGGTTCCACCGACAAGGCGATCCTGCTGGTGCGCGAGTTGCCGTTCGCGGCCAGGACGTCGCTGGTGCTGTGGGAGCTGAAGTTGCTCGTGCTCATCGTCATCTTCGTGCATGCCTTCTTCAAGTTCACCTGGGCGTTGCGGCAGTTCAACTACTGCTCGGTCTTGGTCGGGGCGGCGCCGAATCCGGGCGGGAAAGCCGCGGATGACGCGTACGCGCGGCGCGCGGCGGAGGTGAGCACGCTCGCCTCGAAGGACTTCAATCAGGGGCTGCGGGCGTACTACCTCAGCCTCGCGGCGCTCGCCTGGTTCATCAGTCCATGGGTATTCATGCTCGCCACCACGGTGGTGATCGCGGTGCTGTACTGGCGCGAGTATCACTCCGAGGCGTTGCGGACGTTGGAGCCGGCGGTGGGCGAGAGGCGCTGAACCATATAAAATCTGCGGAAATCTGCGTAATCTGCGGATTCAATCGCCGTTTTTAGGTTCATCTGCGGTTAACTGCTTTTTCCAGGATAACCGGAGGCTACGCCAAATGGCCTATTACGCGCTCAAGGTACTTCTGTCGGCGGTGCTGATCGTGGCGATCTCGGAGATCGCCAAGCGCTCAAGCTTCCTTGGCGGTCTCGTTGCCTCGCTGCCGATCGTCTCGATCCTCGCCTTCGTTTGGCTCTATCTCGACACCCGCAGCCTCGATAAGGTCGCGGCGCTCTCGAGCAGTATCTTCTGGCTGGTGCTGCCGTCGCTGTCGCTGTTTCTCGCGCTGCCGTGGTTGCTGAAGCGGACCGGGAATTTTTTCCTCAGCCTCGGCATTGCTGTCGCGATCATGCTGGGGCTGTATCTGGCGATGGTGGTGGCGCTGAAACGGTTTGATGTTGAGTTGTGACGTTGAGCGGCCTTCGGCCGCGTTTCCTGCCTGTGGGTGGCTGACCCGCACGTTACCCGCGCGTCAGCGACGCCATGGATGCAGCGTGTAAAATACCCGGCTTATGCGTATCGCCGCGATCCTCGAATACGATGGTTCCAACTTCTCCGGCTGGCAGCGGCAGGCGCAGGCGCGCTCGGTGCAGCAGGCGGTCGAGGAGGCGCTCTCGAAGGTCGCCGACGAGCCGATCCAGGTGACCGTCGCCGGGCGCACGGATGCGGGCGTGCACGCGGCGGCGCAGGTGATCCATTTCGACACCAGTGCAACACGCAGCGAATACTCCTGGGTGCGCGGGGCCAACAGCAACCTGCCGGACGATGTCGCGCTGCTTTGGGTCGGGGAGGTGGATGCGGGTTTTCACGCGCGTTACTCCGCCACCGGACGCCATTACCACTACGCGATCTTCAACCGGGCGGTGCGGCCGACGTATCTGGCCGGGCGCGTGACGCACGAGTACCGGCCGCTCGATGTCGCGCGGATGCAGAACGGGGCCGGGCACCTCATCGGCGAGCACGATTTCACCTCGTTTCGCGCCGCCGAGTGTCAGGCGAAGAACCCGGTGCGCGCGCTGCGCGCGCTCGAAGTCACGCGTCATGGGGAACTGGTGCATATTCGCGCGCACGCCAACGCGTTCTTGCAGCACATGGTGCGCAATATCGCGGGCGTACTGATGACGATCGGGGCTGGCGAGAAGGAGCCGGCGTGGGCGCAGGAGGTGTTGGAGGCGCGCGACCGTGAGCGGGGCGGCGTGACGGCTGCGCCCGCCGGACTTTATCTTCGGGAGATCGAGTATCCGGAGCACTTCGGGGTCCCTCGTTTTTCTCGGGACGCAGGGCTCTGGTGAAAACGGTCGTCAGGGATTAGCGCGGCCCGTGAGCGGCACGAACCGCACCGGCAGGATCTTCTGCGTGGCGATGCGCCCATCGCTTTCTTTTTTTACGACGATCAACTGCTGCGTGCCGAAGGGATTGCCCACCGGGATGACCATGCGCCCGCCGGGCCGCAGTTGCTCGATGAGCGGCGGCGGGATGTGGTTCGTCGCGGCGGTGACGATGATCGCGTCGAACGGTGCGGCCTCGCGCCAGCCGTAGTAGCCGTCGCCGATCCGTACCTCGACCTTGTCGTAACCCAACCGTTGCAGCCGGCTGCGCGCGGCCTCGCCGAGGGCCGGAATGATCTCGATCGTGTACACCCGTACGCCGAGGTGGGCCAGGATCGCCGCCTGATAGCCCGAGCCGGTTCCGATCTCGAGTGCGCGCTCGCCGGGATTGAGCTTGAGCAGCTCGGTCATGACGGCGACGACGTAGGGTTGCGAGATGGTCTGCCCATAACCGATGGGGAGCGGCCGGTTCTGGTAGGCGCGTGATCGCTGCTCGGGCGGGACGAACTCGTGGCGCGGGACCGTGCCGAGCGCTTGCAGCACGCGCGCATCGAGCGCCGGTTGGCGCAGCAGATCCCGGGTCGCCTGGACGTCGCGGCGAACGGTCTCGACCAACGCGCGGCGCGCGTCGGCGTAGGGGTCATCGTCTCCCCATGCCGCCGCGCCCGGGAGCAGGAGCGGCGCGGCAAGAAAAAGACCTAAGCAGCGTTTCATTGCGTCCGAATTGCCGGCGTTCCGGCCTATCTTACGCCGCCAAGGGCGCGCGGCGCGACCCGGTGCTCCCGCCGGGCCCGGGTCTCTGGTAAGCTGTCGCGCCTTTGAGAGGTTCGAGGCATGCCTACCCGAGTCAAAATCTGCGGTATCACCCGCATCGAGGACGGTCTCGCCGCCGCGCACGCGGGGGCGGATGCGATCGGGCTGGTGTTCGATGCGCGCAGTCCGCGCTACGTGACCCCGGAACAGGCGGGCGCGATTGCCCGGGTACTGCCGCCGTTCATCACCGTAACGGGCCTGTTTGTCGATGCCGACCCGGCGCTCATCCGGGAGAGCCTGAACCGCGTGCCGCTCGATTTGCTGCAATTCCACGGCGCCGAGACCCCCGAGCAGTGCCGCCTCTATAACCGACCCTATCTCAAGGCCATCCCCATGCGGCCCGATGCGGACGTGCGTGCAGCCGAGCGCCGGTATGCCGACTGTGCGGGATTGTTGCTCGATGCCCATCACCCGGAGGTGGCCGGCGGCAGCGGCGAGCGCTTCGACTGGGAGCTGGTGCCGCATGACCTGAGCAAGCCGCTGATTCTCGCGGGCGGACTCACGCCCGAGAATGTCGCCGAGGCGATCTGCACGGTTCGGCCCTACGCCGTGGATGTGTCGAGTGGCGTGGAGGCGACCAAGGGCATCAAGGATGCAAACAAGATCGCGGCGTTCATCGGGGCCGTGAGATCGGCGCAATGAAGGCGTATACGCTTCCCGACGCGCGTGGCCACTTCGGCCGGTACGGCGGCATCTTCGTCTCCGAGACGCTCATGCAGCCGCTGAAAGAGCTGCGCGAGGCGTACGAACGCCTGCGCGACGATCCGAAATTCCAGGAAGAGTTCGCCGAGGACCTGCGGCTCTACGTGGGAAGGCCGAGCCCGCTCTATCCCGCGAAGCGGCTTACCGCCAACTGGGGCGGGGCGCGGATCTATTTGAAGCGCGAGGACTTGAATCACACCGGCGCGCACAAGGTGAACAACACCATCGGCCAGGCGCTGCTCGCGCGCCACATGGGCAAGAGCCGCGTGATCGCCGAGACCGGCGCGGGCCAGCATGGGGTGGCGACCGCGACCGTCGCGGCGCGTTTCGGGATGAAGTGCGTCGTGTACATGGGCTCCGAGGACATCAAGCGCCAGGCGATCAACGTCTACCGCATGAAGCTTCTGGGCGCCGAGGTGGTGCCGGTCGAGTCCGGATCGAAGACGCTCAAGGATGCGTTGAACGAGGCGATGCGCGACTGGGTCACGAATGTCGAAGATACCTTTTATATCATCGGCACCGTCGCCGGGCCGCACCCCTATCCGATGCTGGTGCGCGATTTTCAGTCGGTGATCGGGCGCGAGGTGCGCTACCAGATCATGGAGTTCGAGGGGCGGCTGCCCGACGCGCTGGTGGCGTGCGTCGGCGGCGGCTCGAACGCGATGGGGCTGTTCTATCCGTTCATCGGCGACGAGTCGGTGGCGTTCTACGGCGTCGAGGCCGCGGGCGAGGGGATCGAAACCGGAAAACACGCCGCCACGCTCTGCACCGGTCGTCCCGGCGTGCTGCACGGCAACCGCACGTATCTGCTGGAGACCGACGACGGCCAGATCGTCGAGACGCACTCGGTCTCCGCCGGCCTCGATTATCCCGGCGTCGGGCCCGAGCACGCCTGGCTCAAGGATGCGGGGCGCGCGCGCTACGTTGCGATCACCGACCGGGAGGCGATCGCGGCGTTCCATGAGTTGACGCGCGTCGAGGGCATCATGCCGGCGCTCGAATCCGCCCACGCCATCGCCTACGCCCGGAAGCTCGCGCGCGAGCTCGGCCGGGACAAGACGATCGTGGTCAATCTCTCCGGCCGCGGCGACAAGGACATCCACACCGTGGCCGATCTCGAGGGTATTTCACTCTAAGGAATGATTTATATGATCATCTGCCGTAAAGACGCGAAGGACGCAAAGAAAAGCTCATGAGAATGAAACGCAAGCAATCTTTGCGCTCTTTGCGCCTTTGCGGCAAGCAATATTATTCAGGGCTTCCCTAATGGCGCGCATCGCCGAACGGTTCAAGACGCTCGGGCGGGAAGGGCGCCGCGCGCTCATCCCCTTTATCGCGGCCGGTGACCCGGAGACCTGGGTCACGGTGCCGCTCATGCACGCGCTCGTGAAGAGCGGCGCGGACATC
>MFSU01000016.1 GCA_001785115.1 Candidatus Muproteobacteria bacterium RBG_16_65_34
TGGGCCTGGGCTCGGTGATGGAGACCGCAATGCCGGCTGTGGACTGGATGCGCGCGAAGCTCGGGTGGAAGGTCGGCCTGCTGCATGTCACGGGGTTCCGGCCGTTCCCGGGGCGCGAGATCGCCGCGGCGCTCAAGGATTGCAAGGCCGTCTCCGTCATCGAGCGCATGGACAATCCGCTCGCCAAGGACAACCCGCTCACGACCGAGGTCAAGGCCGCGTTCGCCGACGCCGCCGCGGGGGCCGAGGGCTACCCGCCGATCGCACGCGTGCCGAAGATCTACTCCGGCGTCTACGGGCTCGGGAGCCGCGATACGCGCGTGGGCGATCTGGTCGCCGTCGCCGAAAACATGATCGCGGGCGGGAAGCACTTCTTCTCGCTCAACATCCTGCATCCCACGGCGCTCGAGCGCCGCCACAACCCCGACGTGCGCCCGCGGGGCGCGTTCTCGATGCGCGGCCATTCGGTCGGCGGCTACGGCTCGGTGACGACCAACAAGGTGATCGCCTCGCTCGTCGAGGAAATCTTCGGGCTCAACGTGCAGGCCTACCCCAAGTACGGCTCGGACAAGAAGGGCCTGCCGACGACGTATTACCTCACCGTGGCGACGGAGCCCATTCACGAGCACTCGGAGCTCGAACACGTGGACTTCGTGCCGGTCCACGACGTGAACGCGCTGCGCGGCGCCGATCCGCTGCACGGGCTCGCCGCGGGCGGCGCCCTGTTCGTTCAGAGCCGCTTCGAAACCGATGCCGAGTTCTGGGCCCATATCCCGCGCGCGGCACGCGAGTCGATCCTCGGCAAGCGCCTGCGCGTGTTCTATCTCGACGCGGTGCGCATCGCCCGCGAGCTCGCGGCCACCCCGGACCTGCAATCGCGCATGCAGGGCATCGTGCTGCTGGGCGTGTTCTTCCGGGCCGCGCCCTTCGTGGCGGCGCGCGGCGTAAGCGAGTCCGAGCTGTTCCAGGGGGTCGAGAAGGCGCTGCGCAAGTACTTCGGGCGGCGCGGCGAGAAAGTGATCGAGGCCAACGTCTCGGCCGTGAAGCAGGGCTATTTCAATGCGCGCGTGCTCGACCTCGCCCGCGTCTCGGCAGCCGTGGCATGACAACCAACAACTCAACGCAGAGGCGCAAAGGCGCAGAGAGGAAACTCGATCTTATGTTTCAGTTCTATTTTCTCCGCGCCTCCGCGTCTCTGCGTTGAGTCTTTAGATATTCCGGTAGGAACAACCATGTCCGCCATCGAAACGTTCGCCGCCAACTTCATCGACCGCGAGGACTTCGAGCGCGAGATCGTCGGCGCCTATCAAGACGGCAGCGCCGAGCAGAATCTCCCCGCGGACCGGGCCACCGCGCGCTCGTGGATGCCGCCGGGGACCGGCGCGGCGCGCGACTTCTCCACGATCGCCCCGGACCTCCCGCAGCTCGACGCCGAGAAATGCGTCGGCTGCATGGATTGCGTCACCCAGTGCCCGGACACCGCGATCCTCGCCAAGGTCGTGCCAGCCACGGAGCACGAGGCGCTCATCGGCAAGCTCAAGCCCGCCGAGCACGGCGACTACATCGCCGCGCAGTTCGCGAAGACGACGAAGTACTTCGATGTGCCCGCGCGCAAGGGCAAAGAGGGCGGGATGTTCTTCCTCATCACCGACCCCTCGAAGTGCAAGGGCTGCGGCGAGTGCGTCACGGCCTGCGGCGACCACGACGCGCTCAAGATGATCCCGAAGACCGACGCCAACCTCGCGCAGTACCGCGCGGCCACGAGCCTCTTCCGCGAGCTGCCCGACACCGCGCGCGATTACATCCAGGACAAGGTGCTCGGGGACATGATGCTCAAGAACGCGACGCACCTTTACTGCGGCGGCGCGTCCTCGTGCATGGGCTGCGGCGAGGCGACCGCGATCCGCATGCTGCTCACCGGAACCTCGTACGCCTACGGCGCGGACTCGATGGGGATCGTGGCCGCGACCGGCTGCAACACCGTGTTCGGCTCGACCTACCCGTACAACCCCTACCGCGTGCCGTGGACCAACTCGCTGTTTGAGAACGCCCCGGCGGTCGCCATGGGCGTGCGCGCCATGTGGGACCGGCGCGGCATGAAGGAGAAGCGCCTGTGGGTGCTCGGCGGCGACGGCGCGATGCTCGACATCGGCTTCCAGGCGCTGTCGCGCATGCTCATGAGCGGCATGGACATCAAGGTGCTCGTGCTCGACACCCAGGTCTACTCCAACACCGGCGGCCAGGCCTCGACCTCGAGCTTTTTGTCGCAGGACGCGAAGATGTCGGCCTACGGAAAGAGCCTGCAAGGCAAGACCGAGCGGCGCAAGGAGCTGGCGCCGATCGCCATGATGCACCCGGATGTGTACGTCGCGCAGACCACCTGCGCCCACGTCAATCACTTCTACCGCGCGATCGCCGCGGCCAACGAATACCCGGGGCCGGCGGTGGTCGTGGTCTACACGCCGTGCCAGCCGGAGCACGGGATCGGCGACGACGCCTCGGTGCGGCAATCGAAGCTCGCGGTGGATTCGCGCGCCTTCCCGCTGCTCACCTGCGATCCGCGCGCGGGCGAGGCCCTCAAGGAGCGGTTGAATCTTCAGGGCAACCCCGCGCGCAAGGACGACTGGCACGTCACGCCCAAGGGCGAGACCGTGAACTTCGTCACCTTCGCCCGCACCGAGGGCCGCTTCGCCAAACACTTCGACAAAGATGGCAACCCCTCGGCGGCGCTTCTGCGGGCGCAGGAAGACCGGCTCAAGAACTGGCGGCTGCTTCAAGAATTAGCGGGGCTGAGATGAGTCTAGTCTTCAGTCGTCAGTCCTCAGTCGTCGGTCTGGAGTCTGGAGTCTTGAGTCTGGAAGACTGAGGAGTCAGGGTCGGTGAACAGCACGTAGGTTGGGGTGAGCGCCGCGAACCCCAACATAACCCTCCCGTGTCGCCTTCACGCTGTTGCCCACACACCGTCGATTTCAGATTTTGTTGGGGTTCATTTCATTCACCCCAACCTACGTGCTGAGGGGTCAGGGTCGGTGAACAGTGATTAGGTTGGGGTGAGCGCCGCGAACCCCAACATAACCCTCCCGTGTCGCCTTCACGCTGTTGCCCACACACCGTCGATTTCAGATTTTGTTGGGGTTCATTTCATTCACCCCAACCTACGTGCTGAGGGGTCAGGGTCGGTGAACAGTGATCGGTAAACCTGGAAAAAGCAGTTGTCCGCAGATTTCGCAGATTAACGCAGATGAATCAACTGGTTTGAATGACCGCCTGGCGCACCCATATGGTGAGAGAAGAAGAGTCGGTAACATTCTTAAAATCTGCGGAAATCTGCGTAATCTGCGGATGCAATCGCCGTTTTAGGGTAAACGGTGATCCGTTCACGGATCACGGATCACGCGACATAACGCAAGATCACAATATAGTGGCTCACGCTGCCGGCGAGCACGAACAGGTGCCAGATGCCGTGAGCATGGCGTAGTTTCCGATCCAGAGCGTAGAACACGATCCCGACGGTGTAGAACGCCCCGCCCGCAAACAGCCAGGCGAGACCGGGCGCGGGCAGGCGCGCGGTGAGCGGGCCGATGGCGACCAGCGCGAGCCAGCCCATCACGATATAAATCACCACCGCCAGCACGCGCGCGCCCTTCGCCAGCCAGAACTCGTGCGCGATGCCGAGCAGCGCCAGGCCCCAGATCGCGCCGAAGAGACTCCAACCCCAGACGCCATTCAGGGTCACCAGCGTGAACGGCGTGTAGGTGCCGGCGATGAGCAGGTAGATCGCGATGTGATCGAACTTGCGGAACACGGTCTTCGCGCGTCCGCGCAAGCTGTGGTAGAGCGTGGAGGCGACGTACAGGACCAGCAGCATCGTGCCGTAGATACTCACGCCGACGATGCGCCAGGGATCGCCCTTCAAGCTGGCGACGACCACCAGCACCGCCAGCCCCGCCGCCGCCAGCCCCGCCCCGAACAGATGGCTGATCGCGTTGAAACGCTCGCCGTGGTACATAAATTACAGTCGTGAGTCTTGAGGACTGAGGGGTCAGGGGTCAGGGGTGGGTCGGTGAACAGTGATCGGTGATCGGTAAACGGTGACCCGCTCACGGTTCACGGTTCACGGATCACGGATCACGGATCACGGATCACGGATCACGGATCACGACTCACAGACTCGGCGTATAGTCCTTGCCTCCCCGGCGTTCGGCTTCATGCCGGGTCTGGCAGCGGATGCAGCGCTTGGCGGTGGGATAGACCTCGATGCGCGCGCGGTCGATGGGGTCGCCGCAATCCGTGCAGATGCCGTAGACATCGCCCTGGATACGCTCGAGCGCGGCCTCCACGTCCTGCATCTCCGTGAGCTCGCGCTCGCGCTGCGAGAGGTCGATCCCGAGGAGCATATCGGCGATGGACTCATCGCCGGAGTCGTGCACCTGCCCGGCGAGTCCGATGTACTCCTCGCGCCGGGTCTCGATCAGGGCGTCGTGGATGATCCCACGCAGCGCTTCGCGCCGCCCGAGCAGGCGCTGCTCCAAACTGCGAATGTCTTTTTCGGTAAGATCGGGCATGGGCGTCTCCGACGATCCTGATAATCTGAAACGGTTATGGAAGCCCTACTCCGCTTCGCTTCGTTCGTCCTGTCATTGTATTAGAAGCCCTACTCCGCTTCGCTGCGTTCGTCCTGTCATTGTATTCGAAGCCCTACTGCGCTTCGCTACGTTCGTCCTGCCATTGTAAATGAGGTCACCCAATAGTAATGACAAGCCGACCGGACCGCCAGTGCGCGCATCGTTCAGGCTCATTTCAGCTTCGCCGCATAAACTCCGACCGCGCGCCGTCACAAGATCAGGGGGAACGAACGCGATGCAACCCGTCCAGGAAAACGAAGTCTGGGACCCGTTGGTGCGCCGGTTCCACCGGTCGCTCGTGGCGACCTTCGCCGTCGCCTACCTCGGGGGCGACGAAGCATCGCGGCGTCGGCCTAGAGCGGGCTAGGGTCCAGGCCGTGGAGGAACAGCGAGGCCCGCGCCGGTGGGGCTTGTGGCGGGCATCGCGCCGGGCCTGGTTCGCTCTCGCCGCCGGCGGCGGCCCACGCCCACGAAGGCGCAAGCGGGTTTGATTTGCTATCCTTAATAACTGTAGGAAAATGCCATGAAACTGCGTCCCATGACTCTGCTTTCCGTTGTCGTCGGCGCCTTGATCTGCGGCGCGGCGCTCGCCGGTCACAGTGAGGCGAAGAAGCTGCGGGAGTCGGGGGTTATCCTGCCGCTCGAGAAGATTCTCGAGAAGGCGAAACAGACCCATTCGGGCCAGGTCGCGGAGACGGAGCTGGAGCGCGCGGGCGATCGGTACATCTATATAATCCGGATCGTGGGCGACAACGGCGTGGTCCGGGACCTGAAGTACGACGCCCAATCCGGCGAGCCCATCAGGGAAAAGTAACGGGAACACTGACGTGCGCCTACTGGTAGTGGAGGACGATGCCGAGCTGCGCGCGCGCCTGAAGGAGGCGCTCGAGGCCGCGGGCTTCGCCGTCGACACCGCCGACAACGGCGTGGACGCCGAGCATCTCGGAAACATCGAACCCTACGACACCGCGGTGCTCGATCTCGGGCTGCCGCAGCGCCCGGGCCTCGAGGTGCTGGCGAACTGGCGCCGGCGCGGCAACAGGCTGCCGGTGGTCATTCTCACGGCGCGCGATGCCTGGCACGAGAAGGTCGATGGATTCAAGGCCGGCGCCGACGATTACCTGGCGAAGCCGTTTCATGTCGAGGAGCTGGTCGCGCGCATCAACGCCGTCGTGCGCCGCCACCACGGAGCGGCCGGCAGCGTCCTGGAGATCGGTGAGATCAGGCTCGACGAAAGCACTCAGGCGGTGACGCACCGCGGGCAGACGCTCCCCCTCACCGGCACCGAGTTCCGCCTGCTGCGCTACTTCATGCTGCACCCCGGAAAGATCGTGTCCAAGACCGAGCTCACCGGGCACGTGTACGATCAGGACTTCGACCGCGACAGCAACGTGATCGAAGTCTACATCCGCCGGCTGCGCGAGAAGCTCGGGCCGGAGCTGATCCAGACGCGCCGCGGCCAGGGTTACGTGCTGGAGGCGAAGCGCTGATGCGCTCGATGCAGTCGCGCCTGGGGGCGGGTCTGCTGGTGAGCCTGGCCGCCGTGTTCGCGCTTCAGGGGTTCATGGTCTCCTTCGCGCTGCGCTACCTCGCGGAATCCGGCGTCGTCACCCACCTCGAGCACGACATGATGAACCTGGTCACCGGGATCTCCGTCGATGACTCCGGCCAGGTCCAGATCGCCGAAGAGCAGATCGGGCAGGTCTACCAGCTTGTCTTTTCCGGCAGCTACTTTCGCATCACCAGCGGCCCGCAGGTGCTGCACTCGCGTTCGCTTTGGGACGCGGATCTGCCCGCCATCGACATGGCCGCGAGCGCGTTCGACCAGCGCCGCGTGACGGGCCCGCTGGGACAGTCGCTGCTCATGATCACGCGCGCATTCAGGATCTCCGGCCACAGCGTAATCGTCTCCATGACCGGCGATCTCCAGCCGCTTGAGGCCGACCTGCGCCGCTTCGAGCTGCGCTACACGCTGGTCTCGGCGGCGGCGTACGCGCTGCTCCTGCTGCTGCAAGTGTTCATCGTGCGCACGGGCCTGAAGCCCCTGCAGCGCATACGCGAGGAGATCGGCCGCCTGGAACGGGGCCAGATCGAGCGCCTGAGCGATGAGACGCCGCGCGAGTTGAAGCCGCTTGTGGCCGAATTGAACCGCCTGCTCGCCACGCTCGCGCAACGCCTGACGCGCTCGCGCCGCGCGCTCGGGAATCTCGCGCATGCGATGAAGACGCCGCTCACGCTGCTCACCGAGCTCGCCGAGCGCTCCGAGGTGCGCGCGCTGCCCGAGGCACACCAGACGCTCGCCGTCCAGACCGATTCGCTCAACCGGCTGATCGATCGCGAGCTCGCGCGTGCGCGGGTGGCGGGGGGCGCCAATCCGGGCCAGCGGTTCGACTTCGACAGCGAGCTCCCGGCGCTCTTCGGCACGCTCAAGTCCCTGTATCGCGATAAGCCGCTCGAGATCGAATACCGCGCGGACCCGCACACCGCCTTCACGGCCGATCGCGAGGACATGATCGAGCTCCTCGGCAACCTGCTCGACAATGCCTGCAAGTGGGCCAAATCGAAAGTGTTGTTCGAGGCCGCCGTGACCTCGACCCGTCACTCCCCTTTCGCCGGGGAAGAATGGGGTGAGGGGAGCAACGAGATTCTCGTCATCAGTATCGCGGACGACGGCCCGGGCTGCCCCCCGGATGCGCAGCCACGGCTGGCGCAACGCGGCGTGCGGCTCGACGAGGCGACACCGGGGCACGGCCTGGGGCTGGCGATCGCGTGGGACATCGTCGCGGGCTACGGCGGGCGCATGGAGTTCGGCAGCTCGCCCACGCTCGGCGGATTCCTGGTTTCCGTGGCCCTGCCGGCGCACGGCGGCCTGCCGGGCTGATCCGCGCGCCCGTCCCGGTACCCCGATCTCCCCGCGCGACTCCTGGCGCCGCGCTCGGACCGACGCGGCGGACTTCCCGCCAAACCAGGATCGCAATAACCGTCCACGCCCGCGAGCCGGACCGCGCGCGTTTTCCGGCCCCGCCTCACTCGGGCGCGATCTCCACGCGCGTCAGCGCATCGTGCGCCGGCGCGCGGATGCGTACCGGGAGAAACTGCTCCAGCAGCCATGCGGTCGTCTGCGCATGCGAGGACCACGTGCGCGCGAGAAACGACGAGGCGCCCGGGGCGAGTGCGGCGTAAATCAATATTTGATCCGCCGCATGCAGGTCGAGGGTGGCGCCCGATTCGATCTCGGCGCGCAGGCTCTCGGCGGCGCTCTGCGCGATGCGCTCGGCCGGCACACCGCGTTGCGCCACCTCGGAGCCGCCGAGGATCGTGTGTTCCGTGCGCGCCCACGCGACTATCGCCCCGCCCGAACCGATCGCCTGCTCCCGGCCCAACACCTGCGGTTCGATGCGCACGCGCGGATAGGCGCACAGAATCTCTTCGGCCGTCCGGCGCATGCGCTCGGCGACATGCGCCGGAAGATTCGCGGCGTGGGCGACGCCGCGGATCTCTTCGAGCGCGCCGGGCGCATCCAGGCGCAGCGGCCGCGGCCGACCGGGCTCGACCTCGACCCCCACCTCGCCGCCGCCGCGCGGATAGTAGCCGCGCCGGATGAGTTCGATTTTCGCCTTAAAACCCATGCGTTCGAGCAGCGGCAGAAACACGAATCGAAAATAGTCGAGCGGCGGCGCGGCCTTCACATCCGTACCGCCGATCAAACGCAGCGTCACATTCTCGCCGCAGGCGAAGGCCACGGGCAAGACGGCCTGAAGCACGAGCGTGATCGAGCCGGCGGTACCGACGTCGAAGCGAAACTCCCCGCCGCGCAGCCGGCCGGGACGAAAGACGACTTCCGGCGCGCGCACGGCGAGTCCCTCGACTTCGGCACCGCAAAGCGCCGCCACCGCCTTGACCGCGGTGAGGTGCTGCGGGGCGAGACCCGGCGGCGCGCGCCGGGCGCGGATGTCGAAGACCCGCACCGCCTCGCCCGTCAGCGCCGACAACGCGCACGCGGTGCGCAGCAGTTGGCCTCCGCCCTCGCCGTGGGCGCCGTCGATCGCGCGCATCAGCCAAAAAACGGCGATTGCATCCGCAGATTACGCAGATTTCCGCAGATTTTAGGAATGTTGTTGACGCTCATTCTCTCACCATATGGGTGCGCCAGGCAGCCATTCAAACCAAATGATTCATCTGCGTTATTGACCCGGCACGATGGTACATGAACGAAGGCAGGCCGGATGCGCCTCTTATGGCATCGGTAACGGCACGGATGTGCCGGGTCAATAACGATAATCATATGAGTTTTCGATTATTGCGGCGGCACGGAGGCTTCGATCCTGCGCCGGCGCGGAGACAGTCTCTCGGGCATGTTCAGATAGATTTGTGCCGTCGCAATAATCTGCGAAATCTGCGGACAACTGCTTTTCCCAGGTTCAGCTCGTAGGTTGGGGTGAATGAAATGAACCCCAACGATTCTGCGTTGAGTTTTACGCCCCGGCGTCTCGGAGCTAAGCGCCGATATCGAGGCGAAGCGGAACGGCGGTCACGGTCGCCCCCTCTTCGAAGCCGGTGGAATCCTCGTCGAGCTTGATGAAGCCGTTGGTCTCGCGCAGCGGCCCGAGCATGTGCGAGCCCTGGCCCTTGAGCGCGCGGGCCATGAGTCGGCCGTTTTCCATGTACAGGCGCGCGCGCAGGAACTCCATGCGTCCGGCGTGGCGACGGAATTCGTTGGCGGCGATCGCGGGGAATTCCGGCAGCGTCCAGGAACTGCGATGCCAGGCGTAGAGCGCCGGCTCGACGAAGAGCTTGAAGGTCACGAGGCTCGAGACCGGGTTGCCGGGCAGCGCGAAGAAATGCGTGCGGTCGCCCACGCGCCCGAAGGCGACGGGCTTGCCGGGCTTGATCTTCACCTTCCAGAAGTCGATCTTGCCGATCTCGGCGAAGATCTGCTTCACCAGATCGCGCTCACCCACGGAGGCGCCGCCGCTCGTGACCACGAAATCGTAATCGCCAGAGCGCTCGAGCAACGCGCGCAACGCCGCCGGGTCGTCGCGCGCGACGCCGCCGTCGACGACCTCCGCGCCCAGATCTTGCAGTTGCAGAATGGTGGGAAGCCGGTTGGATTCGTAAATCTGTCCGGGCTCGAGCAGCGTCGGCGGCGCGACCAGCTCGTTGCCGGTCGCGACCACCAGCGCGCGCGGGCGCGCGTACACCGGCACCTTCGCGATACCGGCCGCGCCGAGCAGCGCGATGTCGTAATAAGTAAACCGGCGACCGGGTTCGTACAAGATTTCGCCGACGCCGAAGTCCTCCGCCCGGCGGCGGATGTTCTGGCCGGGCTGGACGCTGCGGGGGATGGTGACCTTGCCATCGTGCAGCTTCACGTCTTCCTGGATCACGACGGCGTCGGCGCCCGCGGGCAGTGGCGCGCCAGTGAAGATGCGCATGGCGGTTCCGGGCGCAAGCGCTGCGGGCGCATCGCCGCAGCCCGCCTCACCCGCGAGCGGCAGCGCAAAACCCTGCGTGGCGAGGTCCGCGACGGCGAGCGCGTAACCGTCCATGGCGGAGTTGTCGAAGGCGGGATTGTCCACCGCCGCGCGCAGCGCGCGCGCCACGAAACGGCCCGCGGCCTGCGCCAGCGGCACGGCCTCGACGGCCTGCGCCGGCACGATGCCCGCGAGGAGGGCCGCCTGCGCTTCCTTGAGCGTCAGCATGGGATGACTAAGGTAACGGATTTATCCCAAAAACGACATTTGAACCGCCAAGGACGCCAAGAGAATCAAGGGAACCTCAAAAAATTCCCGTTATTCACGGTACATCCAGCCCACCACAGCACCGTAGAGGCACGAAGCTACTGAACCAGAAATGGATTTTCTCTGCGTGCTCTGCGTTCTCTGCGGTGAAAAAGATCTTTTCAGGTATTTTTAGAGGTTCCCTTAAGCGTTCGTGCCGGGGGAGACGGAGGCCACGATCTCCTCAGCCTCTTCAGGGGTTTGTACGCCGATCGCGACCAGCACACCGTCCACAACGAGCGCCGGAATGGTGGTGATCCGGAGCCGCTCGGCAAGGGCCTCGCCCTCCGGTCGCTCCAGGCCCACGACGGAAAAGTCGAACCGGTGCTCGGCGGCGACCTCGGACCAGATCTTCTCCGCCCGCCGGCAGTGATCGCATGTTTCGGAGATGAGCAGTTGCACCTTCATGGCGGTTCGCGGGCCGTCGGCGTCCTTGAGCGACGCGCCCACTGTAGCGGGCGCGCCGCAAATCGCTTTGACCTTGGTCAACCGGCCCCGCTTGGGGTTATCATTGGCGCATGAACCGCCCCGTTCAGGTCGCCTCCGAGCTGCGCCGCGCCTATCTCTTCGCCGACATGGCGGACGAGCATCTGAAGATCTTGATCAACTCCATGCAGGAGCCGCGGCTCAAGGCGGGCGAGGCGCTGTTCCGCCATGGCCAGCCGGCGGACCGGTTCTTTTTCGTGCGCGACGGCTTGATCAAGCTCTTTCGGCTGTCGCCCGAGGGCGATGAGAAGATCATCGAGATCATACGTCCGGGCGAGACCTTCGCCGAGGCGATCATGTTCATGGGCATCCAGGGCCGCTACCCGGTGAGCGCCGAGGCGGTGAGCGAATCGCACCTGTACGCGTTCGAGCAGAAGATGTTCGTGGGCCTGCTGCGCGAGTCGAGCGACGCCTGCTTCGGCCTCCTCGCCTCCATGAGCCGGCGGCTGCACATGCTGGTGAACCAGATCGAGAGCCTGACGCTGCAAAATGCGACCTATCGCCTCGTCGCCTATCTGCTCGAGCAGATCCCGCGCGACGTGAAGACCTCGCCCGAGGTGCAGCTCACGACCCCCAAGGGCGTGATCGCCTCGCGCCTGGCGATCCAGCCCGAGACGCTGTCGCGCATCCTGGCGAAGCTGCGCAGCGGCGGACTGATCGAGATGCAGGGCAACCACATCACCGTGCGCGACGTGCAGGCGTTGCGGAACCTCGTGCACATGCCGCCGACGGACTAAAGCGGTAATCGGTGAACGGTAAGCGGTTCACGGTTCACGAGTTACGAGTCACTGTTCACCCAGAGACTGCCAATGAGCCCCAAAGCCAAAGGTCCCTTCGTTCCTCTCCACGTCGCGATACTCACGGTGTCGGACACGCGCACGCGCGCGAACGACACCTCCGGCGATCTCATCCAGGAGCGGCTCGAGGCCGCCGGACACAAGGTGGCGGCGCGCGCGGTCCTGAAGGACGACATCGAGGCACTGCGCGCGCAGGTGCGCGCCTGGATCGCGGACAAGAACGTGGATGCCGTCATTACGACCGGCGGCACCGGGCTCACGCGGCGCGACGTGACGGTGGAGGCGCTGACGCCGTTGCTCACCAAGCACATCCCGGGCTTCGGCGAGCTGTTTCGCTGGCTTTCGTTCGAGGAGATCGGCACCGCGACCATCGAGTCGCGCGCCTTCGCCGGCGTGGCCGAGGACACGCTCGTGTTCTGCCTGCCGGGCTCGACCGGCGCCTGCCGCCTGGGTTTGGACAAGATCATCCTGCCACAGTTGAACGCGAGCACGCCGCCGTGCAACATCGCCGAGATGCTGCCGCGCATCCGCCGCGATCCCGCGCCCAAATAAGGAGTTCTAATTTATATGATTATCTGCCGCAGAGAACGCAGAGGACGCAAAGAAAAGCTCATGAGAATAAAACACAAAAAATCTTTGCGCGCTTTGCGTCTTTGCGGCAAAAACTCATAATCATAGGTTCCTTGTATTAACTATGAGCAAACTGACCCATCTCAACGAATCCGGCGAAGCGCACATGGTGGACGTGGGCGCAAAGCCCGTCACCGCGCGTGCGGCCGCAGCCGAGGGGCTGATCCGCATGCAGCCGGAAACGCTGCGGCTGATTATGGAAGGCGGCCACAAGAAGGGCGACGTGCTCGCAGTCGCGCGCGTCGCCGGCATCTTGGCGGCGAAGAAGACCGCCGAGCTCATCCCGTTGTGCCATGCGATCCCGCTTTCGTCGGTCGAGATCGAGCTCACGCCCGATACCGCGCAATCGCTCGTGCATGCCCGCGCCACCGCGCGCACGCAGGCCCAGACCGGCGTCGAGATGGAGGCGCTCACCGCGGTCGAGATCGCGCTCCTTACGATCTACGACATGTGCAAGGCCGTGGACCGCGGCATGACCATCACGGATATTCGATTGCTGTCGAAGTCCGGAGGCAGGTCGGGAGAATGGAAACGCGAGGGGTGAGGGGGGGAGGGGGAACACCGTCGAGTGCTGAGGACTAAGGACTTAGGGCTGAGTAGGAGCGATCCGGCCCGAAGTTTGTCCTCAGTCCTCAGCCCTTTCCCTGACCCCTAATCCCCAAGCGCCCCCGCCTCCTTGGTCAAAAAGGGGTCGGGAGTCTTTTCCAGAAAAGACTCCCGACCCCTTTTTTGCCTCCTGAAAAAGTTTGACCGCAAAGCGAATCGGCCCGTTGGATGGAAATTAAATCTGTCACCTTTTTGAAATCTGTCACCTTTTTTGATTTCTGCTATTTATGTAGGGGGGCATCATGAAAGCGATGATCGGCTGTGTTGCGATTCTGTTGAGTATGATGGGAATCACATCTGAAGCGACTGCGATGGACGAAAGTAAGGCTAATCTGACGGAAAAAGGTGGTGTGTCCCCTATTGTTCGGGACAACCATGAGAGGGGCAAAGATAAAATTGGAAACGTAATAAATTTCCTAAAATCTTACCCGGTCAGCAAGATTCTCCCCGGTTTGACTAAGGTGCCGCATCGTAACTTGCCGGAAATCCCGCTTGAGAAATGGCTTGGATCAGTCATGGGCGACACGCCGCTTCGGTGGCAGGGTGGCGATTGCGCTGCGCATGACAGCGACGTTGACGGATGCGTTTCATTTTTAGTTGATGTCAACACCCCCAAAGACCGCTGCCCCAGTGTTGAGTTAAGGTTTATCGTCGATCAAGAAGCCACGGTGCATTTGATGTATGAAGGCAGCAAAGTGAACGATTTCGGGGCGCGTGGTAGCTTGGAACAACTTGCCGATCTGGAAAGAGTATTAAGGGAAGTAAAGGCAAAGACGGTACCCAATCAACCGTCAAGCTCCACCATTGACAGACTAAGGGCAAGGAAAGGGACAGATGTCGCTCTGTACGCAGCGGGCCTTGATGTTCGTCATTTCGACCCGTCCTTGCCATCGGAACGCTTCGATAAATGGCTTGAGCGTAACACTGGTTGGTCGTTTCGATGGATGACCTCGCCTGGATATTTCCATCATTGTGGCTTCACATCACTTGAAGTTTACGTTCGACCCATCATGGACGCAGAGCGACGGTCTCCACCTGTTTATATTTCGATGAATCTTGGCACATGGGAAGAAGAGATCAAAGGCGAACCAAAGCTGCATCTTTATGTCATTGGAAAATACCCTGGGTCTGAGAATGAAAAGTTTGATCCTGTAGAGAATCTTTCTGCACTTAAAAAAATAATTGATGCGTGGAAAGTCGCGCCCAAGCGCATAGCTCCGAAAGCCATAGTGTCCAAGCCCTTATTGCCGACATATAAGCCCACGGTACCCGTTGTGCAAAACATGACTCCGCTTGGCGATTTTTCCAGAATTAGATCAACCCCAACTTGGCATTGTTATGGTCATATACTCAGCCTTTGGAAGTACGGCGAACGCGTGTTTGGAACTCACCATGATATTGGAGGGCAGTGCGCCGATAGCCGGGAACCAACCCACATAATACGAGACGTGAAGTTCGACCCAAAAACAGGAAAACTTGAATTCTGGTCTTACGGAATCCCAGGATATAAATTCGTCGGTAAAATGGATCAAAATATGGTCGCTGGTGAATTTCTCGGTATGTACGAAGAAGAGGCGGTGAAGCTAAAACGCAATAAGGATCATGATGGCCCACTCCTTGATTCGGAAAAAAATATTGAGGCTTGGTGCAAAGACTACGCCCCGAAAATCCGATACGTTGTGGAAAAAGATCTGGAAGAACTATGTAAATCGCTGGGCGTCAACGGAAAAAGGTGATGAAATGAAGGCTATCTGCGATAAGCTGCCATCTGGCCGAGATAAACAGCTTTGTTACATGCGTGCTGATAATTTTTACTCCGGAGTGGCCTGGGGGGGAGACTCAGCTTATCGGGACGCACAAAAGGAATCGGGGTGCTGCAATAAATGATGGATTTCTCTAGGCACCACATTTAGGTGGTGGTTAGCTGGGGTGACATATGGAAGACCCTGTGCTCGCTGTTGCGTTGCTGGTATCGCTTGGAGTAGTGGCAGCTATTGTCTGTCACTTCCTTACTAAGAATTACTTGTATGCAAGTACTGCGACAGCGTTTTCTGCGTCGGTGGCGGTCCAAATTATCAACTATATCCACCTTGGATACTTGGATCCGTTCTTTATTTTTGCCTTCCTGAGCACAGTCTTGGGATATTTTGTGCTCGCTCTGTTTATTGGGATACCTTTTGCAATTATCAGGAAAAGGAAGGGCGAAAGAATACTTATTCCTTTGGCGAGGAAGGGGCGGGAAGCGAAGCCGATAAAAAAAGGTGATCGCGGTAGGAACGCTCATCGCTGAAGAAAAAAGGTGGTCGCGGTAGAGACAGCGGTTACCCGCCGCCCCCCGCACAGATCCGTACGGGCGGGATTACCGCATACGGCTCCTGCCTTGGGTAATGACGCGAACATCACTGTGAGGGTACCCATGTACTAATCGACAGTGCGGTATGTACTGACGTATCAGGCTGGAAAAGGTATCAGATTTATTTTGGCCGCAAGGCGAGTCGGCCCGTTGGACGCACAATATATCTATCACCTTTTTTGCGGGGAAATCCCGGCTGACCGGGCATCGTTTGCCGAAGGTCTCCAAGCATATATACTGGGTATATATTAACGGCCGGGACATCCACATCATGCAAACTGCCAAACTGTTCGCCAACGGCAAGAGCCAGGCCGTGCGGCTGCCGAAAGAGTTCCGTTTTGAGGGAAACGAGGTTGTGGTGAAACGCCTGGGGAACGCCGTTCTGCTGTTTCCAGCGCGCTATAACGCCAGGGAGTTGAAAAGTATTCTCGACAGTCTCGATCCCGATTTCCAGATCGTGCGTGATCAACCGAAACGCCGGCAAAAGCGCCGCTCGCTTCGCGCGTGATGATCCGCTATCTGATCGACACCGACACCTGCATTTTTGCCATCAACCGCCGCCCCGGCTATGAGCGGGTCTTGGCGCGCATGGACGGCCTTCTTTACGGCCAAGTGCTGATATCGATCGTGACGCTGTGCGAACTGGAAGCCGGGATCGCAAAAAGCGCGCGCCAGGATCATAACCGCCGCCGCGTCGAGCACTTCATCGCCCGTCTGGAGGTCGCGCCACTCGATGAACCCGTTGCCAAACGATACGGCGACGTGCGCGCCTTCCTTGAGCGCCGGGGAAAACAGATCGGCCCCATGGACAACTTGATCGCCGCTCACGCGCTCAGCCTGGGCACGGTTCTGGTTTCAAACAACACCAAAGAATTCTCGCGCGTTCCCGGCCTAAAACTGCAAAATTGGGTAGGTTGATTTTCTCAACTGATCTGCGAAATCCCGGACGCCGTTACGCTACGTTCCTGAAAAAGTTTGACCGCAAAACGAATCGGCCCGTTGGATGGAAATTAAATTGGTCACCTTTTTCCAGTAAAGGCTGCAAAGCCACCAAGCGCTCGGTCGAGCGCGATCTGCAAACGCTCTCTGGAAAATTCACCATTACGGCCGATGAAAGGGAGAAGCCCTACGGCTAGAGCTGGCAAAAGAACGCGCCGATCCTGGACGTGCAGAGCATGGAGGTCACACCCGATTCGATCTACGTCAAGCCCACGCCGCTTCTAACCCTCGACTATCTTCTTAACGAACAAACGCACTTTTCAAAGCCTTTCCCTTGCCCCTGACCCCTGCGCTCGAACTGCGTTATGCCGATCGCCGTCAAAACCACATCGCCAAGAAGGCTTTGTGGTCAAGAACGTAGGCAGCGCCGATAGGGAAATAGTTTTTGGGAATTCTCCGGAGTTTCCTTAGAATAGCAGCCTTCCCAGTTTTTCCTGACGCAGATCAAGGCCGAATCCGCCGTTTCGGCCATATTTAACCGCCCCTACGCACACAGAGCCCCGCATGACCCGAGCCGCACCCAGGCTGAATCACAATCTGACCTTCGCCGATCTTCAGGACATCGAAACCCTGCAAACGTTCGACGCACGGTTTCTCGAGCGGCTGTACGCGCGCAACCCGGCGGCGCACGAAAAACTCCTCGCGTATCGAAACGGCGCGGCGTTCACGCCGGTCCAGGTGAGCGGGCTGCTCATCGCCGGCGGCCCGGTGTTGGAGGAATTCGTCGGGGGGCTCTTCGGAATCGAGCGCGAGCTCGCGGAGCTGCGCGCGCAAACGCTCACGCACGATCCGCTGTTCGCCTTCAAAAAACAGTTCGTGCAGCGGCGCGCGCGCCGCCGGCTCGCGAAGAAGGAGGAATTCGAAGGCTTCGCCGAGCTCGACGCCTGGCTGAGCTCGGTACTGAAGCGGGCCGGGCTCAATGGCGCCGACCGCGAGCTCGCCGTCGGGCGCTACGGCGAGCGGCTGCTCGCCGACGAAGGGGCGAATGCGGAGGCGATCGAGCAACTTACGCGCTGGTGCATCCGCGCGCTCACCACCCCCGAAGGCAGGCGCGCGGTCAAGGGCTGGGTGAGCTTCCGCCTGCCCGAGGGCGTCGATCCCCAGCGGCTCGTGCCGGTGGTCCCGGTAGCCGGCGATCCCATCGGGCGCACCGAGGGACCGCGCGCGACGCGCCACCACCGCGACGGCTTCAAGCTCACCGACCCGCGGATGAACGCGCGCGAGGTGCAAAACGAGATCCACTACTGCATCCTGTGCCACGAGCACGACGGCGACTTCTGCTCCAAGGGCTTCCCGGAAAAGAAGGGCGAGCCGGAGAAGGGCCTCAAGGTCAACCCGCTCGGGGTGACGCTCACCGGCTGCCCGCTGGATGAGAAGATCTCCGAGATGCACGCCCTGAAAAAAGAGGGTTACGCCATCGGCGCGCTGGCGATGATCACGGTGGACAACCCGATGTGCGCCACCACTGGGCATCGCATCTGCAACGACTGCATGAAGGC
>MFSU01000017.1 GCA_001785115.1 Candidatus Muproteobacteria bacterium RBG_16_65_34
AGGAGATCGCCCGCGTGGGCTCCTCGGGCCGCTCCACCGGGCCGCATCTGCACTTCGAGGTGGTGCGCGATGGGCGGGCGGTGAATCCGGCGCATTACCTCCAGCAGGCCGGCGCGCTCGGCCAGGTCGCGCGAAATACACGCTGAGGCGCGATCCGGCTTCAAGTCTTTTCGTTTTTCCTCCATAATTCGCGCTCCTGATTGCGCCCCGACGATCCCCGCGGGTACGTCTCATTTCATGTTCACCGCCGCGCTCACCAAAATCTTCGGCAGCCGTAACACGCGGCTGCTCAAACGCCTGTCCCAGGACGTGGTGCGTATCAACGCGCTCGAACCGCCGATCGCGGCGCTCTCGGACGACGCCTTGCGCGCCAAGACCGCGGAGTTCAAGACCCGGATCTCCAACGGCGAGCCCCTGGATGCGCTGTTGCACGAGGCCTTCGCCGTGGTGCGCGAGGCCGCCAAGCGCGTGCTCGGCATGCGCCATTTCGACGTACAACTCATCGGCGGCATGGTGCTGCACCAGGGCAAGATCGCCGAGATGCGTACCGGCGAGGGCAAGACGCTGGTGGCCACCCTCCCGGTCTATCTCAACGCGCTCACCGGCCGCGGGGTGCAGGTGGTGACCGTGAACGATTATCTCGCGCGGCGCGACGCCGAGTGGATGGGCAAGATCTACAACTTCCTTGGGATGTCCGTGGGCGTGGTGATCCCCAACCAGGACCGCGAGACCAAGCGCGCCGCCTACGCCGCCGACATCACCTACGGCACCAACAACGAATACGGCTTCGATTACCTGCGCGACAACATGGCGTTCCGCGCCGAGGAGCGCAGTCAGCGCGGGCTGCACTACGCGATCGTGGACGAGGTGGACTCGATTTTGATCGACGAGGCGCGCACGCCCCTCATCATCTCGGGCCCGGCCGAGGAGAGCACCGATCTCTACGTCAAGGTGAACGCCGTCATCCCGAAACTCGTGCGCCAGGAGGTCGAGAACGGCCCCGGTGACTACAGCGTCGATGAGAAGACCCGCCAGGCCTTTCTGACCGAGGCCGGGCACGAGAAGGTGGAGAAGCTGCTCGTCCAGGTCGGACTGCTCGAGCCGGGAGCGAGTCTCTACGACGTCTCGAGCCTGGTGCTGATGCATCACTTGAACGCGGCGCTCCGGGCGCACGCGCTCTATCGGCGCGACGTCGACTACATCGTGCGCGACAACGAGGTGATCATCATCGATGAGTTCACCGGGCGCATGATGCACGGGCGGCGCTGGTCCGAGGGCCTGCACCAGGCGGTCGAGGCCAAGGAGGGCGTGGCGATCCAGAACGAGAACCAGACGCTCGCCACGATCACCTTCCAGAACTACTTCCGGCTGTATCAGAAGCTCGCCGGCATGACCGGCACGGCCGACACCGAGGCCTTCGAGTTCCAGCAGATTTACGGGCTCGAAGTCGTGGTGGCCCCGACGCACCGGTCCATGGTCCGCCAGGACCTGGGCGACCAGATCTACCGCAGCGCCGCGGAGAAGCACGCCGCGATCCTCGCCGACATCCGGGGTTGTCACGAGCGTGGCCAGCCGGTGCTCGTGGGCACGACCTCGATCGAGGCCTCGGAGCATCTCTCGCGTCTGCTCGCGAAAGATGGCATCGCGCATCAGGTGCTGAACGCCAAGCACCACGAGCGCGAGGCGCAGATCGTGGTCGAGGCCGGCCGCCCGCGGGCCGTCACCATCGCCACCAACATGGCCGGCCGCGGTACCGACATCGTGCTCGGTGGCAACTTCGAGCACGAGATCAAGGAAGCGGGCGACGATGAGGACCAGCGGCGCCAGATCCGCGAGGACTGGCAGAAGCGCCACGACCTCGTCGTTTCGTTTGGGGGGCTGCATGTGCTCGGCACCGAGCGCCACGAGTCGCGGCGCATCGACAATCAGCTGCGCGGCCGCGCGGGGCGCCAGGGCGATCCGGGCTCCTCGCGCTTCTATCTCTCGCTCGAGGACAACCTGCTGCGCATCTTCGGTGCGGATCGCATGGACCGCATTTCCGGGCTGATGCAGAAGCTCGGGATGCAGCCGGGCGAGGCGATCGAGCATCCCTGGATCACGCGCACCATCGAGAACGCCCAGCGCAAGGTCGAGGGCCGCAACTTCGACATCCGCAAGCAGTTGCTCGAGTATGACGACGTCGCGAACGACCAGCGCAAGGTTATCTACGAGCAGCGTAACCGGCTGATGGACGTGGAGGACATCTCCGAGAGCATCACGGCGATTCGCCACGATGTGGTCAACGAGATCGTGAGCCAGTTCATTCCGCCCGCGAGCCTGGAGGAGCTGTGGGACGCGAAGGGGCTCGAGGAACATCTCGAGCGCGAATTCGGATTGAGGCTTGCCATCGGCGAGTGGTTGCAGCAGGAGGCGGGGCTCGATGAGGAGCGGTTGCGTGCGCGCATCGTCGAGGCGTTCGACCGGATGCACGCCGAGAAGGCCGCCGCCGTCGGCCCCGAGGTGATGCGCCACCTCGAGAAGGCCGTAATGCTCCAGGTGCTCGACGCGCAGTGGAAGGATCACCTGGCGGCCATGGATTACCTGCGCCAGGGTATCCATCTGCGCGGCTACGCCCAGAAGAATCCCAAAGAGGAGTACAAGCGCGAGGCGTTCCAGTTCTTCTCCGACATGCTCTCCCGCATCCGGCACGATGCGGTGATGCTGCTCGCAAGACTACAGGTGCAAGCGCAGGCCGATGTGGAGGCGCTGGAAGCGCAGCGCCAGCCGTCGCCGGAGATGCAGTTCCTGCACCCAAGCCTCGAGGCCGGTGGCCAGCCGGAGGAGGCGGGCGAGGTGACGGTGGTGCACAGGCCCGTGATACGCAAACAGCCCAAGGTCGGCCGCAACGAGCCCTGTCCGTGCGGGTCGGGGAAGAAGTACAAGCATTGTCACGGGAAACTGGCATGACGGCAGAGCAAAGAGAAAAGAGTAAAGAGAAAAGTAAGGACTCAGTTCTCTTTACTCTTGTATCTTTTCTCTGGCCTTAGCTATGCCCGTAGGCCTAAAAGAATTACCCGTCCTTCACTCCGTGCCCGGCGTCCGCCTGGGCACCGCCGCCGCCGGCATCCGCAAGCAGGACCGGCGCGATCTTGTCGTGATCGAGTGCGCCCCCGGCACCAAGACAGCCGCGGTGTTCACGAAGAACCGCTTCTGCGCGGCGCCGGTGATCGTTGCGCGCGAGCATCTCGCCAAGGGCGCGCCGGGCGCGCTCTTGATTAACACCGGATTCGCCAATGCCGGCACCGGCGCACCGGGCCTGGAGGATGCGCGGGCCTGCTGCGCGGCGCTTGCGCAGCGGCTCGGGTGTGCGCGGCATGAGATTTTACCGTTCTCGACGGGCGTGATCGGGGAGCGGCTGCCAGTGGAGCGGGTGATCGCGGGGTTCCCGGCCTGCCTCGCGAATCTGAGCGAGCTGGGCTGGGCGGATGCGGCGGCGGGCATCATGACGACGGACACCGTGCCAAAGGGCGCGTCGCGTCAATTCACGTTTGGCGGAAAAACCGTGACGGTGACCGGCATCGCCAAGGGCGCCGGCATGATCCGCCCCGACATGGCCACCATGCTCGCGTTCGTGGCCACCGACGCCGCGGTCGCGCAGTCGGCGCTGCAAGCGGCGCTCGTGGCCGCGGTCAATATTTCCTTCAACCGCATCACGGTGGACGGTGACACTTCCACCAACGACGCCTGTGTGCTGCTTGCCAGCGGGCGGGCCGAAAACCCGGAGATCCTCATACCACAGGGCACGGGTTATGAAGCGCTGGCGCACGCCGTCGCGGAGGTGTGCACCGAGCTGGCGCAGGCGATCGTGCGCGACGCCGAGGGGGCAACCAAGTTCATCACCATCGAGGTGAACGGGGGCGCGTCCGTGGCGGACTGCCTCGAGGTCGCTTACACCATCGCCCACTCCCCACTGGTCAAGACCGCATTTTTTGCGAGCGACCCGAACTGGGGTCGCATTCTCGCCGCCATCGGGCGGGCACCGATTTCCAATCTCGATGTGAATGCGGTAACCGTTCATCTCGACGATGTCTGTGTCGTGCGCCGCGGCGCCCTCGACCCGGGCTATGCGGAAGCGCGCGGACGCGCGGCGATGGCCAAGCCGGAGATCACCATGCGAGTCGATCTCGGCGCGGGCGCGGCGCGGGCGCGTGTCTGGACCTCGGATCTCTCGCACGAGTACGTGCGCATCAATGCCGAATACCGCAGCTAGCGGGACAGTACACGTCGCCGCGGGTCTGCTGCTTCAAGACGGCCGGGTCTTCATCACGCGGCGCCCCACGAACACGCATCAGGGCGGCAAATGGGAATTCCCCGGCGGCAAGCTCCTCTCCGGCGAGACGGCGCTCGCGGCGCTCAAGCGCGAGTTGCACGAGGAACTGGGCGTGGAGGTGGAGGAGGCCGTCCCTTATATGCAGGTGCGGCACCGCTATCTCGATAAAGAGGTGCTGCTCGATGTCTGGCGCGTTACCGCCTACCGTGGCGCGCCCCACGGGCGCGAGGGGCAGGGCGCGCGCTGGGCCGCGCCGTCCGATCTCGTGGCACTGGAATTCCCCGCCGCCGATCTGCCGGTGCTGCGGCGGCTGTGGCTGCCGCCGCTCTACCTCATCAGTGATGCCGCGCGCATCGGCAAGCAGAAGTTTTTCGCGCTCCTCGAAAGCGCCCTGAATGCCGGCGCGCGGCTCATACATCTGCGCGAGCCGCAGATGGACGAGTCCGAGTTTCGCGCTTACGCCAGCGAGGTCATCGCGCTCTGTCGCCGGCATGGCGCGCGGATCCTGCTTAATGCGTCGCCGGAGCTGGCCGTCGCGCTGGGCGCGGACGGCGTACACCTCAAGAGCGCGCGGCTCATGCGGTTGACGGAGCGTCCGCTCGGCAACGAGTTCTGGGTCGCCGCCTCATGCCACGACGCGGACGAACTGAAGCGCGCGGCGGATGTCGGCGCGGATTTCGCCATGCTCGGGCCCGTGGCCCATACCGCGAGCCATCCGGGCGCCGCGCCGCTCGGCTGGGAGAAATTCGAGAACCTCTGCCGTGGGGCGGCGCTTCCGGTTTATGCGCTTGGCGGGATGCGCGCCGTGGATCTCCCGCGGGCACGCGCGGCTGGCGCCCAAGGTGTGGCGATGATCCGCGGCGTGTGGGATGCGGTAGATCCTGCTGACGTCGTTAAGAAGATAAATAGACAGGATTAACAGGATTTTTCAGGATTAACAGGATTAAGGCTAGAAGCTAGGACTCCAGACTCCGGCGACGTACAACGCGTGCAGCCGCTCGATCTCGCGTTCCAGATGCGTCATATCCGCGTCGTTGACGATCACGTCGTCGGCCTTCTGCAGGCGCTCGGCGCGGCTCGTTTGGGCGGCCATGACGGCGCGGACCTCCGGTTCGGTTAACCCGCCGCGCGCCGTGGCGCGCGCGATTTGGAGGGCCTCCGGCGTATCCACGACCAGGATGCGGTCGATCAGCGCGTCAAACCCGGATTCGATGAGCAGCGGCACGACGACGATGCAGTATGGCGCATCGAGCTCGGCGAGCTGCCGGCGCACCTCCTCCCGGATGCGCGGGTGCAGGATGGCCTCGAGTCGTTTTCGTTCCTCGGGGTCGTTGAACACCCGTACTCGCAGCTGGCTGCGGTCGACTCGCCGGCCGGCGTCAAGTATTCCGTCACCGAACGCGGCGACGATCGCATCGTAGGCTCCCGCGCCCGGCTCCGCCAGGCGGCGCGCGATCTCGTCGGTGTCGATGATCGGCGTGCCATGGCGCGCAAAGAGCGCGGCGATGGTGGACTTGCCGCTGCCGATGCCTCCCGTCAGGCCGATACGCAGCATGCGGAAGCCTCAAGCGAGGCGGACGAGTTGCAAGTAATAGCGTGTCATGGCGTCCCCCCAAAGCAGCGCGACCCAGCCGGCGGCGCAAAGGAACGGGCCGAAAGGGATGGGCAGTCTCCGGTCGCGCCCGAACAGGAGGATGAACGCAAGCCCTACGACCGCGCCGAAGAACGAGGAAAGCAGCACGATGAACGGCAACTGTTGCCAGCCGAGCCAGGCGCCGAGCGCGGCGGTGAGCTTGAAGTCGCCGTAGCCCATGCCTTCCTTGCCGGTGATGAGCTTGAAGAGCTGGTACACCGACCACAGCGAAACATAGCCCGCTATGGCGCCGACGACGGCCTGCGTCGGCGGAGCGAAGAGCGCCGCGACATTCACGAGGAGCCCGAGCCAGAGCAAAGGCAGGGTCACATCGTCCGGAAGCAACTGGTGATCGTAATCGATGAAGGTGAGCGCGATGAGCGCCCAGGTAAGCAGCAGAGCGGCAGCCGCAGCCGGAGCGAATCCGAAGCGCCAGGCCACGACCGCGGAGCAAACGCCGGTCAACAATTCCACGGTTGGATAGCGCCAGGAGATGCGGCGGTTGCAGCTCGAGCATCTTCCCCGCTGCCACAGGAAACTCAGTATCGGGATGTTCTCCCAGAAGCGGATTTCGTGGCTGCAGTGCGGGCAACGGGAGCCGGGTAGGATCAGGTTGAAGATTTCCTCTGCGCGCTTGCGGCGTGGGCGCCGGCCGGCAAGCTCCTCGCACTGGCGGCGCCACGTGCGCTCGATCATGACCGGCAGGCGGTAGATGACGACATTGAGAAAACTCCCGATCGCGAGACCGAACAGGCCTGCCGTCAGCGCGAATACCAGGGGATGCTGCTCGAGATAGGGCGCGATCTCGGTCATTGGGCCGATGTTCGATCCCGCGGGTGCGAAGTGCGACGGGGCACGGGCAAGGCTAGACGACGCCGCCCATCTTGAAGACGGGCAGGTACATGGCAATCACCAGGCCGCCGACGATGACGCCCAGGAAGGCCATGATGATCGGCTCCATCAGGCTGCTCAGGCCGGCAACGGCGTCGTCGACCTCCTGCTCATAGAAATCCGCCGCCTTGCTGAGCATCTTGTCGAGCTCGCCCGACTCTTCGCCGATGGCGACCATCTGGATCACCATGTTGGGGAACAGGCCCGTTGAGTTCATGGCCGTCTGTAGCTGCGTGCCGGTGGAGACATCGTTCTTGACCTCCATGACGCCTTCGTAATACACGCGGTTGCCGCTCGCCCCGGCCACCGAGTCCAGCGCCTCCACCAGCGGGACGCCGGCGGCGAACATGGTCGAGAGCGTGCGCGCGAACCGGGCAATGGTGGCCTTTTTCACCAGCACGCCGAAGATCGGCGCCTTGAGCAGGGCGCGGTCGAGCCCGTGCTGCATCTTGGGCGAGCGCTTGTAGGCGTGGCCGATGCCGACCACCGTGCCCACGATCCCGCCGATGATGGCCCACCACCATTGCTGGAAGGTCTTGGACATGTTGATGACCATTTGCGTGAGCGCCGGCAGTTCTCCACCGAAACTCTTGAACATGCTCTCGAACTGCGGAATCACGAAGTAGAGGAGCACGGCGGTGACGATGAAGGCGACGACGACAACGGCGGCCGGGTAGAACAGGGCCGCCTTGATTTTTCCCTTGATGCCTTCGGTCTTCTCCTTGTAGATCGCAATCTTGTCGAGAATGTTGTCGAGAATGCCGGCCTGCTCGCCGGCCTGGACGAGATTGCAATAGAGCGAGTCGAAATAGAGCGGATATTTGCTGAGTGCCTGGGTCAGATTGGTTCCGGACTCGATGTCCTGCTTGATGGTGAGCAGAAGCTCCTGCATGCTCGGGTTCTCATGGCCCTTGCCGACGATGTCTAAGGCCTGGACCACGGGAATGCCGGCGAGCAGCATGGTCGAGAGCAGGCGGGTGAACACGGCGACGTCCTTGGCCGTGATCTTTTTCTTCATATTGAAAAACGGTTTGCGCGTCTTCTGCACCTTGAGGGGATTGATGCCCTGGCGGCGCAGGGTGGCGTTGACGATCGCGACGCTCGCCCCCTGCATCTCGCCCTTGACCTTCTTTCCCTGTTTGTCGACACCTTCCCAGGTGTAGGCGTCCTGACCGGGTTTCTTAGCCGCTGCCTGAGCCATAGTGTCCTTATCGCCTACTGATTCGTTGTGCTTTCAATCTCTTCGAGCGAGGTAACGCCATCCTTGACCTTTTTCAGGCCGGACTGGCGCAGATCGGGTATGCCTTCCTTTCGCGCTTGTTGTTCGATGTCGATTTGGTTGCCGCCGCGCATGATGATCTCGCCGGTAGTCGCGGAGACAGGCATCACCTGATAGATGCCCACGCGCCCCTTGTAGCCGTTGTTGCAGGCGCTGCAACCGACCGCGCCGTAGATCGTAAGCCCATCCAGCTCGTTTTCCTTGAAGCCGGCCTTGAGCAGCGCCGCCTTGGGGATATCTATCGGTTGCTTGCATTGCGTGCACAGACGCCGCGCCAGGCGCTGCGCGATGATGAGGACCACGGCGGAGGCGATGTTAAACGGCGGCACACCCATGTTCGCAAGGCGCGTCAGCGTTCCCGGTGCGTCGTTGGTGTGCAGCGTGGAGAGCACCATGTGGCCGGTCTGCGCGGCCTTGATCGCGATTTCCGCGGTCTCGAGGTCGCGGATTTCGCCGACCATCACGATATCCGGGTCCTGGCGCAGAAAGGCGCGTAGCGCCACGGCGAAGGTGAGCCCGGCCCTTTCGTTCATGTTGACCTGATTGATTCCGGCGAGGTTGATTTCCACCGGATCCTCGGCGGTGGAGATATTGTTGTCGACCGTGTTCAGGATATTGAGCCCGGTGTACAGGGTTACCGTCTTGCCGCTGCCGGTGGGTCCGGTGACGAGCACCATGCCGTAGGGCCGGTGGATCGCCTCGAGAAATAGCTCTTTTTGCTGCGGCTCGAAGCCGAGTTTTTCCACGCCCAGGGTGGCGGAGGTCGGGTCGAGGATGCGGAGCACGATCTTCTCGCCCCAAAGGGTTGGGAGCGTGCTGACGCGGAAGTCGATGGCGCGGTTCTTGGAGATCCTCATCTTGATGCGGCCGTCCTGGGGCACGCGGCGCTCGGCGATGTCGAGCCGGGCCAGGATCTTGACGCGCGCCGCGATACGGCTGGCGAGCGCGAGCGGCGGGTTGGCGACCTCGCTCAGCATCCCGTCCTGGCGGTAGCGTACGCGGTAGGTTTTTTCGTAGGGTTCGATATGGATATCGGAGGCGCCCCGGTTGATTCCGTCGAGCAGCACCTTGTTCACAAACCTGACGACGGGTGCGTCGTTGACGCCTTCCTCGCCGCCGGCGCCTTCCGGCGCTTCCTCGCCGCCGGTGATCTCCATGTTCTCGAGGTCTTCGAGACTGGTATCGGCCGAAAGCGAGGCGAGCGTTGTGTCGGCGGCCTCAAGGCATTTGTCGATCGTCCCGGCGAGCTTGTCTTCCTCGACCAGGATCGGTTCGGTGCCGAGCCCGGTATGGAACTTGATCTCATCCAGCGCCTGCACGTTGGTGGGATCGGCAATCGCCACGTACAGGCGTGTTCCGCGCTTGAAGAGCGGCAGCACTCGATGGCGGCGGATGATTTTTTCGTCGACCAGTTTGATCGGCGCCGCTTCGAGATCCAGGGCACCGATCTCGAATAAGGGGACGCCAAACTCCTCGGAGGCAACGCGCGCGATCGTGGCGCTGTCGAGCTTCTTGCTCTCGACAAGCTGAGTGACGAAGGAGACCTTGCTCGAGAGCGCCGTCGCCTGGATGCGCTCCGCATCGCCGGTGCTCAGCAGATTATCGCGTACCAGCCGCAGCGCGAGACCGCTAAGATTGGTTGCCGTACTCGGGGTCGCCATGAAATAACCGACTGATTTTCCTGGTGAAGTTTGCCGTTGCCGGCGCGGGTTGGTTAAAAACGTCCATCTCAATATAGTTTAGTTACCGCCGCAAGCCAAATTGCCCTCGCGGCAGGCGGTTTCTCGTGATTTCCGGATCCGGCCGTCGCGTTTTGCGTCTGCCCGCATCGCCGGACACGGTGAATGAATCTCCGCCGGATCGCGTAAATTCTCCCAGTCGCGCCAAGACCTATTGTAGAACTGTCTGCGGTTCCTTAGCCTGCTCAGGAATACGAGTCCTGGGATCGCGTTTTATCAAGGACAACCGGGCCCAAAGGGAAAACGCTCTTGACAGATCCTGACTTCCTATTTAGACTAATTCTAAATTAGACAGCTAATTTTTACTCATTAAATCAATTCGTTGTTAATTTTGGTAAAACAGGAGAATCTAAATGGGAAAACTTAAGGGATCCAAGACTGAGACAAGTCTCAAGAATGCGTTCGCCGGCGAGTCGCAGGCCAACCGCCGCTACCTTTATTTCGCTGCCAAGGCCGACGTCGAGGGGTATAACGATGTGTCGGCGGTGTTCCGCTCGACGGCTGAAGGCGAGACCGGACATGCCCATGGACACCTCGAGTACCTCGAGCAGTGCGGCGATCCCGCGACCGGGCTTCCGATCGGCGCCACCGCGGATAACCTGAAGGCGGCCATTGCCGGGGAGACCCACGAGTACACGGATATGTATCCGGGTATGGCCAAATCCGCACGCGAGGAAGGCTTCGAGGAGATCGCCGACTGGTTCGAGACACTGGCCAAGGCGGAGCGCTCGCACGCCAACCGGTTCCAAAAGGCCCTGGACACGCTCGGCCGGTAATCGGGCGCTAAGCCGCACGAGACGGGGTTGGCCCCGCCAACTCCGCGCGTGTGTGCCTCAAAAAGCCAGGGGGGATAGATGGCCGTGACAATCAAAGAACAGCAAGAACAGCGCGAAGGCGGCCTCGAGGCGCCGACGCGCCATGCGCTCGAGTGGCGCGAGCCCTGGTTCTACGACGAAGAGATGCTCACGGAGGAGATCGAGCGCGTCTTCGATATCTGCCACGGCTGTCGCCGCTGCGTAAGTCTCTGTAACGCCTTTCCCACGCTGTTCGACCTGGTGGACAACTCGCCCACCATGGAGCTCGATGGGGTCGATAAAGCGGACTACCGGAAGGTCGTGGATCATTGCTATCTCTGCGACCTGTGTTTCATGACCAAGTGTCCGTATGTCCCCCCGCATCACTGGAACATCGATTTCCCGCACCTGATGTTACGGGCCAAGGCGGTGCGATTTAAGCACGGCGAGGTCAAGGCGCGCGACCGCCTGCTCACCAGCACCGACATGGTCGGCAGGCTCGCCGGTATTCCGGTGGTCGTGCAGGCGGTGAATGCCGCCAATAAATCGGGCGCCATGCGCAAGGTGCTGGAGAAGACGCTGGGCGTGCACCCGGATGCGCTGCTGCCCGAATATCATAGCGACACGTTGCGCAAGCGCGCCGCGCGCCGCCGCCCGGACCTGTCTGCGTGCGACGCACAGGCAGGCGGGCTGGTGGCCGTGCCGGCCGGGCGTACGCGCGGAGGCGTGGCGCTCTTCGCCACCTGCTACGGCAACTATAACGAGCCGCACATCGGTGAGGATCTGATCGCCGTGTACGAGCACAACGGCATCCCGGTGCGGCTTGCGGAGAAGGAGCGCTGCTGCGGCATGCCCAAGCTCGAGGTCGGCGACCTCGAGGCCGTGGCGCGCGCAAAGGAGGCGAACATCCCGGTGCTCGCGAGACTTGTCGATGAGGGCTGGGACATCGTCGCGCCGGTGCCGTCCTGCGTGCTGATGTTCAGAAAAGAGCTGCCGCTCATGTTCCCGGACGACCCCGAGGTCGCAAAAGTGGCGCGGGCGATGTTCGATCCGTTCGAGTACCTGTGGTTGCGGCACAAGGAAGGCCGGTTGAACACCGAGTTCGAGCGCCCGCTCGGCGCCATCTCCTACCACGCGCCCTGTCACCTGCGCGCACAGAACATCGGGTTGAAGACGCGGGACATACTGAATCTCGTGCCCGACACTCGGATAGACGCGATCGAGCGTTGCTCCGGCCACGACGGGACCTACGCCGTGAAGCGCGAGTTTCACGAGATCTCGATGAAGATCGGCCGACCGGTGGTGAACCGCGTGCGGCAGTCCGATCCGGATCATTACTCGAGCGACTGCCCGATGGCGGGCCATCAGATCGAGAACGGATTGCGCAGCGACAAGAAGCCGACGCATCCGATGTCGCTCCTGCGTCTGGCATATGGGATATGAGAAAGCGGCAATCAGCTATCAGCCATCAGCGAACAACTAACCGCCGAGACGTTCCAATGCAGAAACTGACGCGCGCCGACCTGTATCCGCTCGAAAAATACGTCGAGTTGCGCCCGCAATTCCGCGCCCGGGTGATGGCGCACAAGAAAAACCGTCATGTGCCCATCGGCCCGCACGCGACACTTTATTTCGAGGATCGGCTGACAATTCAGTACCAGGTCCAGGAGATGCTTCGGGTCGAACGCATCTTCGAGGCCGAGGGGATCAACGACGAGCTCGAGGCCTACAACCCGCTCATCCCGGACGGCACCAACTGGAAGGCGACCTTCATGGTCGAGTATCCGGATATCGAGGAGCGCCGCGAGGCCTTAAAGCGCCTCCGGGGTGTCGAATCCCGCGTCTGGGTGCAGGTCGAGGGCTTCGACAAGGTGTGGGCGATCGCCGACGAGGACCTGGAGCGCGAGGACGAGACCAAGACCTCCTCGGTGCACTTTCTGCGCTTCGAGCTCACGCCGGCGATGATCGAGGCCGTCAAGCAGGGCGCCGCGGTCAGTGCCGGCATCGACCATCCCCAATATCGCCACAGCACCAGCCCGCTGTCGGGCGCCGCGCGCGACGCGCTCGCCTCCGATCTCGCCTGATCCGCGGCCGGGGCCGCGCCGCCGCGCGCGGAGGAGGTACCGGGCGAGGAGGAATATGCGGTATACTGACGCCAACGCGATGATAACAAGCTTGCGTCAGTCTCTCCGATGAGCCACACCAGGTCGCCCCGACACCGGCCGATTTCGTTAGCTTTCCTTCTTGTCCCCCTGATCGCGTTTTCCGCGCCGCTGTCCGCCGCGAAGTCCCCGTTCGATTACGAGCAGCGCGGGTCCGGCTACGTCGAGCGCCCGGAAGATATATGGAAGGAGAGCGAGGTCGCGATCCCGGCCTACCCGGAAGAAGGCAACCTGCTTCCGATCCCGCGCCAGCCCGGCAGCACCCTCAAGCTGTACGTGGACGCCGGCTCCGTCTCGCGCGCGCCGGACCGGGTCCTGCGCTTCGCGTTCGTGGTAGAGACCCCGGGCGGTGCGCGCAACGTGTTTTACGACGGCGTGCGCTGCGAGACCGGGGAATACAAGACCTACGCGATCGGAACGTCCGCGCGCGTGCTCCAGCCGGTGAAAGACGCGAAGTGGCGGCCGATTCCGGACCGCGGGAGCAACGCCTTTCGCCTGCGGCTTTTCCGGGATTACGTCTGCGACGAGTCCGGCTCCGCGCGTCCCGTGCGCGATTTCATCGAACGAATCAAATACCGCAACTGATCCGGTCCCGCTCATGACCTCAGCCTACGATGCCTCCGCCATTGAAGTCCTGACCGGCCTCGAGCCCGTGCGCCGCCGCCCGGGCATGTACACCGACACCTCGCGTCCGAATCACCTGGCGCAGGAGGTGATCGACAACTCCGTCGACGAGGCGATCGCCGGTTTCGCCAAGCGCATCGACGTTACCCTGCACAAGGACGATTCGGTCACGGTCGTGGACGACGGCCGTGGCATGCCGGTGGACCGGCACAAGGGCGAGGGCGTCTCGGGCGTGGAGGTGATCCTCACGCGGTTGCACGCCGGCGGCAAGTTTTCGAACAAGAGCTACAGCTTCTCCGGCGGCCTGCACGGCGTGGGGGTGTCGGTGGTGAACGCGCTCTCCAAGAAGCTCGAGGTGTTCGTCCGGCGCGGGGGCAAGGAACACAAGATGGCCTTCGCCGGCGGTCAGAAGACCGCCGAGCTCAGGAGCAGCGGCGCCGTCCCGGCGCGCCAGACCGGCACCACCGTGCGCTTCTGGCCGGACGAAAAGTTCTTCGACAGCCCCAAGTTCA
>MFSU01000018.1 GCA_001785115.1 Candidatus Muproteobacteria bacterium RBG_16_65_34
TCCGGGTCCTCGCGCAGCGCCGAGCGCAGCGCGTTGTTGAAGCCGAGCGTGTCCTTGCCGACCTCGCGCTGGTTGATGAGGCAGTTCTTGCTTTGGTGCACGAACTCGACCGGATCCTCGACCGTGAGGATATGCCCGTGCTCGGTCTCGTTGACGTAGTTGATCATCGCCGCGAGCGTGGTGGACTTGCCCGAGCCCGTGGGTCCGGTGACGAGCACGATGCCGCGCGGCTGGTCGGAGATCTTCTTGAACACCTCGGGGCAGTTCAACTGCTCCAGGCTGAGCACCTTCGAGGGGATGGTGCGGAACACCGCCCCCGGACCGCGCTGCTGATTGAAGGCGTTGACGCGAAAGCGCGAGAGGTTCGGAATCTCGAACGAGAAGTCGCATTCGAGGAACTCCTCGAAGTCCTTCTGCTGCTTGTCCGACATGATGTCGTAGATCATGTTGTGGACGGCGCGGTCGTCCAGCGGATCGACGTTGATGCGCTTCACATCGCCGTCCACGCGAATGAGGGGCGGCAGCCCCGCGGACAGATGCAGGTCGGAAGCGCCCTGTTTGAAGGTAAACGCCAGCAGCTCGGCGATATCCATCGGGTCTCCGGCGAGAAGGGGGTAAGTAAAAGGTTGTGCGCGGCGCCTTGGTTTTCTTAGTATATCCGGCGCCGCGTCGCAAACAAGAAGCCGCGGGTTTTTCCGCCGTTTACACCGGAAACCGGCGCTGTCGTCGGCGCGCATGCTTCCGTTCAGGGCCGGGACCGATTTACACTCTGTGCCCTATGTCACAGCGCGACACCAATATGGGCGGGCCGGTCATCGGTTTTATCGGCGCCGGCAACATGGCGCGGAGCCTGGCCGGGGGGCTCGTGCGCAACGGCTGGGACCGCGGCCGGATCCTCCTGTCCGACCCCCTGCCGGAGCAGCGCGCGGGCGCGCAGCAGGCGCTCGGCCTCAAGACCTACGCCGACAACGCCGAGGTCGCCGCGCGCGCCGACATCCTGGTGCTGGCGGTGAAACCCCAGGTGCTCGCCGAGGTCGCCGCCGCGCTCGCCCCCGCGGTACAGCGCAGAAAGCCCCTGATCGTTTCCATCGCCGCCGGCGTACACATCGAGGACATCGAGCGCTGGCTGGGCGGCGATCTGCCCATCGTGCGCGTCATGCCCAACACCGCGGCGCTCATCGGCAGCGGCGCCTCGGGGCTGTTCGCCAACGCGCGCGTGAGCGAACCCCAGCGCGATGCGGCCGAGTCCATCCTGCGCGCCGTGGGCGTCACCGTGTGGCTCGAGGACGAATACCTGCTCGATGTGGTCACGGCGCTCTCGGGCTCGGGCCCGGCGTATTTCTTTCTCGTGATGGAGGCGCTCGAGCAGGCCGCGATCGAGTCCGGGCTGGCGCCCGCGCAGGCGCGATTGCTCACGCTCGAGACCGCCTTCGGGGCGGCCAAAATGGCGCTCGAGGGCTCCGAGGAGCCGCGCGAGTTGCGCCGGCGCGTGACCTCGCCCGGCGGCACCACCGAGCAGGCGATCGAGACGCTGGAACAAGGCGGGCTGCGGCGGCTGTTCAAGGAGGCGTTCGCCGCCGCCGTGCGGCGCGCGGGCGAACTGGCGGATCTGTTCGGAAAAAACCGATGAACGCCTTTCTGACGCAGGCCGCGGCGTTCCTCATTCAGGTGGCGTTCGGGTTCTATATCCTGACGGTGTTGCTGCGCCTGCTGTTTCAGCTCGCGCGCGCGGATTTCTACAATCCCATCTCCCAGTTCGTCGTGGCGATCACCAATCCCGCGCTCAAGCCCTTGCGGCGCGCGATCCCGGGGCTGCTCGGGATCGACCTCGCCTCGGTCGTGCTGCTGCTGTTGCTCAAGCTCGCCGAGTTCTATCTGCTCTCCCTGCTCGGGTTCTTCGGCCGTGTCGCGGTCACCCCTTTGGGCCTCGGCGTGGCGGCGGTCTTGGATCTCACCAAGCTCGCCCTCTATGTCTACATCTTCGCCATCTTGATCCGCGTGATCCTGAGCTGGTTCAACCCCCACGGGGCGCGCCACAATCCGGCCCTCGGCCTGGTCTACAGCCTGAGCGAGCCGCTGCTCGCGCCGGCGCGGCGCCTGATCCCGCCGGTCTCGGGCATGGATCTTTCCCCCCTCGCCGTGCTCGTGCTGCTGCAGCTTGCCATGATGCTGCTCGATCACCTCGCGTTCACCCTGCTGCCACTCACCGGCTGATGTCCGGCGCCGCCTGGTTTCGCTGGGACGGTCCGGATCTCATTCTCATGACGCGCGTCCAGCCGCGCGCCGCGCGCAACGCCCTCGCGGGTGTCGAGCGCGACAGCCTCAAGATCCGTCTGACCGCGCCTCCGGTCGAAGGCCGGGCCAACAAAGAGCTGACGGATTTTCTCGCCGAACTCTTCGATGTTCCCAAGAGCCGGGTGATCCTGGAGCGGGGCGAGCGCGGCCGATGCAAGCGCGTGCGCATCTGCGCGCCGAAAAGGCTCCCCTCGGGGTTGAATCTTGACCCATAAGGAGGCGCTAATATTCCAGGCGGGGCAAAAGTTTTCTTTGCAAAACAAGAGCAACTGTACTAAACATACGCGCGGCACGCGGCGCGCTACTCGGCGCAGGGACGGGCGGATGGGGCCGTGCGTTGATGCATCCACACGATGGTGTCGGTATCGATGCAAATGTTCCGCCCGAGCAGCAGATGAACGAGGTTCTCAAGCACGGGCGTCCGCGCGTCGCCGCCAACGCGTTCGCCCGACGCCTGAACGAGTACACGCTCTGGCGCGAAGGGCTGATAGAAATCATCGGCGAGTACCAGAGCTGGGTCGAGGCCCAGGGGCTCGCCAGCGGCGAAGACGACCTGCGCATCTACGAGCTCGTCGACGCGCTGCGCTCCGACAAGCTCACCATCGCGCTCGTGGCGGAGTTCTCCCGCGGCAAGACCGAGCTCATCAACGCCATCTTCTTCGCCGATCACAAGCAGCGGCTGCTGCCCTCCGACGCCGGGCGCACGACGATGTGCCCGACCGAGCTGCGCTACGACGAGAAGCTGCCGCCGAGCGTGACGCTGCTGCCGATCGAGACCCGCGCCTCCGCCGCCACGCTGGCGGAGCTCAAGCGCCAGCCCGTCCTCTGGACCACGCTGCCGCTCGAGGTGAACGAACCGCGGCAGATGGCCGAGGTCTTCCGGGAGATCGTCAAGACCAAGGCCGTCAGCGCGCGCGCGGCGGCGGAGCTTGGGCTGCACCATCCCCAGGCGGCGGAGCCGGACGCCACATCCGCGAACGACGGCAAGGTCGCGATCCCGGTCTGGCGGCACGCCATCGTCAATTACCCCCATCCGCTCCTCAAGCAGGGACTCGTGGTGATCGACACGCCGGGCCTGAACGCCCTCGGCGCCGAGCCCGAGCTCACCCTGGGCCTGCTGCCCAAGGCGCACGGGGTGGTGTTCGTGCTCGCGGCCGACACCGGCGTGACCCAGTCCGATCTCGCGGTGTGGAACAATCACGTGTGCGCGGCCGGAAACGGCAACCGGGAAGGCTGCTACGTCGTGCTCAACAAGATCGACGCCCTGTGGGACGAGCTGCGCGACGACGGCGCGGTCGAGTCCACGCTCGCGCGCCAGATCGAGGAGACCGCCCGCACCCTGGGGGTGAGCCGCCATCAGGTGTTTCCGGTGTCGGCCCAGAAAGGGCTGCTCGGCAAGATCAAGGCCGATGCGGCGCTGCTCGAGAGAAGCGGCCTGCCGGAACTGGAACTTCGGCTCGCGGCCGACGCGATCGCCGCCAAACAGCGGATCCTGCGCGACCGCATCACGCGCGAGATCGGCGACCTCGTCGAGTCCACGCGCGGCATGATCGAGGCGCGGCGCGCCTCGGTTCGCAGCCAGCTCACGGAGCTCGAGGCGCTCTCCGGCAAGAGCCAGGACGCGATCCAGGGGCTGCTTCAGCGCATGCGCGGGGAGCGGGAGGCCTACGACAAGACGCTCGCGAGCTTCCAGGCGAGCCGTGAAGTCATCGCGGACCAGATCAAGATCCTGCTCGACTATTTGAGCCCGGAGGCGTTCGACGCGCTGACGGCCAGGGCGCGGCGCGAGATGAACGCCTCCCGGACCACCCAGGGGCTGCGCCGCGAAATGAAGCATCTGTTCGACGGGGCGCTGGACACCATGGAAAAGGCCGGCAAGCAGGCGCAGCAGATCCGCGGCCTGGTGCAGGCGGTGTACGCCAAGTTCCACACCGAGCACGGGCTGGCGAAATTAAAGCCGGTAAACTTTTCGCTCCTGCCCTGCCACAGCCAGTTGCAGCGCCTCTACGAGGAGGCCGAGGCGTTTCGCAACAGCCCCGCCATGGTCATGACCGAGCAGCACTTCGTGGTCCGGAAATTCTTCATGCTGCTGGTCGTGCGCACGCGCGAGATCTTCGTCGAGTGCCACGCCGGCGCCAGTAACTGGAGCCGGGCGATCATGGCGCCGATCCTCGCGCAGGTGCGCGAGCACAAGCTCATGATGGACCAGCGCCTCGAGAACCTGAAACAGGTCCACGAGAACCTCGATAACTTGAGCGGGCGCATCCACGAGCTCGCGGGCGCGCGGCAAAATCTCGAGAATCAGCTGCTCGTGATCCAGAACATGCTGCGCAAGATCGAGCAGCCGCTGCCGCTCGACGCCTGACCCATTCGATCCGCCGCCTCGGCGCGCGCCGCGGGTGATATACTTCGGCGCACCGACCGATCCGCGGGCCGCCCTTGGCGACAGAAAAAAAACTGCTCCGATCCAAGTTCTTCTGGGTGGGCGTGCTGTACTTCGCCCAGGGCTTTCCCTTCGGGATCTTCTACGACGTGCTGCCGGTGTACTTCCGCCAGCTCGGCATCGACCTGCGCGAGATCGGCCTGCTCTCGCTGCTCGGGCTCGCCTGGACGGTGAAGTTCCTGTGGGCGCCGGCGGTCGACTACTACCGCCACCACCGCCGCTGGATGCTCGCGGTCGATCTCGGCATGGGCGCCTGCCTCATCTTTCTCGCCGCCCAGGCGGGGTTCGGGCCGCCGGTGTGGATCGCCATCGCGCTCTTTACGCTGCTCTCGGCCACGAACGACATCGCCATCGACGGTTACACCATCGAGCTGCTGGCGAAAGAAGAGCTCGGGCGCGCCAATGGCTTTCGCATCGGCTTCGCCCGCGGCGGCATCCTCGCCGCCGGGGTCATACTCATACTGAGCGATTACCTCACCTGGCCCGGGGCCTATGTCGCGGCCGCGGCGGTCATCGCGTTGCTCGGCGTGGTTTGCCGGTACGCGCCGCGCGAACGCGATATCGTGGTGGTGAAGCAGCGGCTGTTCCTCCCGCGACTGCTGCTGGCGGCGCTGGCACTGGTGCTGATCGGCTACGCGATCCAGTTTGGCATCCGGCACGGACTCGATGTCGTCATCGAAGTAAGCGCGTCGGTGGCCAACGGCATCGCGGTGATCGTGACCGTACTGCTCATGGCCACGACCGCCAGCCTGTGGCTGCGGCGCGGTTCGGCAACCGGGCGGGAAGCGGCGCCGCTTGCCTCCGCGCCGCTTTTCAGCGCGCTCGCGGAGATGCTGAAGCGCCCCTACATCCTTCCCGTCATCCTGTTCGTACTCACGTTCAAGCTCGGCGACGCCGCCATGGGCTTCATGGTGAAGCCGTACTGGGTGGACTCGGGCTTCAGCGCCACCCAGATCGGCCTGGTGTCGGTGAATTTCGGGCTGGTCCTGTCCATCGCCGGCGGCCTCGCGGGCGGGTGGTTCACCGACCGCGTCGGCATCTTCAAGGCGCTCTGGGTTCTGGGACTGTTCCAGGCGGGATCGAACCTGGGCTACGTCTGGGCGGCGTCGGTGATCCCGCTCGGCGCGCCGGGGGCGGCCGTGCCGTTCGAGCACCAGGTGATGATGTATTCCGCCAGCGCCCTCGAATCGTTCACCGGCGGTCTCGGTACCGCGGCGTTTCTCGCCTTTCTCATGAGCATCGTGAGCCAGCGTTATTCCGCCGCCGAGTATGCGCTGCTGTCCTCGCTGTTCGCGCTGACGCGGCACCTGGCCGGCTTCGCCAGCGGCTATGGCGCGCACTACCTGGGCTACGCGCCGTATTTTCTGCTCACCTTTTTCCTTTCGTTCCCGGCCTACCTGCTGCTGCCGTGGGTGAAGAAGATGCTCGGCTACGCCGAGTCCCGGAAGGTATGATTGCCTGACGCGGCTGCGCGTTGAAAATTCATATTAATTCTGGGTCATCGCATAGTCGAGCCGCCTTCGGCGGCGCTCAAAAGCTACTTGTGGGTGGCTGACCCACGGCAGGTGTCTTTCTTTTGCGCGGCCAAAAGAAAGTCACCAAAGAAAAGGCCGCCCCGGAGCGCGTGCCGGCTGCGCCGGTCCCCTTGCGTTCCTCG